>NZ_PVZR01000050.1:0-4590 GCF_003024455.1 Ensifer sp. NM-2
GGCGCGGCGATCCTTACCGCGCCAGAGGTACAATCCGAAATCGACGATTGGGCAGGCAAGCTTCTCGACGACTTGAAACCAAAGGCGATCATAACGATCGAGCGCCTGGGTCCGAACGAGAACGGCATTGTCCACTATTCGACGGGTGTTGCTCCCGAAGGCTGTGTCAACATCGCGCCGCTCATCGATAAGGCCACCGAGCGCGGTATCCTGACTATTGGTATCGGCGACAACGGCAATGAGATCGGCTTCGGACGCATCCATCCGTTCATGCAGGATTTTCACCCGTATGGTCGGGAAACCCAGACCGACAAGCCAGGCGGCGCAGTGACTGTGACCGCAACCGACATCTTCCTGCCGGCCTCCGTGTCCAACTGGGGCGCATACGGGATAGCCGCCATGCTTGGTTTCCTCCTCAAGAACCGTGATCTCGTTCAGACGCCAGAACTTGAAAAGCGCATCGTTCAAGCATGCCTCGATGCAGGAGGCTGGGAGATGCGGTACTGCACCTCGCGGTTCATCGTCGATGGTACCGAAGGCGAAAGCTCGATGGCGATCGTCCAGCTTCTGCGAGATATGGTGCGTCTCAATATCGCCGGGCCTGACCGTGGGCTTTCGCACGGCCAAATGAAAAAGACGAAGGGAACAAGAGAATGAATAAGCTTTTCAAAGGCGGAGCCCTTTTGCTGGCGATTGTGGCGGGCCTAGCCGGGCCAGCCATCGCACAGACCTATCCAGATCGTACGATACAAGTAATCGTGCCTTATGCCCCGGGTGGCCAAGGCGACATCACCGCGCGACTGATCGCCGAGCAGCTATCCCCCGCACTTGGCCAGCCGGTCGTCGTCGAAAACCGGCCCGGCGCGAACGGCTCGATTGGCAGCACATTCGTCGCTCGAGCCGACCCAGACGGCTACACGCTCGAAGTCGTTGTCCAGTCGCATGTTTTGGGCAAGGCGCTCATGCCGAACCTTTCATACGATCCGGTCCAGAGCTTCGAGCCGATCTCGCTGTTGGCGCGTACGCAGGTCGGTCTCGTGGTTCCTGCCACCCTGCCCGTCAACACGCTTGCGGAGTTCGTGGCATATGTAAAGGAACGCCCCGGACAGCTGGGCTTTGCCTCCGCAGGGATTGGCAGCAACGTTCATATCTTCTCCGAGTGGTTCCTCGACATGGCCGGACTCGACATGGTGCACGCGCCGTATGCCGGAAGTGCTAAGGCTCATCCCGACCTTATTAGCGGTGTCGCGACGATGGCGTTCGATACGCTCCCCTCAGTTAGCGCACTCGTGCGCGAAGGACGCCTGAAATTACTCGCCGTGGGCGGAACCGAACGGTCGCCGGAGTTTCCCGACATACCGACCGTGGCTGAGTCGGGCTATGCCGACTACAATGCAGGCTCGTGGAGCGCGATGCTGGCGCCGGCCGGCACCCCGCAGGAAATCATCGATATACTGAATGCGGAAGTCGTGAAGATTCTGAATAAGCCCGAAGTCGCAGAACGCCTCACGAAGCTCGGCGCAGTGGTGGTTGCAAGCTCTCCCGAAGAGGCGAGAGTTGCCATCGAGAGGGAAGGCAAGGTCTTCGGAGAGCTGATTGGTCGCCTTGGCATCAAGGTCGGCCAGTAAGGTTCCAGCACCAAGAGGGCCGCAAGTTGCGGCCCATTTCCCATGCAGCCAGGAGACGCTTCGATGACCGTCCTTGCAAGCGGCACTATCACCGTCAAGAAAGATGTTGTGGCAGGCGGCTTCATCACCGCTTTCGCAATCGGATTTGGCGTAATCGCCTGGAACTATTCATTTGGCAACGCCTCACAGATGGGGCCTGGCTTTTTCCCGCTTATCCTATCGGCCATACTCGGCTGTCTCGGCCTGGCCGTCGCCATCAAGGGAATAATCGGTCCGGGTGAGCAGATGACGTTCGTCGCCCCGGTCAGATTGCTTTGCGTTCTGGCCAGCCCCCTTCTCTTTGGCCTGCTCGTGAGACCTGCCGGTTTTCTAATCGCAGTGACCGTGACGGCCTTTGTTGGCACTCTGGCGGCGCCCGAGATGCGCATGTTGACGCGCCTAATCGTTTCCTGCGTTCTGGCAGTCCTCGCCACCGCGGTTTTCATATGGGGGCTGGGTCTGCCGCTGCCGGCATTGGGCCGCTGGCTAACGCTTTAACCAGGGGGACCGATTGTGGATCTGGTAACCAATCTTATGTTCGGGCTGCAAACGGCCCTTACCATCGACAACCTGTTTTACTGTTTTCTCGGTTGTCTCCTCGGCACTCTGATCGGCGTGCTTCCGGGTGTCGGGCCGACTGCAACAATAGCACTTCTTTTGCCCATCACGTTCGGCCTCGATGCTTCAACGTCAATGATAATGTTGGCAGGCATCTACTACGGCGCACAATATGGCGGCTCAACGACCGCCATCCTCGTCAATCTACCGGGCGAAGCAGCCTCGGCGGTCACAGCCATCGACGGCTACGAAATGGCCCGAAAGGGACACGCGGGCATCGCGCTTGCGACGGCCGCAATCAGTTCATTTATTGCCGGTACCATCGCTACTGTTGTCGTCGCTGCCTTTGCGATACCGCTCGGCGAAATGGCGCTGAAATTCGGCCCCCCGGAACATTTTGCGCTGATCGTATTCGGCCTAATCCTGTCGGTAACGCTCGCCAACGGCCAGCTAATCAAAGCGGTAGCGATGATCGTGCTTGGTTTGCTGTTCGGCATCGTCGGCGCCGACGTTTACACCGGCGTCGAACGATTCACCTTCGGCGTCCCCGATCTCTACGATGGGATCAGTTTCGTCGCATTTGCCACCGGCATCTATGGCCTGTCGGAAATTCTTCGCAATCTCGAGCCGAGCGACACACCAAGTCGCTCGGTTCGCGAGATCAGTCGACTGATGCCGTCGCCTTCTGATTTCAAGCGGATGATCATGCCCGCCCTGCGGGGCACGGGCCTAGGCTCCATTCTCGGCGTGCTGCCCGGCGGTGGCGCAACGCTGTCATCCTTCGCATCGTACGCTTTGGAGAAAAAGCTGTCGACAGGACCGGTAAGGTTCGGTGAGGGGGCGATGGAAGGCGTAGCTGGACCGGAAGCAGCCAACAATGCCGGTGCGCAAACATCGTTCATCCCGATGCTGACGCTCGGCATTCCCGGCAACGGCGTTATGGCGATGATGATCGGTGCGTTGATGATCCAGGGCATTCAGCCCGGACCTAGCGTGATGACCAATAACCCGGCGCTTTTCTGGGGCTTGATCGCATCCATGTGGATTGGCAACCTTATGTTACTGATCCTGAACTTGCCCTTGGTAGGGCTGTGGGTGAAGCTGTTGTCGACGCCCTACAACATGATGTTCCCGGCGATCCTCGTCTTTAGCGCGATCGGCGTTTACTCGATCAATATGAGTTTGGTGGACCTTGTCCTTTTGAGCGGATTTGGAATGCTCGGCTACATCCTGTTCAAGCTGGATTGCGAGCCGGCTCCCCTGCTGCTGGGGTTCATCCTTGGGCCGATGCTCGAAGAGAACCTGCGCCGGGCGCTGATCTTTTCGCAAGGCGACTGGACGGCGCTTGTGTCCAGCCCGATCAGCATCACCCTGCTCGGTATGTCCGCTCTGGCGCTCATCCTTATATCGACACCCAGCGTGCGTCGTATGCGTTCCAATACGTTTGCCGAGGCCGAAGACTAAAGAACTCAGCAGAGACATGTTCGCATTCGGCGCCTGGCCCCTTCCTTGCAAATCTCAACACAAAGTCGCTTCACGTCTTGTGGGATTATCCTTGGCGCACACTGAAACGATACAAACCGGTAATGGAGACCAATTTGCTTTCAGCCATATCCACCACCAACGCCCCCGCCGCAGTTGGCCCCTTTTCACAGGCGATAAGCACGGGACAACTTCTGTTTGTTTCTGGCCAATTGCCGATCGATCCGGCCACGGGTGAGATCGTTTCGAAAGACCCGGTGCTACAACTGCGCCAGTGCCTAAAGAACATCTCCGCCATCGCAACGGAAGCCGGAACCAACCTTGCCCGGACAGTGAAAACGACTGTGCTGATTACTGACATGTCGAAATTCGGCGCACTTAACGCGGAGTACGCTACCTTCTTCAAGGCACCGTTTCCCGCCCGCGCATGCTTCGAAGTGTCCGCCCTGCCAAAGGGCGCACAGATCGAAGTGGAGGCGGTGTTGACGCTACGCCATTCTAACGAATAGGGACCTTCCCACACTGATCCAAAAAGCAACACCCGCATCGCGCTGGCGTTGTTCAAGAGCATCGAGCATGTAACAGCGTTCCCACGCGCGCGCCCCTCGCATCTCTGACAGCACCTACGCCGATATGTATGCCGTCTTGACGGTTGTGTAGAATTCGGCGGCGTGGCGACCTTGCTCGCGCGAGCCATGGGAGGAGCCCTTGCGGCCACCGAAGGGCACGTGGAAATCGACGCCGGCGGTCGGCAGATTGACCATCACCATGCCGGCCTCGGCATTGCGCTTGAAATGCGTCGCATGTTTCAGGCTGGTGGTGGCAATGCCCGACGACAGCCCGAACGGCGTGTCGTTGGCGACGGCAAGCGCCTCGTCATAAT
>NZ_PVZR01000051.1:0-2807 GCF_003024455.1 Ensifer sp. NM-2
TCAGGCAGCGCGCCAGCAACTCATCTGACGGGAGGCCGCGCTTGACCTCGTTTGCTGCGCTCTGAGCAACAACTGGCCGAAGCACGCTGCTCAACAAGCAGCCGGCATCGTTCAATCCGGCTATTGCGTTTCCTTTTGCTGAGGTAAGGGCAGCCACGACAGCAATCGATATGTGGATTGGAAATGGCAGACACCGCGACAACGACGTTCAATGAAGCACTGGCATCGGACGCCACCAGGTTCTTAAGGGTCCTTGCCCATCCGAAGCGGCTCTTACTGTTGACCATTCTGTCCGAACGGCAGCTTTCGGCCAGAAGGCTTGGGCATGCCGTCGGCTTGTCACGGGCCACCGTCTTCAAACATCTGAACCAACTGGTCGAGATCGGTCTGCTACCGCGCAGCGAAAAACACGTTGATCGCGTCTTCAATGAAGCCGAACAGGTTGCCGATGAGGATGACGCCGACGGCGATGTCGTCGACCTACCGGACACAGGGTTACCGGCGGTCGAAGGCACGACGGGAAAAAAGCGCGGCCGCAGACCGCTGCCGGAAAATCTGCCGCGCGAGCGCGTCGGGTATGACCTTCCCGACGATCAGAAGGTGTGCCCTTGCTGCGCCGACCGGATGCATCGCCCCACCTGCGCATCGAGCCATTAACGTGGTTGCGCTACGTCCTTACCGAATTGCCTCAACGCGCGGGCGATGCTGATATCGAAGACCTGCTGCCCTTCAACTTCGCAAAAACTGCCACCGCCTGACCAGATGCGGTTCCCAACGCCAAGGCGATCCGTCTAAATTGCCCTTGTCAATGTACGGGGAAAATCGCGCTTACGGTGGTCTTTCCATCAGGTTGAGCTTGAACAACCCGACCCGATCGAAAAAACACGGATGGCCACCGTCCTGCTGCACCCTTCCCCGGGGGAAGTCATCCTGATCCTGATCTTCATAAAAGGTGGCATCCGGAAGTTTTGGAACGGAAATCCCGCGCCGATAGGAACTTACGAGTGCACGTATTTACTTTTGAACGTTTACACAAACTTACAAAGATTACGTCCAGCTTATATCCTGCCCCTGCCCCTGCCCCATGACTAATCCCGCCACGTGGGACGCCATTCCCGCTCGCGAAAAAAATGATAATAGGTGCGCAGACACTTCGCTTCCGCGGCCTTACTCGGAGTGACCGGACGCCAAGCCCTCGTAACTGTTCTTGGCGCATGCCAATCGGCCCCACGTAATTGCGAATACGAGGTCGCTTAAGACCATGTCAGCCAATCATTAAGCCACCTGGCACGAAAAATTACTCATGGGTGGAGCGACACGTCAGCTTGAAACCGGATGACAATCCTTCCGGCCTCTAGCGGCACCATTGAGCCACCACCTTTGAGGGCTGTGCTCTTGGCACGAAAAAGAATAGGCGAGGATCGGAAGCAACCACCAATCGCAACGCTGCGCCGCCTCCTTATGCGGGGCCCTGTTTCGGACGCTGCGGAAATTGGCGCAGCCGGGACGCGTCAGCTGGAGCCAGCGCGCCCAATCACCTTGTTTGGCATCGCCGGCCAAAACCTGGATTTGTCAACACGGAGCAAAGACCCGCCGCCCCAGGGTAAAAACGTCTATAAAAGCCGGATTGCCCACCACCTGAGAAACGCCAGTTCACAGAAGACCGGACAGACAACACAGGCACAGCGCTCGCCCCTTTTCACCTTCTCATTCCCGATAAACCCACCCCTTGGCCTGCAACAGCACCGCTCGGCATGAGTTCATCACAAATGCCAACCGTGGCGGGAGAAGACGAAGACTACATCAACGGCGTGGTCACCAAATTCGTCGGCCTCACCCCAAACACAGCAAATATATACCGCAATGCTTTGAGGACGATTGCGGCGCTTCTACCAGCTACGGCTGGCAACCGAACCTTAGAGCAGTTGCTCACCGACACAGAGGATGCGAGATACGACCAAACCCTGGCGGCTATCAGAGCAAATTCTGCGATTACCCCGACCGTGAAAGGTCACATCACTCAGGCAGCCAACGCTGCTCGATGGGCCAATATGGAGCCCGACCTCGCAGGACGTTTGAAAACGGACCTTGCCCGCATCAAGCGCCTGCTAGCCGAGACCCCGCTGCCCGACGGCACCAGGGAAAAATACAAGATCTCTTTGAACGCGACTGCGCGAGGGCTGCTAAAAATCCGTAACGCCCCAACGTTAGAGGATATGTTCGCCAGACCACTCGCGTTTAAATCCCAGTGGGCCCTGAAGCAGTTGAAAGAACGGCACTTTCCACAAACCAGCCGTTCGCTGTATCTCCACACGGCCCTCGCCGCAATCCACCAACGCCACTATGCCAATCACGGTTCACAAAGCCAGTTGCCCAGCACGACACTGTTGGACGAAATGACCCTTTGCTCGATCACCGATCTTCTAGACAGTATCCCCGATGAAGAACGGCGTGTTTGCGAGACGGTTTTGACGGCGCTTGCGAATTGGATGGGACAAAATCCTGACCTCCCAACCTTCAGCCGGTTCATCGCCGTAACGGTCCAAGGGCAGGAGGACCCGCTCTTGAAATATGGTCTGGAGGAAGAAGAGCCGCTCTTGTACGGGGGGCCGGCAAAAGACGACTGGATCCTACTCATGTGCAAATCGCATCTTGAGAAGACCAACCAGACGCTCGCTGCCGATCATATTTTCGGGGTATTCGACTACTTACGCGGGCACAGCGACCGCACCAGCGAGATCAAAGCGACCTTCGACCTGGGTGGTGGAACCTACTACAGGGCTTGGATCGACGCGGTCCTCCCAAAG
>NZ_PVZR01000052.1:0-2444 GCF_003024455.1 Ensifer sp. NM-2
AGGGCGTTCAGTTCGTCGCATTAGACCCGAAACCGAGTGATCTAGCCATGAGCAGGTTGAAGGTTGGGTAACACCAACTGGAGGACCGAACCCGCATCTGTTGCAATAGATTGGGATGACTTGTGGCTAGGGGTGAAAGGCCAATCAAACTCGGAAATAGCTGGTTCTCCGCGAAAACTATTTAGGTAGTGCGTCGACCGAATACCCTCGGGGGTAGAGCACTGGATGGGCTATGGGGACTCACCGTCTTACTGATCCTAACCAAACTCCGAATACCGAGGAGTACTAGTCGGCAGACACACGGCGGGTGCTAACGTCCGTCGTGAAGAGGGCAACAACCCTGACCTCCAGCTAAGGTCCCCAAGTCATGGCTAAGTGGGAAAGGATGTGAGGATCCCAAAACAACCAGGATGTTGGCTTAGAAGCAGCCATCATTTAAAGAAAGCGTAACAGCTCACTGGTCTAATTAAGGGTCTTTGCGCCGAAAATGTAACGGGGCTAAAGCCATGCACCGAAGCTGAGGATACGTCGCAAGACGTGTGGTAGCGGAGCGTTCCGTAAGCCTGTGAAGGGATACCTGTGAGGGGTCCTGGAGGTATCGGAAGTGCGAATGTTGACATGAGTAACGATAAAGAGGGTGAGAGACCCTCTCGCCGAAAGACCAAGGGTTCCTGCTTAAAGTTAATCTGAGCAGGGTTAGCCGGCCCCTAAGACGAGGCGGACACGCGTAGTCGATGGGAACCACGTTAATATTCGTGGGCCTGGTGGTAGTGACGGATTGCTTAACTTGTACGCTCTTATTGGATTGGGTGTGCAGGGACGCGGTTCCAGGAAATAGCTCCACCGTATAGACCGTACCCGAAACCGACACAGGTGGTCAGGTAGAGTATACCAAGGCGCTTGAGAGAACTATGCTGAAGGAACTCGGCAAATTGCACGCGTAACTTCGGAAGAAGCGTGACCCTTTTTGACGCAAGTCAGAAAGGGTGGCACAGACCAGGGGGTAGCGACTGTTTATCAAAAACACAGGGCTCTGCGAAGTCGCAAGACGACGTATAGGGTCTGACGCCTGCCCGGTGCTGGAAGGTTAAGAGGAGGGGTGCAAGCTCTGAATCGAAGCCCCAGTAAACGGCGGCCGTAACTATAACGGTCCTAAGGTAGCGAAATTCCTTGTCGGGTAAGTTCCGACCTGCACGAATGGCGTAACGACTTCCCCGCTGTCTCCAGCATAGACTCAGTGAAATTGAATTCCCCGTGAAGATGCGGGGTTCCTGCGGTCAGACGGAAAGACCCCGTGCACCTTTACTATAGCTTTACACTGGCATTCGTGTCGGCATGTGTAGGATAGGTGGTAGGCTTTGAAGCAGGGACGCCAGTTCTTGTGGAGCCATCCTTGAAATACCACCCTTATCGTCATGGATGTCTAACCGCGGTCCGTTATCCGGATCCGGGACAGTGTATGGTGGGTAGTTTGACTGGGGCGGTCGCCTCCGAAAGAGTAACGGAGGCGCGCGATGGTGGGCTCAGACCGGTCGGAAATCGGTCGTCGAGTGCAATGGCATAAGCCCGCCTGACTGCGAGACTGACAAGTCGAGCAGAGACGAAAGTCGGTCATAGTGATCCGGTGGTCCCGCGTGGAAGGGCCATCGCTCAACGGATAAAAGGTACGCCGGGGATAACAGGCTGATGACCCCCAAGAGTCCATATCGACGGGGTTGTTTGGCACCTCGATGTCGGCTCATCGCATCCTGGGGCTGGAGCAGGTCCCAAGGGTTTGGCTGTTCGCCAATTAAAGCGGTACGTGAGCTGGGTTCAGAACGTCGTGAGACAGTTCGGTCCCTATCTGCCGTGGGTGTAGGAATATTGACAGGATCTGTCCCTAGTACGAGAGGACCGGGATGGACATATCTCTGGTGGACCTGTTGTCCTGCCAAGGGCATAGCAGGGTAGCTATATATGGAATGGATAACCGCTGAAGGCATCTAAGCGGGAAACCAACCTGAAAACGAGTATTCCCTTGAGAACCGTGGAAGACTACCACGTTGATAGGCTGGGTGTGGAAGTGCGGCAACGCATGAAGCTTACCAGTACTAATCGTTCGATTGGCTTGATCGTTCCCATTGCTCATGCTCATCATTGATGAGCGACGTGTTCAAAACAAAACGAGGCGGTTTATCCTCCTCACCAGCTTCTCATTCGGTTTGCCCCAGCTAAGGGCAAATCTTGCGCTTTGCCGACCTGGTGGTTCTGGCGGGGTGGCTGCACCCGTTCCCATTCCGAACACGGCCGTGAAACGCCCCAGCGCCGATGGTACTTCGTCTTAAGACGCGGGAGAGTAGGTCGCTGCCAGGTCTGCAAAACGCAAGATAAAAAAACCGCCGCTCCCCTTCGAGGCATAGCCGAGAAGGACAAGGCAGCGGCGAAAACAAACCGAAAATCTTCTC
>NZ_PVZR01000054.1:0-2356 GCF_003024455.1 Ensifer sp. NM-2
TGTCTTCGTACCGTGGGACGGTGGCTGCACCGACTCGGGATCTCCCGCCTACGGGACCTGACCCCGGCCGGAGAAGACCTGCGCCAACGACCCCAGAAGATCACCGCGAGAGGGCCGGGGCACATGGTGCACCTGGACGTGAAGAAGATCGGGAAGATCCCAGACGGGGGCGGCTGGCGCACCCACGGACGTGAAAGTGAAGCAGGCCGTGCTTCCAAGCGCGGGCCTGGCCGGCGGGTCGGCTACACCTACCTGCACTCGGCGATCGACGGGTACACCCGCCTGGCCTACACCGAGGCGTTGGAGGACGAGCGGGCGGCCACGACCGTGAGCTTCTACTGCCGGGCGCGGGCGTTCTTCGCCGCCCACGGCATCACCGTGGACCGGGTGATCACGGACAACGGGAACAACTACCGGGCCGTGGACTTCACCGCGAAGGTGGTCTCGCTCGGGGGCCGGCACCACCGGATCCGCCCCTACACCCCGCGCCATAACGGGAAGGTCGAGCGGTACAACCGGCTGATGGTCGATGAGGTCCTCTACGCCCGCCCGTACACCTCAGAGCAAGCTCGGCGTGAGGCCCTGGCGGTGTGGGTGAACCACTACAACTACCATCGGCCTCATACCTCCTGCGGAGACGCTCCTCCGGCCTCGTTGGCCCCGGCCCGAGTCAACAACGTCATGACCTCTTACACCTAGGGCGTGTCTGAGAATAGATGCACGAGTCAGCTGAGACCCTGGGGACATGTCCCGGTTCCAGATGCTCTCTGACACCCAATGGGAGTTGATCGCCCCGATGCTCCCGACCCGGACCGGCCGCGCCGGCAGGCCGTTCGCCGACGCCCGCGCCATGGTGGAGGCGATCATCTACCGGTACCGGTGCGGAATCGCTTGGAGGGATCTGCCCGAGGTCTACGGGCCCTGGCAGACCGTGTGGACCTGGCATCGGCGCTTGGCCGAAGAAGGCACCTGGGACACGGTGCTGGCCACGCTGACCGCCGCCGCTGACGCCGAAGGCCTGATCGATTGGTCGGTCTCGGTGGACTCCACGATCGCCCGCGCCCACCAGCACGCGACGAACATCACCCGCCACACAGGGGGATGGATCGAACTACAAGAATCCGCGTGAGGAGCCGGCCGATCACGGCATCGGGCGCTCCCGTGGCGGGCTGAGCACGAAGATCCATCAGCTCGTCGATGGGACCGGGCTGCCGCTGGTCAGCCTGATCACCCCCGGCCAGGCAGGGGACTCCCCGATGCTGCTTCCTCTTCTGGCGCAGCTGCGCGTGACCCGGCCAGTAGGGCGGCCCCGGACCCGCCCCGAGGCCGTGCTGGGCGATAAGGCGTACTCCTCCCGGGCGATCCGCACCCACCTACGTGCCCGTGGGATCAAAGCGGTCATCCCCGAACCGGCCGACCAGCAGGGCCACCGCAGACGGCGCGGTGCCCGCGGCGGGCGCCCCGTCAGCCTCGACGCGGACGCCTACAAGGGCCGCAATGTCATCGAGCGTCAGTACGCTCACCTGAAGCAGTGGCGGGGTCTGGCGACCCGGTATGACAAGTACGCGATCATCTACAGGGCCGCTCTGGTCCTGAATGCTGTGCTCGCATGGTCAAAACGATTGTCAGACATGCCCTAGTGCCAGGCGGCAGGGAACTGCACGCCTGGTATCAGCACCCAATGGTGATAGCTCGATCGCCCACGCACCCGATGCGTGCGCCCCGATGCGCGCAAGTTGAGTCCCGCATAGTGGTGTAGCGCCCGGTGGTCGGGCACGTCGTCTCAGACGTGGACGCGGCCACCGTGTGATCCTTCGAGTGAACCTCTCACAGCACCCTCGAATGGAGTCATCACGATGACCGCTCCTCATATTCTCGACCCTGCCGGCCTGCTGAGCGAAGCCCTGTCCGAAGCCTCCCCGGACATGATGCGCCACTTGCTGCAGACCATGATCAACACCCTGCTCTCCGCGGATGCCGACGCGGTGGTCGGTGCCGAATGGGGCAAGCCCAGCTCCTCGCGCACTGCTCAGCGGAACGGGTACCGCCACCGGGACCTGGACACCCGGGTCGGCACCCTGGACGTGGCCATCCCCAAGCTCAGATCGGGCACGTACTTCCCGGACTGGCTACTTGAACGCAGGAAGAGAGCGGAGTCGGCGCTGATCACCGTGGTCGCTGACTGCTACCTCGCCGGGGTCTCGACCCGACGGATGGACAAGCTGGTCAAGACTCTGGGCGTCAACGCCCTGTCCAAGTCCCAAGTCTCCCGGATGGCCACCGAGCTCGACGAGCAGGTCGAGTCCTTCCGTCATCGCCCGCTCGGGGAGGCTGGGCCGTTCACGTTCGTGGCCGC
>NZ_PVZR01000055.1:0-2319 GCF_003024455.1 Ensifer sp. NM-2
TGATCCGCTGGCGCTCGAACGAAAACGTCAACTGGGCACCGACATAACGCTGCTCACGTTTGCATAGCACGTCGCGCAGCCGATCCGGGGCAAGGTTCAGCGGCCGATGCAGATCATCAGATCTGGCTTGGGTTGACAACCCGGCGCTACCAATCAGGCGAAGTCGATTGTGACGGCCATATCTCGCGAAGGGGTGACAATCGTTTACGTGGGCTGCTTTATGAAGCGGCGACAGCGCTGCTGACGAGAACCAGTGCCAGGACCGAGAGCAGTCTCAAGAGTTGGGGACTTAAGCTGCGGGAGCGACTTGGCTTCAAGCGGGCCGCTGTGGCCGTCGCCCGGAAACTCGCGGTCATCATGCACAGCATGCTCAAGACGGGAGAAGTGTTCAACGCATCGGCTGGCGCGACCATATAGGAGACGCTCAGCCTTCGTCCCTCAGCGCGCCATGTAACTTTGCGTGCTGAGCGTCCCTGCTGCGGACGTGGGCAGGATCATTCCGCTATCGCTGGCTGCAGCTCGTTGAGACTGCGTTTCGAACATTAGGAAGATCCCACCTGCGAAGACCATTGTGCGGCGACATTTGTCGACCGCGGAGACAACCCTGCTCCCAGCACTGGATAGCTCTGAAGGACATGGCCGGTGAGGGCAGTCCATTCAATCCGTTCCAGCCGTGTTGCCTCTCTCGCAAGCCGGCAAGGGAATTGCGTGCTCAAACCAGCTTGACGGATGGAGTGCGATTAGATGGGATATTCGGCTTTGCGTTTCAGCGTTGACCGTTGTGGATTGCGGTGCTGCGCTTCTGACTGATGGTAAAATGAGGTCATGTCTTTCAACAGCCTCAAACGTCAGAGGGAGAAGCGCAGTGAAACACTATTGTGCACTGGATGTATCGGTGAAAGAGACCGCGGTCTGCATTGTTGATGAGACAGGCAAGATTTGCCGGGAGTCGAAAGTTGCTACTCACCCTGAGGATTTGATCTCGGTGATCAAGGATTCGAAGTGGCAGATTGAGCGGATCGGTCTTGAAGCCGGACCACTGTCGCAATGGCTTTATGAAGGGCTCGCCAAGGCAGGATTGCCGGTGATCTGCATCGAGACCAGGCATGCCAAGGCATTTTTGAAAGCCCAACCGAATAAGACGGACCGCAACGATGCGCGTGGCATGGCCCAGATGATGCGCGTCAATCTCTATCGGCCTGTGCATGTGAAGACATTGACGAGCCAGAAGCACCGAGCATTGCTGACCGCGCGCAAACTCTTGCAGGAAAAAGCCATCGCCATCGCGAATGACATTCGCGGATTGTTGCGCAACTTCGGTCTGAAAGTCGGATTGGTCGGCAAGATCAAATTCGAGGAGCGGATCAATGAGCTCGTCGAAGACAGGCCTGATCTACACGACATCATGCAGCCATTGTTGGCTGCACGCAAACTACTGCGCGCCGAGTTCACCAAGCTGCACAAGAAGGTTTTGGATTTGGTCCGCGAGGATGAAGTCTGTCGCCGATTGACGACGATCCCTGGTGTCGGCCCTGTTGTCGCTCTCACCTACACGGCAACCATCGATATTCCTGGCCGGTTTGCACATTCAAAGGCGGTCGGTTCTGTGCTCGGGCTGACGCCGAAACTGAACGAGTCTGGTGAAAGCAAACGGGTCGGGCGAGTATCCTGTTGCGGTGACGCGATGATGCGATCCCTGCTGTACGAAGCAGCGCAAGTCCTGCTTGTAAACGTTAAGAAATGGTCGTGGCTAAAAGCGTGGGCGATGAATATCGCCAGACGCCGCGGGAGGCAAAAGGCGGTTGTAGCGTTGGCCCGACGGCTTGCTGTGATCATGCATCGCATGTGGAGTGACGGAACCGAATTCTGTTGGACACGGGAGAGCTTGCCTGTTGCTGCGTAATTAGCAACCAAGGTGACAAGAACAAAAGGAGACAAGAAGATTCCGCCGACGGTGGAAAGATGTCCTTCGCAGGACGACGGATGGGGTGAGTTCGCTGGTTGTCTTGGTACGGTCGTCTATTGCGATCAGGTCGCCGATTAGATTGTTCCGCCTCATTCTTCTGGTCCCATAGTGGGAGGGCCAACGCAGGCCGATCCCGGAGAGAAGCGCGATACTGCGAAGACATCAATCAACCATAGCTACGGACAGTCAGAAGGTGCTTGACCTCACCACGCCGAATAGAGAAGACAACCAGCGATGCTCGGAACCGTCGATCTGAACCAGCTCGCCGTAGGCCTCGCGCCGCAGCCGCGGCTGATGGAACGTCCGTCGCTGCTTGCGCGACAGCCACAGGCCGGCCTCCGACATCCATTGGC
>NZ_PVZR01000056.1:0-1211 GCF_003024455.1 Ensifer sp. NM-2
ATGAGCGAGGCGATGGATCTACCCGAGCGCGAGAGTATGGAGTTCGACGTGGTGATCGTCGGCGCGGGGCCTGCGGGGCTTTCGGCTGCGATCCGGTTGAAGCAGGTCAATCCCGAGCTTTCGGTGGTGGTGCTGGAAAAGGGCGCCGAAGTCGGCGCGCATATCCTGTCGGGTGCCGTCGTCGACCCCATCGGCATCGACCGGTTGCTGCCGGGCTGGCGCGACGAGGCCGACCATCCGTTCAAGACCGAGGTTACCGACGATCATTTCCTCTTGCTCGGTCCCGCCGGCTCGATCCGCCTGCCGAACTTCGCCATGCCGCCGTTGATGAACAATCACGGCAACTACATCGTCTCACTCGGCAATGTCTGCCGCTGGCTTGCCGGCCATGCCGAAGCGCTCGGCGTCGAGATCTATCCGGGCTTTGCCGCAACCGAGGTGCTCTATAACGACGAAGGCGCCGTCATCGGTGTCGCCACCGGCGACATGGGCATCGAGCGCAACGGCGAGCCGGGCCCGAACTTTGCCCGCGGCATGGAACTGCTCGGCAAGTACGTGCTGATCGGCGAGGGCGTGCGCGGCTCGCTCGCCAAAGAGCTGATTTCAAAATTCGATCTCTCTAGGGATCGCGACGTCCAGAAATTCGGCATCGGTCTCAAGGAACTGTGGCAGGTCAAGCCCGAGAACCACAGGCCCGGTCTGGTGCAGCACTCGTTCGGCTGGCCGCTCGGCATGAAGACCGGCGGCGGTTCGTTCCTCTACCACCTCGAAGACAACATGGTCGCCGTCGGCTTCGTCGTGCACCTCAACTACAAGAACCCCTATCTCTTCCCGTTCGAGGAGTTCCAGCGGTTCAAGACCCATCCGGCCATTCGCGGCACCTTCGAGGGCGGCAAGCGGCTGTCCTATGGCGCCCGGGCGATCACCGAAGGCGGCTACCAGTCGGTGCCGAAACTGTCGTTCCCCGGCGGCGCGCTGATCGGCTGTTCGGCCGGTTTCGTCAACGTGCCGCGCATCAAGGGCAGCCACAATGCGGTGCTGTCGGGCATTCTGGCGGCTGAGAAGCTGGCGGCGGCAATCGCCAGCGGTCGCGCCAATGACGAGCCGATCGAAATCGAGCGTGGTTGGCGCGACAGCGCCATCGGCCAGGACCTGAAGCGGGTCAGGAACGTCAAGCCGCTGTGGTCGAAGTTCGGCACGGCGGTCGGCGT
>NZ_PVZR01000057.1:0-1202 GCF_003024455.1 Ensifer sp. NM-2
TGCCGTTCTCGTTCGGACCCAGGCGCTCGATCGTTATGATCGCCTTTGGTTTCAAGTCGTCGAGAAGCTTGCCTGCCCAATCGTCGATTTCGGATTGTACCTCTGGCGCGGTAAGGATCGCCGCGCCCATTCGGCGGTTCTTGGCCAGTTCGTATTCGCGGATCATGATGCCTGCGGCATTGCTTGAAGCAACGACCGGGGGAGCATGGCAAACCTCGGTGACATAGACAGGAACAGCGTTGAGGCCCCAGAAAAGCGCCCTAGCCAGCGCGGCGGCTCCGGGAGGACCGTCGCTTTCACCGTTCGGAACCTCGGGGGCATAACCTGCACCGGTCACGATTATCACGACGTCGCCCGCGCTAACCTTCTCCACCAACGCCTCGGCTGCCCGTGCCGTGATCGGTCGCCCGCCGCCTTCGCGCCGTGCTTCATTATAGATTGGTGCGATGATGTTGTGGTTCATGGCGCGGTTGCGCATTTCTACGGTGATCAAGCGATCGACGTATTCGCCAATGATATCTGCCATTTTTGTCTCGCAAAGTTTGTTTTGATTTCGCGAGCTAACAGCAAGAATTTGCCCGGTTCCAATCGAATTAACGGATCTAGTATCAGCTTTTGTTATACAAGGAGCGATTTTTGCCTATTGAATGACGAAGGTGTCGCGTTTCTGCATAAAATGTGTACGGTGGGAAAATGCGTTTATTAAATCATCGTCAGCTGCTCAGCTTTCGCGCGGTTATGGTCACCGGGAGCATGACCGGCGCGGGCAAAATCCTTCACCTCAGCCAGCCGGCAGTGACGAGGTTGATCAAAGACCTTGAACGGGAATTGGACCTTCCGTTGTTCACCCGTACCGGCGTCGCCGTAAAACCGACACAGCAGGCGCTGGAGCTATTTCGCGAGGTGGAACGGTACTTTAACGGCGTCGACCGCATCGTCGAAACTGCTCGTTACCTGCGTAATCGCCGGGGTGGACGGCTACGGATCGCCGCAATGTCCACCCTGTCGTCACGTACCTTGCCGGAAGCAATCCACCGCTTCAAGCAGATCGAGCCCGAACTCGATTTTTACATTCACTCCGACACCTCGCATCACATCATCGATGCGGTCCAAAGGAACGAGTTCGATATAGGTTTCGGGCGCGTGCCGACAGAGCGTACTGACATTGAGCATTTGCCGATGCCCACATCGTCGGCAATCTG
>NZ_PVZR01000058.1:0-1113 GCF_003024455.1 Ensifer sp. NM-2
TCGATCTTGAGTATTATGACCTCGGCATGGAAAACCGCGACGCCACCGACGACCAGGTGACGATCGATGCAGCCAACGCCATCAAGAAGCACGGCGTCGGCGTCAAGTGCGCCACGATCACCCCGGACGAAGCCCGCGTCGAAGAATTCAAGCTCAAGAAGATGTGGAAGTCGCCGAACGGCACCATCCGCAACATCCTCGGCGGAGTCATCTTCCGCGAGCCGATCATCTGCAAGAACGTGCCTCGTCTGGTTCCGGGCTGGACCAAGCCGATCATCGTCGGCCGTCACGCCTTCGGCGACCAGTACCGCGCCACCGACTTCAAGTTCCCCGGCAAGGGCAAGCTGACGATGAAGTTCGTCGGCGAAGACGGCAAGGAAATCGAATACGACGTCTTCGACGCACCGTCGGCCGGTGTTGCCATGGGCATGTACAACCTCGACGATTCGATCACCGAATTCGCCCGCGCTTCGTTCAACTACGGCATCCAGCGTAAGGTTCCGGTCTACCTCTCGACCAAGAACACCATCCTCAAGGTCTATGACGGCCGCTTCAAGGACATCTTCCAGAAGGTCTTCGAGGAAGAATTCGCCGAGAAGTTCAAGGAACTGAAGATCTGGTACGAACACCGCCTGATCGACGACATGGTCGCTTCGGCGCTGAAGTGGTCCGGCGGCTACGTCTGGGCGTGCAAGAACTACGACGGCGACGTCCAGTCCGACATCGTGGCTCAGGGCTTCGGCTCGCTCGGCCTGATGACCTCGGTTCTGATGACGCCGGACGGCAAGACGGTCGAAGCAGAAGCGGCCCACGGCACCGTGACCCGTCACTACCGCCAGCACGAGAAGGGCGAAGAGACCTCGACCAACTCGATCGCTTCGATCTTCGCCTGGACCCGTGGCCTTGCCCATCGTGCCAAGCTCGACGGCAATGCCGAACTCGCCCGCTTCTCCGAAACACTGGAAAAGGTCTGCGTCGATACCGTCGAAGCCGGCTTCATGACCAAGGACCTGGCGCTCCTGATCGGCCCCGACCAGCCGTGGCTCTCGACCACCGGCTTCCTCGACAAGATCGACGAGAACCTGAAGAAGGCAATGGCTGCCTGATCGGCAC
>NZ_PVZR01000059.1:0-1103 GCF_003024455.1 Ensifer sp. NM-2
TTCAGACTCGCTTTCGCTGCGCCTTCACCTATCGGCTTAAGCTTGCTCGTCACACTAAGTCGTTGACCCATTATACAAAAGGTACGCCGTCACCCTTGCGGGCTCCGACTGTTTGTAGGCATCCGGTTTCAGGTTCTATTTCACTCCCCTTGTCGGGGTGCTTTTCACCTTTCCCTCACGGTACTTGTTCGCTATCGGTCATGCACGAGTACTTAGGCTTGGAGAGTGGTCTCCCCATGTTCAGACAGGATTTCACGTGTCCCGCCTTACTCAAGGACACTGAGTGTTCTACGTGTAAGGGGCTATCACCCTCTACGGCCGACCTTTCCATGTCGTTCCACTTTATTCCTCAGTGCCACTGGCCTGGTCCGCGTTCGCTCGCCACTACTTGCGGAGTCTCGGTTGATGTCCTTTCCTGCAGGTACTTAGATGTTTCAGTTCCCTGCGTTCGCTTCTTACCCCTATGTATTCAGAATAAGATACCTTTAAACAATACTTGGAAACCTAAGCCGTACCTAAGCACGACTTAAATTTTCCAAGTATTTAAGGTGGGTTTCCCCATTCGGAGATCCATGGATCAAAGCTTATTCGCAGCTCCCCACGGCTTATCGCAGCGTATCACGTCCTTCATCGCCTGTGCATGCCAAGGCATCCACCAAATGCCCTTCTTTCACTTGATCGTTCTCATTGCCAATGCTCATCCTTATTTGGATCCAGCAAACCTATCCTCCTCGCTTGCGCTCGAAGGGGTGCTGTATCTGGCAATCCGGACAACCCTCAGGTCGCCTGAATGTCAAACTCCAAAAACCCGGTTACCTTTTACAACCGAGCCAATCAGATGCCATCGACGTGTTCGACAGGCCTGCTTTATTGGAACCACGCCGAGCGGTTCGCTTGCAGCCTGTCTTAAGACCAGCTTCTCGAGATCTGTCCGGTGATGCGCGGTCAGGCAACACCAATCAGGCACGAACACCAGAAGGGCGCTCCGAAGAACACCCAAACAATGATCATGCCCATAAGACAAGCTTCCTTCCTACCTCCAGCCCCTCTTCCATATCCGGTCGGCTAGACCTTCCATGGTTTCATAAGGACTGGGCTCGGAC
>NZ_PVZR01000005.1:0-408740 GCF_003024455.1 Ensifer sp. NM-2
ACTCCGACACCTCGCATCACATCATCGATGCGGTCCAAAGGAACGAGTTCGATATAGGTTTCGGGCGCGTGCCGACAGAGCGTACTGACATTGAGCATTTGCCGATGCCCACATCGTCGGCAATCTGTCTTGTTCCCAGACACCATCGGCTCGCGGCGAAGGCGTCGATTTCCGTGACTGACCTTCATCAAGAGCAACTGATTTCGCTCGGAACTAGTAGCCTGCTTCGGCTCCAGATCGAGGCGGCGCTGGAGAGCGCCGGCATCAGGGGCGGAACAGTCATACAGACGCTTTTTTCCAACACCGTGCCCAGCTATGTCGCGCGCGGCCTCGGCATTGGGGTCACCGATATCTTCTCAGTGCTCGGCGCTGATCGTACGAACATCGTCATGCGCCGCTTTACGCCGGAACTGACTTTCGACTTTTCAGCCATTTATCCGCGTAGCGAGCACTCTCCCTTGGCCATCGCTTTTGCTCGCATGATGCGCAGCGTCATCGCCAACGATATTGCCGAAGTAGAAGACGCTTTGCAGATGGCACGTTGAATCGAGCAGCCTGGGCAAACGCGTCGCAAGCTCCCATCGAGGCGGGCCTTTCGTCAATCTGATCCAAGGTGCAGCCGCCCTGGTCAGTTGTCCGGCGGTCAGCGCCAACGCGTCGCAATGGGAAGGGCGATCGTGCGTAATCCAAAGGTTTTCCTCTTTGCTGAACCGCTCTCGAACCTTGATGCAAAGCTCAGGGTTCAGATGCGGACCGAGATCAAACGGCTGCACCAGCTGTTGCCGACGACGACGGGTATGTGACGCACGATCAGGTGGAAGCCATGACGATGGCTGATCGTGTGGTAGTGATGAATGGCGGCGTCGAACAGGCTGGACCGCCGCAAGAGCTTTATCATCGGCCGGTCAGCCACTTCGTTGCAGGTTTCATTGGCTCGCCGGCGATGAACTTTATGCCTGCAACCGTCGTTTCAGACGCTAAGGGCCTGCTCGTGCAGCTTGAGGACGGTAGTTCGTTGCCGGTGCCAGCAGCGCGAACGGAGCTCTATGGGCGCCACGTCGCAAGGCCGTCACTTTCGGCATTCGACCAGAGTCGATCAGTGAGCGGCAGCAGCGCCCGGGCTTTGCCGAAATCCAGGCGAAGATCGATTTGGTAGAGCCACTCGGGCCTGAAACTATGGTCTATTTTTCCATCGGCGATCGAGGCATGTGCGCCTGTATCGACCCCGAAAGCAATCCGAAGCCCAAATCCACGATGCCGCTGTCGTTCAACATGAACCAGATGCATCTGTTCGACCCGACGACGGGCCGCGCGTTGTCGATCGGCTGACTGGTGTTTTAACCAGGGCAGGGACATTGCCTGCCGTTCTCGTTTGATGTTGACAAATGTGGCGGAGCGGTCGGTACGCCGCTCCGCCGGGGCGGCGCCCCCGCGACTAAGCCTCAGTGATTTTCACGTATCCCTGTTGAACAAGCTGGATTGTTCGCGCCATCGCATCCGTGTTAATTTTTATGTTCGGAAGAAGGTCTGCATTGCCCCACCCGTTCGCCTCCGCGGTGGCCCCACAGAGCTCTATCTTGACACCCCGCTTCACCAAATCGGCGATCAAGTTCTTGTTGGGATTCCCCGCTGCGATCTTCCGTGAGCCGTTGTACGCCTCGTCATGCAAAGTGAGGTGTCCCGCGTTTGTGTGGAATACCACTATCACTTCGGCCTCAGCGCCCCAGTCCGCAATATCGTTCGTAATCAGTTGAAGGTGGAAGATGGCGGCAGGCAAATCCCCCTCAAATTGAAGCGAGCCGATGCTGTGAACGGATTTTACCGACTTCAGCCTAACCGGCACATCGATAGTGATTGCGTGATTGGCGGTTGACATGTCATGGCTCCCTTGTTGGCGGTTAAGGCGAGGGATTTTGCAATTTCATTGGTGCCCCGCCCGAACAACCTACACACTGGGCAGATCCCGCCAATTATGGGTTCATATTAGGTTCCGAGAGCTGCAACCGACGGACCGTGCCTCCAAGCCATCAGGGCCTTTAATGCCCCACTGAGGATCGGGACATCACATAGCGCGAAACCGCTCTCCCGCGGCCGATATTCCCATCGTTTCATGGCTTTATCCACCTGAGATCAAAAGGACCGGGCGGCCCAGAGTTTCGCCTGCTTCGAGTGCCCTTTGCGCTTCACCGACACCCGTGAAGGGTACCACCCTGTCAATGTGCGCCCGCAAGCCACCCCGATCGACGAGTTCGGCGATCTGGGCGAGCGCGGCGGTTTGGCGAAGGCGATGTGCATGGTGGCGGCCTATCTGCGGCAGACCGATGTTGACGAAGCTGATGTCCAGGTTTTTCCACTCGGCCTGCCCGTTTCCCTCGGCGGGCCAATCCGACACTACTGTGTTGATCAGCCTCCCATACGCAGCCGTATGCCTGAAGCTCTCCGAGAAGTTGCCATGTCCTACAAAGTCGAACACGATGTTAGCTCCCGGTTCGCCCCGCCACGCCTCAAGGGCCTCCTCAACGCTTTCCGTCCGGTAATTGATTACGAGTTCGGCACCGAGCACTCTCACCAATTCCGCCTTTGCCTCGTTCGAGACGGTCGTGGCGATCCTGGCTCCGAGGGAAGCGAGATATTGGATTGCGATATGCCCGAGCCCGCCCGCGCCGCCGTGGACCAGGACATGATCACCTGGGCTTACCGTCGCCTTCTCGAACACGGCCTCCCATGCGGTGAGGGCCACCACTGGCAGGGCAGCGGCTTCCACAAAGGTCAGCTTTTCCGGCTTCGCGGTGACATAGTCTGAACGGACGACCTTGTATTCGGCATAGCTTCCCGGGTTTCCGGCGTAGCCGCCGTCCACGTACCAGACCTCGTCACCTACTCGGGCGTTCACTACCTCTCGTCCGGCTTCCACCACCACGCCGACGCCGTCAATTCCGAGGATCGTAGGTTCTTTCTGGGACCTCCCATCGCTGTCGTAAACAGCTCCGTTCTTCCTGTTCTGCCAGTCAGCGGGATTGATCCCGGCTGCCTTCACTTGGACCAAAACATCAAGCTCGTCCCTTAGCCGAGGGCAGTCGACTTCGCGCACCTCAAGCACTTCGGGTCCGCCGGGTCTAGTGACAACGAGGGCCTGCATTTTCTCAGACATCGCGCCGTTCCCCGTTGCCAGAGGCGATGGCATCCAGAACGCGATGCAGGTTCACAGCGTCTTCGAAGGTGGGAGACAGTTTGGTGTGATTTCTCATATCAGACGCGATGCGGGAATAGGCGACCCCGACGCTTTGGCTGAACCCATCCTCGAAGCCGAGGGTCTCGTAGAGAGGCGGCACAGGCAATTCCTGCATCTGCCCGTCCCCCTGTGCGCCTTTAACAGTGAAGCCGCCCAGCCCGACATAGCCGACGGGGCTGGTCAGAATGAGGTCGCCTTTGGTACCGTTGATCTCGATATGGAAGTTCGTGCCGCGCGAGAGGCCACCGCGGAAATGTGCGCTGAGGGCTGCGCCGTTCGTGAGCAAGCCAGCGGCAATGATTTGATCTGGCGCTGTCAACGGAACTTCTTTCCCCGTCTCCGCTATTCGCGTCATCGCTCGGCTGTTCGACAGCGCGCCGCTGATGGACTTCAGTCTCGACCCGAGCGCGTAGAGGGTCGCGTCGAGCGTGTGCGCGAACGGCACGTGGAACATCGAGGCTCCATTTGCCATATCCAGGGTGTACAGGTAGCTCTCGTTGATCTCCTCACCCCAGATGATGCCAGAACCGATCATGGAAACAGACAGGACCTCGCCGACATAGCCGTCCTTGATCAGATCCTTGATGAAGTTGATGGCCGGAACCGAACGCGTTTGAAGCCCGATCGCCGTAAATGCATTCCTGCTCTTCGCCAGTGCTAGCATTTTTTCGGCGTCGGGCAGGTTCATGCCCAGCGGCCACTCCGAGAAAACCGCTTTCCCTGCTTCCAGGGCCAGGGTGACGAGTTCAAGGTGATGTGGAACCTTGACGGTCACGACAACCAGGTCGACGTTCGGGTCATTCACCAGTTCATCCGTCGTTCCATAGCTGTTATCCGCGCCAAACTTCTCGGCAGACGCGCGAGCTATTTCCGGCCTGTTGTGGCTTACAGCCGCGATGCGAAACTCAGGCAACGCTTTCAGGGCGGGGATATGGGCTGTGTTGGCCCAGCCCTTGTCCGGATGGACGCCGATGATGCCGACGTTGATGGGATTGGTGGTCATGCCGCATTCTCCTTCGGCTTGATTTTTAGGATCGTGCGGCGAAGCTCCAGGTGCGCCAAGCGCCACTGTCCGCCTTCGAGCCGCCATGTTTCGTGATAGTGGCCGTACCCGTGCATCGAGGCGGGACGGCCATCATTGACATCGGGAAAAATCAGGTAGTCTTCCATGGACCAGATGGCGCGGACTTCCGTTTCCGAAACGACGTCGATCTCGTCATTGTGGACCTGATGGATTGTCCGGGCCCCAGCGAGGTAGTTCTTGGTGACGGCCAGGAACTCATCAATGGAGTCAAACGCGGCGACTGTGACACCGTCCTCGCCGATAAAGCGTATCGACGGTTGAGGTGCGAATAACGCAGCGAATTCCGGCCAGTTCTGCGTATCCACGTATCGGCAATAACGTGCTTTCAATGTGCGTATGGTTTCGACCAGAGCGAGATGGTTTTGCAATTGGAATCTCCTTTTCGGGTCACCATATAGCGACGAACAGCAAGAGCCTTCAGTCTCGATCGTCCCAAGTTTTGGCTCGATCGTCCATAATAGGAACATTTAGTTGGACCCTTTGACCGACATCTTCTCTTCGATGCGAATTAGGAAAGCGAAGTTCACGACGCTGGAGGCGACTGCGCCCTGGGGCGTTGCCTCGCACGGTGATCCGGCGATCAAATTCGTTCTCGTGGTCCGCGGATCAGGAGTCCTGACCACACGGGAAAACCCCGATGCGGTATCGTTGCGCGCAGGCGACGTCTTCATCATGTTCGGGAACGAACCTTACCAGGTCTACGATCATGCAGACTCGCGCACGGCGGACTGTCTTGATGTCGAGACCCTTCGGGTGGGCAACCGCATTCAGTTCGGAGGAGGTGGCGCCACGACGACTTTCATCAGCGGCTTTTTCGAGATCGAAAAGCTTGACGCCCAGCCCTTGCTGAATGTGCTACCAAGATTGCTTCACCTGAAATCGGAGCAGAGCCGGAGCCAACAGTTCCAGTCGGTGCTTGAGTTGCTCGCGGCAGAAGCCGATGCTCCTGGGCTGGGTTCGGATGCCGTCGTGCGACGCCTGTTCGAACTGCTTTTCGTTCATGCGATCCGCGCGTTTGCGCAACAATGGTCGACGCCAAAGACTGGATGGCTGGCGGCCGTCTCCGATAAGAATCTGGTCTTGGCGGTCGAAGCCATGCATGCGGAGCCACAAGTGCCGTGGACGGTGGGTCAACTCGCAAGTAGGGCTGGAATGTCGCGCTCAGCTTTCGCCGCCCGCTTCAAGGATCTAGTCGGACAAGCTCCGCTGTCGTATCTGACAGAATGGCGAATTTTCCAGGCTGCCAGACTGATTGAGGGGAATGCAAACAAGCTTTCTGTCATCTCGCGGAGCGTGGGTTACCAGTCCGAGGCGGCCTTCACCAAGGCCTTCAGAAAGGTGATGGGGACCGCGCCCAGCCACTACAGGAAAAGCCTTGCCGAGGCTAAGGTGGGCCGGGCGGCCCCGATCATTGCCGAAATGCAAGAAGCCGCGTAATCGCCTGGAGAAGCACTTTGCTGTTCAGTGGTTTTCGCATAAAGACCCTGCGGTCATCGGCTCCTGCGAAACCACGATCATCGATATCGCTGCGACCCGTCATCAGTATCATCGGCATTTCAGGTTCCCGGCCTCTGACCGCCTGCTCCAACTCGAACCCGTCCATCGAGCCCATGCTGATATCCGTGATTACGCAGTCACACGCGGAGAGGTCTCCACTCGAGAGAAAAGCCGTCGGCGACCTGTAGGTACGGGCCAGATAACCTACGGACTCAAGAAGCTCACGCAGCCCCTCAAGAACCCGCTTATCGTCATCCACAATTGCAAAGGTATGGATCGCCTGCGCTATCATTCGTCAGTTTCCATGTCGGGAGTGCGTAATCGGTATGCTGAGTTTGGAGGCGATCCGCACCAAGTCGGCCAAGGAGTCGGCATGCATCTTGCGCATCATGTTGCCTCGATGGATTTGGAAGGTGATCTCGCTTATTCCAAGCTCGGCGGCACCTTGTTTGTTCATTAACCCACTTACAACGAGTGGGAGGACATCGCGTTCCCGGGCGGAAAGGCATTCCAGCCGAGATTGTAGTTCACTGAGTGCGGCTCGATCGTGTCGCGCCTCGCGGTCGCGCGCGAGTGCCAATTCGATCGCAGCGCGCAGGTCGTGCTCCCTGAACGGTTTCGCAAGGAAATCGACTGCGCCCAGCTTCATCGCGCGGACCGTCATCGGTATGTCCCCGTGGCCCGTTATGAAAATGATCGGAGGATGCGGTTCATCCGCCAACCGCGCTTGGAGCTCGAAACCGTCGATATCTGGCAGCCGTATGTCGAGTACGAGACATGAAGGGTTCTGGGGCTTTGGGGCATCCAGATATTCCTGCGCCGTTGCGAACGTCGTAACGTTGACCTGCCACGATTCCAGGAGCTCGGAAAGTCCGTCCCGGACGCGCTTGTCGTCGTCTATCACGAAGACTGCATGATCCTCACTGTACATCGGTTATTCTCCGGACAAGGGGAGTGCAAAGCTGAATACCGTGCCGGTGGGCTCCGCGGGCGAAGCCCATAGCTTTCCGGCGTGTGCGCCGACGATGCTTCGGCAGATCGACAACCCGATCCCCATGCCGTTATGCTTCGTGGTGTAGAATGGTTCGAATATCTTCTCGTTGTCGTGTAGCCCGACCCCGCTGTCCCGCACATCCACGAGGATTGTCCCGTCATCGAACCGCGAGCGGATTTCCAGTAATCGTATTGCCCCGTTCAATGTCGCCATCGCATCCATCGCGTTCTGAATGAGATTGACAAGCACCTGGAGGATGAGGCCCCTGTCGAAGTTCGCCGTCGGCAGGTCCGGCTCCAGGCGAGTTCGCAGATCGCATTTCGAACCCGAAATCCTTTCGCGCAGCAGCGTGCAGGCCTCCTCGATGACTTCGTTGATGTTTCCCGGGCTTTTCGCCCCGCCCGATTGCCTGAAGAGAGCCTTTATTCTGCTGATCACTTCGCCTGCGTCGTTCGCGGCATCTGCCGCCTTTCGGGCACTGATCTTCGCCCTTTCGATATTTGGTGGTGTCGCACTGAGCCAGCTTTCGGTGGCGCTGCTATTGGTGACGACGGCCACCAATGGTTGGTTCAATTCGTGGGCAATCGAAGCGGATAACTCAGATAAACTGGCGGCACGCGTCGCGAGTTCAAGCTGATGCTGGGCCTTCTGAAGCTGTGCCTGTGCCTGCGTTTCCTCCTCGACATCGACAATAACGCCATACCACTGAAACAGCCTGCTTTGGCAGTCGCGCAGGACACGTGCCCTGCAGTCGACAAGGTGATAATGGCCGTCGGCCAAACGATGGCGGTATTTCAGAGCAATGGGTTCTCCGGACTTGAAGGATTGCTCAAAGCGATGTCGCAACAAAGGCGCGTCCGCCGGGTGAACGAGACTGCTGATCATCGGCGCGAAGCCTGAACCATTTACCCCACGAAGCTCCTCGAGCGTCACCCCGGAATACTCCATCAAAGGCTCGTTGAAATAGGTTGGCTGACCTTCCGGGCTCGCGCACCACACAAAGGCGGGAAGCGTGTCGAGCATCAATCTCAGCCGGTCTGCGTTCGCCCGGAGTTCCTCCTGCGTCCGATGAAGCTCCTCTATATCGATGTTGGTCCCATACCACTCGATGATTTCACCCTCCTCGCTGAGGAGCGGGGCGGCGTCGATCCTGTTCCAACGGTAGGTGCCGTCCTTATATCGCAATCGGCAGACCAGGGAGAGTGATGCCTTTCGTTCGACGCAGGCCGCCCACGCCGACTGAAAACCTTCAGCATCATCCGGATGAACGACACCGAAATTGTTCGATCTGATCTCCTCGAATGTCGCCCCAAGGTACTCCAGGGTCTTGGGATTCTGGTAGATCGGCACGCCCGACGGGGAGGCGCACCATATCATCACCGGCATCGTATCGATCAGTGTTTGAAGCTGCCTTTCGCTATCCTCCAGCCGCTGCTCAGCGCGCTTCTTCTCATCGATGTCGATTGTTGTTCCGAACCACCCGAGAATGTTGCCCTCTTTATCGAGATGGGGGCGGCCGTAGGCGTGGAACCAGCGATAGTCGCCGTCTGCCCGTCTTATGCGATGAACTGACTCGAAGGAGGTTCCGGTCCTCATGCTCGTAAGCCAAGCCTCGGTTACGCGTTCGGCCTCGTCGGGGTGAACGGCCTCCAGCCCGGTTCGCCCTGTCGCGTTGAATTCGTCGGTACGCTTGCCGACGTACTCGACGACGCTTGGGTTCACGTAGACGAAGTTTCCCTTAGCGTCAGTGGCCCAGCCTAACCCCGGCATGCTTTCCACGATCAACTTCGCGTCTTGCAGGTGTTGGTCGACATCAGCACGCGCTCGCCAAATGCTCGCAAGCCAGAAGGCGCCCAGAGCACACAACAGAAACGCCGTCGGTCGGGCTATGGAGGCGAACCCATCGGACGATAGGAAAACGATCAGAGCGCCGACGACAATCAAGAGCAACGCAATTGCCACAGCGACCTGCCTGCGTTTGACAAGCATGAGTGCCGCAAGGGCTAAGAACAGCACACCGTACGGCTCCTGTTCGAATATCCCCAGAGCAGTTCCGGCGCATCCCGTCGCAAGTGCAGGTGCGTATTGCCGTATTTCAGGGCCCCTCACGACAGTCTCCCTGGTTGGCACCCCTCAAGGTTCGGCGAAACTATACTTTGATCAGTATGATCAGGCTAGCTGCGCTTCCAGGACTAACGGAAACATATGATTGGCCGATCTGAGCCTCCTGTCTAACATCGAAAGCACCGCAAGCGACCCACGCACGCGAATGAAATCCCGTCAAGCTCGCTGTCCCAGCCGCCGTCCGAGCGACAGCCCACTGAAGGATGAAGGTTCATGGCAGAGCGAAAAACAGAGCTTCCTCCGATCTCACGGCGTGCCGTCTTGGGCAGCGCTGCAGGAGCCGTCGGAGCCTCCCTTCTAGGGTTTCCAGCAATTGCTCCGGTATTGACCGCGAGTGGACAGACGACACAGCAACGATCAGCCGAGGAAAAGACAATGGGCACGATCACGACTAAGGACGGAACGCAGATTTTCTACAAGGACTGGGGAAAGGGCCAGCCTATAGTCTTCCATCACGGTTGGCCGCTTAGCGCCGATGACTGGGACAACCAGATGCTCTTCTTCCTCAGCAAGGGCTATCGGGTAATTGCCCACGACAGGCGCGGACATGGCCGTTCGACGCAGACCGCGACGGGCAATGACATGGATACCTACGCGGCCGACGTTGCGGAGCTTGCAAAGGCGCTCGACCTGCGTGATGCAATCCATGTGGGGCATTCGACGGGAGGCGGCGAGGTCACTCGCTACGTTGCCCAACACGGAAATGACAGGGTGGCCAAGGCGGTGATCATCTCTGCTATTCCGCCGGTGATGTTGAAGTCCGACGACAATCCGGGTGGCTTGCCCATCGGAGTGTTTGACGATCTCCGCGCCCAACTCGCAGCTAACCGCGCGCAATTCTACCTCGACGTTCCCACGGGTCCTTTCTACGGCTTCAACAGGAAGGACGCCAAGGTGTTCCCGGGGCTGATCCAGAATTGGTGGCGGCAGGGAATGATCGGCGGAGCGATCGCGCACTATGAATGCATCAAGGTCTTCTCGGAGACAAACTTCACTGAAGACCTGAAGAAGATCGATGTTCCGGTTCTGGTAATGCACGGCGACGATGACCAGATCGTTCCGATCGCCGACGCTGCCCTCCTGTCGGTCAAGCTACTGAAGCACGGTACGCTGAAGGTCTACAAGGGGCTGCCGCACGGTATGTGCAGCACACATCCCGATATTATCAATCCCGATCTGCTGGCGTTTTTCCAGGCATGATCGCCCGGCGGGAAAGGCGGCTTCAGGTGATACCCCAAGCCCCCTGGAGCCGCCCCGCCCGTTTCCGAAAGGATCTGTGATGACCCAAGACTTCAAATTTTCTCGCCGCGGGTTTTGTCTATGCTGCATGGCAGCCTCCACGTTCGCGGCGTCCGGAGGCTGGCTAAGTCCCCGGCAGGTTTTCGCGAAAGCCCAAGGTATCGTGGACATGATCCGCGATGAAGCGGCAAAAGCGCCGATCAAGGTTCACAAAACTAAGGCGGGCGTTTCGATCCTTGAAGGTTCAGGCGGGAACATAGCAGTGCTGACCGGGGGCGACGGAAAGGTCCTGATCGATGGAGGCATAACCGCGTCCCGTCCTCGCATACTCGATGCCTTATCCGGCCTCGGAAAACAGCCGATCAAGCACCTGATCAACACACACTGGCATTTCGATCACACGGATGGAAATGAGTGGCTCAACGCCGAAGGGGCCGCGATCCGCGCGCACGAGAACACCAGGAAACATCTGATGACCGTTCAAAGGGTGGACGACTGGGACTTCGAGTTTCCACGCCCGCCGCTCGCCGCGGTGCCGTCGGAGACGGTCGGCGACGAGATGTCGCTGGAGCTCAACAAGGAAACGTTGATGCTGAAGCACCATCCGAACGCGCATACCGACGGCGACATCTCGGTCACCTTCAGCGAGGCAAACATCGTTCACACCGGAGACCTGTACTGGAACGGCATTTACCCATTCATCGACTATTCGACTGGTGGAGGGATCGACGGCAAGATCAAGGCGGTTGAAGACATTCTCTCTAACATCACCGAAGAGACAGTTGTCATTCCGGGGCACGGTCAGCCTCTCAGCAAAAAGTCCGAATTAAGTGACTACCGTACGATGCTCGTCGACATCCGCGGAAATGTGGCAAAGCTGAAGTCCAAGGGAAAGCCCATCGACGAGATCATTGCCGCGAAACCGACTGCCGACTTCGACGCAAAGTGGGGGCAGTTCGTCATCAGTCCCGAGTTCTTCACGCGCCTTGTCTATCATGGCGTCTGAGTTGCGAAATCACGAGGGTATGTGATGTCTATGATCGATTGGAATGCCTATCATCAGCAGGTGCTTGCGGGGGTCGGCGAAATCGCCGCACTGAGTCCGGACGTGATCAGAGGCTACCAGGCAATCGGCGGAGCGGCCCGTAAGACCAATCTGCTGGGTAGCAAGGTCAACGAACTGATCGCTCTAGCGGCTGCGGTCTCGCTGCGCTGCGATGGCTGCATCGTTGTTCACACCGACGCCGCGCTTAAAGCGGGTGCGACGCGCGAAGAGATCGCCGAGGCGCTCGGGACGGCTATTGGCGTCAACGCTGGAGCAGGACTCGTTTATTCCACGCGAGTGATGGATGCCGTCAAATCAAAGGCTTCATGACAACCTCAGCGGTTTACATTGAGGCTCAGCCCAGGTCGGGCCTGTCAGGGAAACCCGCAATTGGGTGAACGGAGGTTCGGTTGAGAAAAGGAAGATTCGGTTCATGCTCAGGCACTCCCGAAAGCTGCCTGAGGCCATAGTGGGCGACGAAGGCCCGCCTCGATGTGAAAACAGGACTCGGCTAAGCCGGCAGACCAGAGCCAGATCGCCTGAGCCAGGAGGCCCAAGTGTCCGTGCTGTCATCATCTGGAAATCTCGGCGAGAAGCGCTTCGATATCATCGACAAGGTCCTGATGATCTTCAAGGCCAACACTTATGCGCAAGACGAGATCATCTGCGTCCCACCTCCGCACCGTGCGGTAGGCCTTGACAGGCATGGGCGCAATGAGACTGCGCATTCCGCCCCAGGATGCCCCTATCGCAAATGTCTTGAGCACATTGAGAGAAGGCGAGACGCGATCGGACAGGCCTCTTTTGAAAACGACGCCAAAGACACCTGACGCCCCAAGAAAGTCCCTCTTCCAGATCGAATGGCCAGGATCGGTCGGCAATGCTGGATGGATAACACGTTCCACGATTTCCGCTGCCTGTATCCTTTCGATCAACTGCAGGGCACCTTGACTTGCATGTCTCATGCGAACGCCGAGCGTTTCTAGTCCTCTTAAGACCAAAGAGGCGTCATCCGGTGACACGCAGATCCCCATTCGTCCGAGCGTTGACCGTATCGGAGCGGTTAGTTGTTCGTCGCGGACCGTCAACGATCCCAGCAGTACGTCTGAATGCCCCGAAATGTACTTGGTCAGCCCCTCTGTGACGATGTCTGCTCCGAGCGTCAGGGGTTTGTAGTTCAGAGGTGTCGCCCAGGTATTGTCGCAGCCAACCAGTGCCCCGTGCCGATGGGCTATGTCCGCAATAATGGGAAGATCTTGGACTTCCATTGTCGTCGACCCAGGAGATTCGCACCAGACTATCTTGGTTCTGGCGTTGATTTTAGCGACGAGATCGGATGGATCGACGGGATCGTAGTAGGCAACCTCGATACCGAAGCGCGCGAGTTCCGTATTGGCGAAATCGCGCACCGGGGGTACACGGAATCGGCTATGAGGATGCCGTCACCCGCCTTGAGAAATGGAAGCATCGCAATCGCGTTGGCCGCCTGGCCCGAGGGCACGAGGAATGTTCTGGCACCGTTCTCGAGAGCTGTCAGTTTTGCCTCGAGCGTTCTGGTGGTCGGTGTCCCGTAAAGACCGTAACTGTAGCCGTCAGGTCCGCGTTGTCCGCGGTTTGCGTAATCCTCGGCGGTGTCGAAGACGATCGTTGAAGCACGATGCACTCCAACCCCGAACGTTGCGAAGCCTTCGGCATTTACGTGGGGTGTCACGACACAGCGCGTGAGGTCCTTCATCGCATTCTTCCTTTTGACCGAGGCGGAAATCACCAGTGTCCACCATATCCGCCCCCTGCAACTGCGTGGGTGGGTGCGAACTCTAGGCGACCGAAAATTCCAGACCGCTTACATCGATGGATATCATCAAGCGAGACAAATCGGGCGTGAGGTCTGCTAGGCGAGGGTACCCACGTAGCTTCGTTGGTATGTTGACCCCATGACACTCTTCGTAGTGAGAAAGCAATTCCGTGATGGTTATGCCCGCGTCGCCATCGACATGGTAGTCATGCCTGCGCAAGAGGAAGTTGCCGTCAAAGAAGTAGTCGTGTACGCGGGCAGCGGTTGCAAGGTCCGGCGGCAACTGGGCCCTGAGAACCCGCCATTGGTTTCCACCTTCGTTCCAGGGAACAAGCTCACATACCTCGACACCTTCCAGCATTAAATGGAATGGAGCGGTCAAAAACGATCTAACAGTGGAGCATGCCAGCAAAACTCCGACCAATGCATCGACTGGCAGTTTGAAGTCGTATTGCAATTGCGCGGAACGCACGTCCTCGACTCCGGTAACAAGGGAGCCGTCGTCACCCAGGATGGACAAGCGGTTGCGTTCGAGGTCGCTTCGGCAATTGACGCATCCAAGGGGTTCAATGACCGCTCGTTGCAGCTGCGGGAAGACAGTTATCTGTCGAGGCGCCAGGTTGCCAAAATTCACACATAAATCGCCACCCAGTAAAGCCGTTGCCTTCGCAACATTATGTGCGCCCCAGTTTGTCAGCCCCCCATGAGCAACGATGGCTTTGTCGAGCAGCTTGTTCAAACTTTCGCTCCCGATACCAAGTGACAACGACCCGCTCGATCATGTCTGATCAGCTCTTCCTATAAGGTACACCTCTGCTGAAAATCCGAAATCATATCTTCCATTAGGGCGAGAGCTCTAACCTGAAATTGCAACCGCCGGGCTCGGTTGCCACTTCGCCGAAAGCGCGCATCTAAAGGTATATATGATTTCGGCCACCAGGAAGTTGGCGCACAGTCTCCCCCGACGAACGCTACAAGGAGACGCGAGATGCCGACGATGCGAGCAGCGGTGGTCGAAGCCGCGAATGGTCCTTTCCGGATTTCTGAATTGGAGCATCCGGTACCCAAGTCTGGCGAGGTGTTGGTTCGCATCTGGGCTAGCGGTGTGAATCCCCTGGATACTAAAATCCGTGCCGGAGCCGCGGCGCATGCCCGACATGAATTGCCTGCGATACTTGGAATCGATCTTGCCGGGGTCGTGAAGGAGGTTGGTGAGGGTGTGACGAGGCTTTCTCCCGGTGACGAGGTCTACGGGATGGCCGGAGGTGTGGGTGGTAATCAAGGATCACTTGCGCAGTACGCGGCGGTTGACGAGCGCCTTCTGGCAATCAAGCCATCGAACATCTCAATGCGCGAAGCGGCGGCACTGCCACTGATCTTCATCACTGCATGGGAGGGGCTCGTCGACCGAGTGAACGTTCAGGCTGGACAATCAGTTCTCGTAATTGGTGCTGGCGGGGGCGTCGGGCATATCGCTGTCCAGATCGCAGTGGCGTTGGGAGCTAACGTGTGTGCCGTCGATTCGGGGAGCAAGGGAGACTACCTCCGCAGCCTGGGAGCAACGCCGATCGACTATTCCTCCGATGACGTTGAGACCTACGTTGCAAAGCACTCAGGCGGCAAAGGATTCGATGTCGTTTACGACACCGTCGGCGGCGCGGGATTGGACGTCGCATTCAAGGCCGTCGCCCGATTCGGACATGTGGTGAGTTGCCTTGGTTGGGGAACTCATGCCCTGGCTCCCCTCTCATTCAAGTCTGCTACCTACTCTGGTGTCTTCACTCTGATCCCACTGCTGACCGGTGATGGGCGTGAGCACCATGGCGATATCATGCGGGAGGCTACGAAACTGGTGGAGGCAGGGAAGGTGTCGCCACGCCTCGACCCGAGGACATTTACGCTCGAGACCGCTGCCAGCGCCCACGAGCTAATCGAGACCCGAAAGGCCAATGGCAAACTTGTTGTTGACCTCGATTAATGGGGGTCGGCCCTGTCGCCTTTCCCCCAACCAAAGAACCTTGAGGAGAATACGATGCCCTTTGTGAACATCAAACTCGTGGATGGTGTGTTTACAAGCACCCAAAAACACGCGCTGGCGAAGGCGATCACCGATGTGATGGTCAAGTTCGAAGGCTCCGAGGCGTTCCGTTCCGTTACCTGGGTTCTGATAGAGGAGCTTCACACCGATGGCTGGCACATTGGCGGGCAACCCTTCGCCGGGCCATCCTCGCTAATGGAAACCCTTGGCCGCTCTAAGGCCGTCTACGAGATGATTGACGGGAACCCGACGTCTCGTGACGAGTTTGCAGCGGCGTTGCCACCCAAGGCCGAGGCCAGCTAGCCGTCAACAGCACATCCATCTCGATTTCGATGGTGAGGGAACGGATACATGACCATCGACTACAACGAGACTACCAATCCTGAGCTCACCGGATTCAAGGGGCGTTGTCCGCGTTGTCAACGGGGACACCTGTTTAACGGGCTCCTGTCATTGGCGCCGTCTTGTGAGGTCAGTGGTCTGGACTATGCGTTCGCTGACCCTGCGGACGGCCCGCATTTTTCGCCATGAGTATCGTGGCCGTTCCCGCGCTTGCTTTCGCTCTGTGGCTCCAACTGACATTCGAGCCCTCGCTCTGGGTACATCTTTCAACTCTACCTTTAACCACGGCAGCATGTGTCGTGCTGTTGAGGCCTTTGAAAGGCTGGCTGGTATGCTCCCAATACTTTCATAAAGCCGAAGAAGGCCACATCGATCGGGACTGGCGAAGTTGAATGGAAGACCTCGCGTCGGCGCGGAGGCAGTCTTGTTCGCCGTCGGGATCACGGTCCGTTCGAACGAAAGGTCCTTTGCTGCTAAACCAGACACACCAGATCTGTTCCACCAAGCCGTCCCGCATGATCTTTTGCGAGCGAGACAAAGAGAAGGACATCCTCGCGTCTGGGTGTATGCAGAACTCGATGGGATTGCAAGGCAAACGGGTCCCGGCCATGATGACGCGGGACCCTGGCCTTTAAGCGATGTCTATGACGAGCTTTCCGTCAACCTTGCCGGCTTCAATCAGCTCGTGGGCCGCCATCACATTCTCAAGTGTGAAGGACCGATCGTCGAGACGCGGCATCAACTGACCACTTTCTGCAAGGCGCGTTGCTTCCCGCATGATGTCCCCGTGATGCTCACGACCTTCGCCAGTGAGTAGCGGAAGCAGTGTGAACACGCCGGAGTATGTCGCCGCCTTGAATGAAAGCGGGGCGAGGGCGTGCGAGCCCCAGCCGAGGCAGCTAACCACATGCCCAAAGCGGGCGACTGCCTTGAACGCAGTGTCCAGGCCAGCGCCGCCAAGGGTGTCGTAGACGACATCGAATCCTTGTCCTTGCGTATACTTGACTGAGTATTCTTCCACTGTTTCTGTGGCATAGTCGATCGGCGTCGCATCGAGGCTCTTGATGTAGTCAGCCTTGCGCGCTACATCGACTGCATAGACATCCGCGCCAAACGATTTGGCAATCTGAACTGCTACGTGTCCGACCCCGCCACCGCCACCGAGGACGAGCACCTTCTGGCCAGCCCGGACGCCCACACGGTCCACGAGGCCTTCCCACGCCGTGATGAAGATGAGCGGTAGCGCAGCCGCTTCACGCATGGAAAGGTGAGATGGCTTAATGGCCAGCAGCCGCGCATCGACGGCCGCAAATTCTGCCAGCGAACCTTGAACGCCGGCTACACCGCCTGTCATGCCGTAGACTTCATCTCCGCGGCGAAACCCAGTCACGCCTACACCGACTTCTTCAACAATCCCAGCAAGGTCGATACCCAGGATTGCGGGAAGCGGATGACGGGCGTGAGCGGCTGCACCAGCGCGGATTTTCGTGTCCAATGGATTTACGCCACTCGCCTTTACGCGGACGAGCACCTGACCTTCGTCCGAAACCGGTGGTGCAATCTGCGCGACGCGGAATTCGGTACCGTGATTTTCAAGAACTAATGCTTTCATCGTGCCCATAGGATTGATCCCTTTCACTTGATGTCAGCACTTTGCTCTGGAAGCTTCCGAATGGACATCATATAGATTGTATGTTGATCATGCATTTTTGAATGGGTCGTAAGTGATGATGGAATGGAGCGACATTCGTCTTTTCCTTGCGATCGCGAGGGAAGGAACGCTGGGTGCGGCCGCGAGAAAGTTGGGCCTGACGCAGCCGACTATGGGAAGACGGCTAAAAACCCTTGAGGCCGCGGTCGGCCACTCGCTGTTCCAGCGCACACCGGACGGGTTTGTCCTGACAGATGAGGGCACCGTCGTAATGGGGCACGCCGAACGGATGGAGGAGGAGGCGATCGCACTCCAGCGCCAACTTGCGGGTACCGAGAACACGTTGTCCGGCACCTTGCGGATATCCTGCTCTGACTGGTTCGGCGTCCATGTTCTCGCCCCCATCCTTGCCGACTTCAGACGTGTGCATCCCAATGTAATCATCGAGATTCTCACTGACGCCAGGCTTTTGAACCTGGCGCGTCGCGAAGCCGATCTGGTTTTCCGGATACGGTCCTTCACCGAGCCGGAAGTCATTTCACGCAAGCTACTGCATATTCCCTATGGCCTGTATGTCGCCAAAGGATCGGACGACCCTTCGCCCGGCTCCGGAGCAGGATTTAGTGTGATCATTATGGACGAGGCATTTGGAAGCATGCCCGACGTCGGTTGGATTAAGAGTCGATTCCCGAATGCGGACGTTTCCATGCGAAGCAATAATCGCGATGTTCAGGCACGGTTATGCGCAGATGGTGCAGGTATGGCCGTTCTTCCGAGGCCGCTGGGGGACTCGATGGAGGGGTTGAAGCGTGTCGACGTGTCGGAGGCTCCCCCTGGAAGGGATACTTGGTTCGGGTATCATCAGGATCTTCGACGACTTCCACGGCTTCGAGCGCTTATTCAGTTTGTTGGTGAGCAAGCGCAAATAATACAGCGCCTATATCGCTAATGCCGCCTCTGCGCGCAGCGGGCGTATTTGAACGCTTGTCAGACCGCGGCCTACCCGCATCCAAGGCGTCCAAGGCTAGATCTGACTGGCCTCGTCCAGCAGGTCGACTCTCGTAGTCCGGGCGGAAGAAATTGCGCGTCGTAGGTCATGCTGCGCGCCTCTCCGGCGACAGACTTTGAAGCCAGTGTTCATGACGAGCCCGCGAATCGCCCGCTCGTGGCTTATGAGGACTGCTGCGAAAACAGGATGCGCTCGACGTCGGACATCTGCGCGCGGTGGATTCGAGCTCGCTTCTAAAAGACAATTCGGCGGACGGCCCGTGATCCGAGCTTCTGATCTGGGCAGCAGCGAAAATAGGTCCGATGGCCGCCGGAAACGAGGCAATTCAAGCGTCCGTTGTTGGACCGAGCGACACCTTGTAGTCTGGAGCAACACATTGGAGATTGGACACATGGCGCTCAGGCGGATGGACAACGTAGGAATCGTCGTCGAAGATCTGGCAGGGTCGATTGATTTCTTTCGCGAACTCGGCCTCGAGCTCGAAGGGCGGACCACGATCGAAGGGGAATGGGCTGGACGTGTCACTGGGCTGGGCGATCAGCATGTCGAGATTGCCATGATGCGCACGCCAGACGGCCATAGTCGGCTAGAGCTCTCCCGCTTCCTCTCCCCGCCTGTGATTGCAGATCACCGGAACGCTCCGGTTAACGCCCTAGGCTACCTGCGCGTCATGTTCACCGTGGACGACATTGACGAGACGCTTGAAAGGCTCCGCACCCGCGGCGCGCAGCTCGTAGGCGAAGTAGTCCAGTATAGAGACGCTTACCGCCTCTGCTACGTCCGTGGGCCTGAAGGACTTCTCATCGGGCTCGCCCAAGAGCTCAACTGAGCGCAAGAGACGACGAACAGCCAGAAGTCACCAATGTCTGCGAGTGCGTCCGAGGCGGGCCTGTTCGGGCCGGCTCGCCCACCAAGGTCACCGTCAACTGCCTCGCGCCCAGCGCTCCCGCCGGCTCAAGGGTTGGAGATCGGGGCAACAGGCCGTTCAAACCTATCGGCAACGCCGTTGCTCGCGAGACTGTCGCGGATCTGCTGTCGAACCCAGTAATTTGCGGCGTCGCTGTCGGAGTGTTTTGCCCAAACCATGTTCACGGGCGGGAAGGTCAATGATACTGGCAACGGGCTGACCTCCAATCCCAATAGCGGCCCGTATCGTTCGGCAATCCGCGCAGGCACTGTGGCTATGACGGGGCTGAGCTGCGCCGCGGACAGAACGGACATGTAGCCTGGTGCCGCTGCAACAACGTTGAGATCCACCCCCGCAATCTCCAGCGCATCTTTGATGCACCCATGCAAGGTTTCATTCTGGGATATAGTCGAATGTTCAGCGGACAGATATTCGTCAAGTCCGACGGGATTAGACAGTGCGATAAGGTCTGGATTGAAGCAACAAGCCACTCCCGTCTCGTAAAGCTTCTCAAACGATCGGCGGCTTGTCAGGGTATAGGTGCAGCCAACGGCAAGATCTATCGACCCGTCCTCAAGGGAAGGCTCCATCGCCTCGTACGGGAAGACGCGCGCGAGTATCTTGATGCCGGGAGCGAGCCGTCGCAAACGCGCCGTCAAATCCGGAATAAGCAAGAGTTCGATTTCCGGAGACATTGCAATGCGAAAAATTCGTTCCTCTGTAGCCGGATCGAACTCCTCGCCGCCTGTCAGCGCCAATTGGGCTTGCCGCAACGCCTTGCGCACGGGCACGGCGAGGCTCCGGGCTCGCGCGGTAGGTTGCATAACCTGTCCGACGCGTATGAATAACTCGTCCTGTAACAGCACGCGCAACGTCGAAAGCGAATGGCTCATCGCTGGCTGTTGGATTTTCAAGCGTCGCGCGGCTTTCGTAACATTTCCTTCAGCCATCAACGCATCGAAAGCGACGAGGAGATTGAGATCGAAGGAGCGAAGATTGAAATGATCGATAGTTGTCATGACCTGCATCGATTTGCGTGCTGATGCCCCGGAACATATTTGCTCTCCAGGTCAGTTCAAGGCCTGAGTTCTGGAAACCTGACAGCATCTGGAGTTTTTTAATGCACACACGCCGTTCGCTTCTCATCAACACAGCTGGATTTGCGGTCGCCGCCGGGACCGTGGCAGCGTTTCCGGCTGGCGTCTTTGCCAAGGCGCCCATCGTCGGCACGCAAGCCGCTGGCTTTTATCGGATAAAGCTCGGCGACTACGAGATTACCGCCCTCTCCGACGGCACGGTGAAGCTGCCGATGTCCAAAATCTACAGAAACATGGATGAAAAGGAGATCGGCACTTACCTGACTGACCGGTTTCAATCGAGCTCTAGCGAAACTTCTGTCAATGCCTACCTTGTCAACATGGGCGGGCGCCTGGTTCTCATCGATACCGGCACGGGCGACCTGATGGGCCCGGCGTTGGGCAAGCTTGCGACCAATATCCGTGCAGCGGGTTACAACGTTTCCGACATCGACGACGTCATTCTGACCCACATCCACGCCGACCACTCAGGCGGGCTCGTTGCCAACGGCAGCCGCGTGTATGAAAACGCCGTCCTACATGTCAACCAGCGAGAGGCCAAGTTTTGGCTAAACGCAGATCCCAAGGCTAAAACAGACAAGGTGCTCGGCCCGCAGATCGCTCAGGCTGAGAAATGTGTCGGCCCCTATGTCGACGCCGGCAAATTTGAAACCTTCGATGACAATGGTACGCCTGTTGCCGGTTTTGGAACAATCCTGCTGGCCGGTCATACACCTGGTCACAGCGGTATCGTCGTGGAGAGCAATAGCGAAAAGATCGTGTTCTGGGGTGATATCGCCCATGGCGATGTTCTCCAGTATGATCATCCGGAAGTGACTGTCGAATTCGACGTGGATCAGAGCGCAGCAGCATCGACCCGGGCAGCCGCGTTCGCCGAAGCCGCTGATCAGCGGTATTTGGTCGCCGGTGCCCATCATGCGTTTCCTGGGATCGGCCACGTTCGTCGGGATGAGAGCAATTATGACTGGGTACCGCTGGTCTATCGTGCCCAGTACTAACGCTGTCAGACCCTGCCAGGTGGGCACGGCTTTATCGAAAAACAGACCGCCATTCACAACGAAAGTTGTGGATGGTGTTTCGTTAGCTGCAGAGCCCAGTCCCACAGTGGTCTGTTTGGGCTTTTGTCGGCATCATTCGGTTCGAAGTCTAATTGTGACGGGTGGATCGTTGGAGAAATGGGCAATGGTTCGAGAGCAACGTTCTACCGCTTACCCCGGAGTTCCCGCAGTTATCGGCACATGACCTGCCTTGTGATCCCTGAGGGGTGAATTTCTTTCCCGGCTCATGAAACCAAATACTTCATGTCAGCATTGAGAATGTCATGGGCGGACTAGTGAAACGAGGGGCAATCCAAGAATGCTCGCTCGTCAAGGACCTGCCGCTGAATCTTCATCCAGCTGCGACTAGAGCCTCGGCGGTTTTGAACCGCCCCAGGTTTCTGGACCAGCGTGCCAGGCTACCCCATGCTCTGCCGCCTTTGAACTCATCGAGGCGATCACGCCGAAGCCTTGTATGCGATTACTTAATCTGCACATCGAATGGACAAGCTCTCTGCTCACGTGCCGGATTTTCCGGCAATCCGGTCTCCTGGCATAGGGTTCGAGCGCGCCGCAGCCAGGATGTTGCCGCCTGGCCCGGCTTTTGCTTTCCTCCTTCTGAAGCACGAACTCAAGGATTGGGCAGACGATGTGGAATGGATTGTTGCTATCGCTGTTGCTGAGCGTTTCGATAGGGTTCAGTGTCAAGGGAGCGACTTCCGGATTGAACGAACAGGTTGAGGAGGCGCGCGGTAACGCGGTGCGGACAACGGTCCACACATCCGTCGGCCTGACTGCGCTCGGCCTGGTGTTCAGCTATCAAGGCCTCTGGCTTGGCGTCGCGGCGGTGTTGTTTGGGATCGGGCTTTCGCTCGTGGCCGCCCGACTGGTTTCGCAGACGGTCTCGCTCGTCATCTCGACTGTGGCTCTCTGCTCCTACCTTCACCTGGCGGGCCCGTTAGTTTTAACCGTTTGACCGCCGGCCGGAGAACCGGCGCGACTTCGAGCACTGACCTCATGTTCGCAACCGCGTCCTCACCTCGGTCACGACCGCGTTCATGGCAATGTCGTGCCATTGCGGACGGATACTCTCCATCTTCTGCAATTCGAACCCCACCCCGATCACAAGGGGCTTTGGTGTGAGACCGGCGAGTGTACGGTCATAATAACCGCCGCCATAGCCCAGACGGAAACCGCCTTCGTCGAAACCCACCACAGGTGCGATCACGATCGAGGGTTTGATATCCTGCCCGGCGGCCGGTATCGGTATGCCCCACACGCCCCTTTCCAGCGGTTCACCCTGTCGCCACGATCGAAAGCTTAATGGCTGCGCTTTTGCGGCAACCACCGGCAACAGGCAGTTGGCGCCACGGGCAACAAGCGCGTTCATCCAGGGACGTAGATCCGGTTCGCCCCGAAACGGCCAGTAAAGAGCGATCGCCTTGCCTTCAACGTCGGGCAAGAGTGCATCAATCGTTGCTTGGATAGCCTGCGTCCACGTGGCGCGTTCCGCGGCAGATCGTGTTTGTCTTGCATTGATGAGCACTTGACGCTGTTGGTGGCGCCAAACATAGGTCGAAGCTGGGTTTGCCTGCTCGAGTCCCATATATGCAGCATCTACCTCGCTCATGAGACATGGGGGAGACGAATAGGTCGGCGGAATGTCGTCCTCATTGTTCCGGTTCATGATCGTCTGCCTTTCTCCTGATCTCGCGAAGTTTCGAAATTCAGTTCCTGCGGTCGCCTTGATTATCATTCCGATTTCAAGAACAATAGGGCAGTTTCATTCTTCTTGCAGGCTAAAATGGACTTCACGAGCCTTGAAATCTTTCTCGCTGTCGCCGAGCATGCCAGCGTGACGCGCGCTGCCGTCGCGGCCGAACGCGCGCCTTCCAACGTGACGAACCGCATTCGCGCACTTGAGGAAGAGCTGGGCGTTGAACTCTTCAGTCGCGAAGGCAAGAAGATGACCCTCACGCGGGATGGCCGCCTGTTTCGCTCATATGCCTGCCGTCTGATTGCGCTTGGGAAGGAGGCACGCAGTGCGTTGAACCCGACGCGCATGCCAAATACGCTCCGTCTAGGCACTATGGAAAGCACGGCTGCCGCGCGCCTGCCCCTGGTGCTGCAGGCGTTCAACCTGGCTCACCCGGATATCTCCGTGCGGTTGACAATGGGATCGTCAGAGGAATTGACCCGGGCCGTCCTCGCCGAGGAAATCGACTGCGCGTTGATCGCACGGATGCCGATCGACATTGTCGATGCGCCGTCAGACCTGCCCGGTGATCTTGACGCTGAGCCGATATACCGGGAAGAAGTTCTCATCGTGCTGCCGGCGTCCCACCCGCCGATCGCGACGGTTGCGGACGTGCGCGTTGCTTCCCTTGCGGCGCTTGAGCCCGGCTGCACCTACCGGCGCATGGCGGAGAAATGGACCAGGTCAGCCGGATCGATTACAACCACGGAAGTCTCTTCATATCATGCGATTTTGGCGAGCGTCGCGTCCGGCGACGCGATCGGCGTGGTGCCGAGATCCGTATTTGATCTCATGGACTGGGGGGCGGTCAGGATATACCCGTTGCGCGATGTTGAGACGTTGCTTGTGAGCCGCAAGGACAGACGCTCTCCGGCGGTCGAGATCCTGCATCAAGCGATGCTGGCCAATCTCGGCTCATACGCACACTGACCTTCTCGGCTGGCAGCCGGCTGGACCGATTCTTACATGCACTGCCAAAAACGGAAACTTCCATGGACGCTTCACCCAACATCGTGCCTCCTTCAAAGCCGCCCCGCCGTTTCTTTGTGCCAATTCTCGCCGGGGCGACACTGCGCGAGCGCCTTGTTGGCTGCCTCGGGGCGCTCGTTGGTATTCTGCTGACCGGCATGATCAGCGGCAGCGTCTTTGGTGGCGGTGCCAGTCTTCCTCTGATCGTGGCGCCCATGGGTGCATCCGCCGTTCTCCTGTTCGCCGTGCCGGCCAGCCCGCTTGCTCAACCCTGGTCGATTATCGGGGGCAATACGATCTCGGCCTTTATCGGCGTCCTGTCGGCGATGCTGGTGCCCGATCCGCTGATCGCGACGGGTATCGGCGTCGCGCTCGCGATCGCTGTGATGTCGTTTGCCCGCTGCCTCCATCCGCCAGGCGGTGCAGCGGCCCTGACCGCGGTGCTTGGTGGGCCGGTCGTTGCAAGTTGGGGGCTTTTGTTCCCGCTGGTGCCCGTCGCGCTGAACTCCTGCCTGCTGGTCGGGCTTGGCGTGCTGTTCCACAAAGTGGCGAGACGCAACTATCCACATGTTCCGGTGCCCGTTGCAAACGCGCATCAGACGGTTGATCCGCCTTCGGATCGGCGCGGTGGTTTCACGGGCGCAGACGTCGACGCTGCACTCGAAGCGCTGGGGGAAACATTCGATATCACCCGGGACGATCTCGAACGGTTGTTGAGGCAGGTCGAATTGCAGGCTGCGATCCGCGCGACGTCGAATATTCTGTGCAGGGATATCATGTCGCGCGACGTCATCAGCGTCCGGGACAGTGACGACAGCGCGTTGGCGCGCTCGCTCTTGCTCAAGCACAATGTTCGCGTCCTGCCAGTCAAGGACATCGACAACCGGCTCGTCGGCACCGTTGGGCTCAGGGAGCTTTCAGACCCTGACGTCCTGCTGTCGGACCATCTCGCTGTTCCCGTAATCGCCGGCCCCGATGATCGGGCGATGAGCCTGCTGCCCGCCTTGACCAGTGGCACAATTCACGCCGTCATCATCGTTGACAATCATAGTCGTGTTCTGGGGCTGATTTCGCAAACCGACCTGCTTGCAGCCGCAGCGAAGGCAATCCCCGACCGCGAAATTGCGGGCCGAGTGGCAGTGTAACGCCATTGCCGACGGCAAGTCTCTCTCCTCTATTTTTCAGGTCATGCAGTTATACGGCAAACCAGCCGTGGACCCAGCCCGCAGGTTTCATTAAATTCGAAGCACATTGGTGAGCGGAAGTGCGGATCCGAGCAAATCAAGAAAACATGGCTGCCTGCCGGCCGGCGGAGACGCCTGTCCTTGAATCATTTCTTCCCAAGCGTTCTGCATGCGAGGCACCAGTCACGCCATGGTCAGGATTCGGGAAAAGGATCTTCGGCCTGGAGATCGCTGAGCAGCTCTATCAGGCGCGGCGCCATATCACGGATCTCTATCAGGTGAACGGTACTCAGTCGCTTCAAGACGTCCGCAGCCCGGGTGGTAAGCGCGAGTGTCTGCCGGCGTTTGTCGGCAGGATCGGGCGCACGCGTGACATAGCCGGCTAAGACCAGTCGCTCGACAAGTTCGGATGCGGTGTGCGGTGCGATAAGGAGGCGCTCCGCCAGGAGCCCGACGGTCATGGGTGTGTCCCCACGATCGCCTTTTATGGCCAACAGGGCCTGATGCTGCTGACTGGGAAGCCCTTCCTGGTGAGCAGCTGACGTCGAAAACTCCGAAAACCGGCGCAAGATGTAGCGCAGATTGGCAAGGGCCTCGTAGTCGGCGTCAGTGATTTCATCTCTCTTTTTTTTCACCGTTCGCACCAAAGTGTTCCGCTGGCCTCGTCCATACACGCCCAGGAACAGCCTGCCAACTTCGACTTGATTTATATCGTAGTGCGATATAATAGCGCTGTCGCCCTCCATTCTGCGTCTCAACAGGTCTCTCGATGCCATCAAAACTCTCCCACCCGCACGGACACGATTTTATGGGTGGCATTGCTCGCCGCGAAGCTGGCGATTTCACAACGGACCGGCGCGTGCTTCTGCTGATCGGCCTGGCCCTGATTATCGGTACTGGGGGCGCCCTTGCGGCCTGGCTCCTCGTCAACCTGATAGCCCTAGTGACCAATATCATCTGGTTCGGGCGGGTGAGCACCGAGGAGGTTCGCATTGCCGAGGTCGTCTTCTCGCCCTGGATGGTTTTGATCCCTGTCATCGGCGGGCTTGTCATCGGCCTGATGGCACGCTTCGGCTCGGAGAAGATCCGAGGACACGGCATACCCGAAGCGATAGAGGCGATCCTTATTGGCGGCAGCCGCATGTCGGCGAAGGTTGCCGTCTTGAAGCCACTGTCGTCGGCACTTTCGATTGGCACGGGAGGGCCGTTCGGGGCCGAAGGGCCGATCATCATGACCGGTGGCGCGATCGGTTCGCTGTTTGCGCAGTTTTTCCACTTGAGTGCAGCGGAGCGCAAAACGTTACTGGTTGCTGGCGCGGCAGCGGGTATGACGGCGATTTTCGGCTCACCGGTTGCCGCCGTCATGCTTGCGGTAGAGCTGCTTTTGTTTGAATGGAAACCCCGTAGCTTCATTCCCGTCGTAGTTTCGGTCTGTGTCGCCATAACCTGGCGTCCGCTGTTGTTCGGCAACGGTCCGCTGTTTCCAACGCATTTCCAGACGAGCCTTCCCTGGTGGGGTATTCTCGTTTGTGCGGGGGTGGGTGTTGCCTCCGGTCTTCAATCGGGTCTCCTCACGACCTTGCTTTACAAGGTCGAGGATCTTTTCGAACGGCTACCGATCCACTGGATGTGGTGGCCGGCGCTTGGCGGTCTTGCCGTTGGACTTGGCGGACTGGTGGAACCTCGTGCGCTGGGCGTCGGCTACGATGTCATCGAAGGATTGCTGCATAACAACATCCCGACCTCGACGGTGGTCGCCATTCTCCTAGTCAAGGCTTTTATCTGGCTGATCGCGCTCTCATCCGGTACGTCAGGTGGCGTGCTTGCACCGCTTTTGATCCTGGGAGGCGCGCTGGGATGGCTGCTCGGCCTGGCACTGCCAGGAGATCCGGGGTTCTGGGCGCTCCTAGGTATGGCAGCGATGATGGGTGGGACAATGCGTGCCCCACTCACCGGAACGTTTTTCGCGATCGAGATTACGGGCGACCTTGAATCGCTTATTCCTTTGTTGTCCGCGACGATCGCTGCTTATGCAGTCACCGTGCTCTTGTTGCGGCGTTCCATACTGACGGAAAAAATTGCCCGCAGGGGACAGCACATTACCCGCGAATACGGTGTTGATCCCTTCGAGTCCACGCGCGCCCGCGACATCATGGTCAACACCGTCGACACCTTAGCAGCAACCATGTCCATAGAGGACGTCTGCATGCATTTCGCCTTAACGGACGAAGCGCACCGGACCTATCCGGTCGTGGATGGCGATGGCGCGCTCATCGGCGTCGTGTCCCGGTCCGACGCGCTGCGGTGGCAGCGGGAGCCTGACGTCGGCGTCGAACTGTTGAAAGACAAGATATCGGACACATCGATTCCGATCGGGCACCCCGATGATACCGTTGGCCACATCGCGGATATCATGATTGCGAGCGACGTCGCCCGAATACCCGTTATCGATCCGACTTCCAGAAGCCTGGTCGGTCTCATCGCGCGAAAAGATCTTCTCCGGCTGAGGCAGACCCAGAAATCTGCTGAACTGGAGCGACGACCATACATCGGAAGGACGTGATTGTGCGGAGACAGCCAGCAATCGCGTTGTGCAGACGCATTCTCGCCAGACACCGTGGCCCGGACCGAGCTGCTTATCATGAGCAGTTCGACCTCGACATCTTCCGCGACCTGGAGAACGCCAATCTTGGCTTCTCCGTCGGGGCGGAAACATCGGCTCGCTCAGGTCTCGATCACGCGAACAGCGGGACTGCTTTTACCTGGGACGAGATCGGCATCGAGGATCTGAAGGGTAAGATGATCGAAGCGCGAGATCTGTTGAGGATTGGCGTCCGAACGAGCGGGATGTGATGGCGGATCATCATTGACACGCCAGTTAATCGGATTCAGCCTCTCACCGGATCTGGGTGACGCTGGTTGAGCGATTAACTAGAAACCGTTCGGAATAACGCCTGATTCGACATTGCAATCAACACGCAATCCCTTGGAGGTCTCATGAATCGCTCGACCCGCTTTGACCTTACCAATGACCTATCTTGGGTACCTGTCGATTATAGGAGCGATGCGCGTAGCGGCGAGGCGTTGGATCCCCAAGTTTATACAGAAGGCTATCTCGCAGACCCTACGGAGTGGCACTGGTCTACCTATGATGGCCCGCCGGAGATCAAACTCAGACGTGTGATGGCCATCCTGGAGCAAGCCCGCCTACCGGAACATGATAAAGCCATTCGCCAACTCGGTGTCGGCCCTTTCGAAGATATGATGAGCCACTGGTTGCTCGATCACCTTGAAGCCTACATGCCCTTTAACGATACACTCCGCCAGGCCCTTGAGGGACTTTACATTTTCAACGAGCCGCAAGCGGTGCAGGACCGGTTAGCGCGAATGATGAAGGCAAGCGAAAAGGCGACAGGCATACGACCAAATAGAGATAATCAAACGCGAAATCCCTGACTTCGAACTTTGTACAAAGACAGGGTGTGTCATCATCCGTGACGCGGACGAGACGCTGGCCGACCTTGTAGCGGCCCACCGCGAAGTTGACGCGGTTCTACCGACCGATGGAAACGGCGGTCGAGAGCGTCGTCCATACCTGGTGCAACACCTTCTCGCTGGTGTCACTCGTCTCGGCCGTTCTTGGTATCGGCTTTGCCCCGGAATGGACGCTTGATCTTCCCAACGGCAATTTCGAACTGAGAAAGGTGAGGGGGGCGAATTCAGGATCGGGCTTGGGTCGCCTGGTCCAATAATGAACCGACTGCCGCCAGAGACGACATTATCGATATAGCACGAGCTCTGGACAGAGCGGGAAGTGATAGGCGAGGTGGCGAAAACCTCGTTGTCTCGGGTCCCTCAATCAAACGGATCGGCTTGACCGGGCTTCCCGGATCCCCGCCGTTGCAATGCTGATCCTCCGAGACGAGGCTTTTATCCGGTCAAATCGCGCGCGAACGGGCTCTGGCTTACGCTGCTGCCGCCGCTCGATCCGCTCATTTCCGGCCTGGGCTGTCAGCGATGGCCCGTCGTTCTACTCCGCTCAAAAGAAGAGATTCGTTAGCCGGCGCCCCGCACGACGCTGCCCTACCGCAGATCGCTTCGAAGTTCGGAAAAGCGATCATCGCAAGGCCTGCTGGACATCAGTTACTCGCCAGAAAGGGCGTTTGATCTCGACGATTTGCCGACCTGGATCGCCAGCCTTCACTCTATCGCGGATGAGCGCAACGAAGTCCGCCTTAACAGCCGGATCAGACAAGAAATAACTATGGCCAATCAACCCGCCGCCCGAAAACTCGATGAAATCGACCAAACCGCCCATCTGCGACCCCGCCCACCTGTTCGCCGCCTCGCTCCTGTCCTTGGGCAGCCTATCAACAGCCAGCTGCCCCAGCCGCAAGGCGCTGCCAAAGAGTAGTGTTGATGCCCCCAACGCTTTGTCACCTGGAGACGAATAGACCGTAAGATGCAGAGGGCCCTGAGGCGGGATCTCGCTTGGCCTTGATATGCTGCCGAAGGCCAGGTCTGGATCCGATACCCACGCGAACATCTTGGAGGAAGCCACGTCGAGATCGATATCGGGAGCGAAAAATACCACATTCGCGATTTTGAAACGCTGCCATATCGAGGATCGGCCAACATAAGCCTCAATGCCGAGTTGCTGGATCACGCTGGCGAGGACATCGGTTCCGCGGCTATGGGCCATGAGGTGAAGTCGCTCGACACCCTGTGTTTCTGCGATGATCCGGATGGCTTTCTTGAGGTCCGCGACTGAAAATTCGCTCGACTCGCGGTCGATATTGTAACCGAAAAATAAGCCGCCGGAGCCTCCCGCGGGCCACGTCAGGACAACGCAAACAAACTGGTTCTGCAGCGACCTGCAAATCTCGCCAGTCGCGAGCGCGGCGTCGTCGAAACTGTTACCGTATCCGTGAATAAAGACCACGACTTCTTTACGATCGGCTGTTGCGAGACGACGAGCGACTTCAGCCTGTAGGGATGCGGCGGCCTGGTCGTGGGCCGCTAGTGCCGCCGGAGGGCGGCGTAGCCCGTTTGCGGTCGCCTCGACGCCGTAGGGTGTCGCCGGAAACCGTCCGGTCTCGGAAAACGCGCTGGCACGTAACCGCTTTTTGCTGCTGAGAGAGCTACGTGTCGGGGTGATCGACACCGAGCCAAAGCTCAAGAAACTGGCCCTTTCGGCACCATAAGCCAGTGCACTTTCCGAAGCGGCTACACGTGCGCGATCGGTAACGTAGAGGAGGTCGAAGGTTTCGGAACTTGCGTGAACGGTCTGAGGGCTTTGCGAGGTGGGAGACACAGTTTTGGGCAGCGTTGCAAGCTCCACGCGCTGCGTTAAACAACCAGCGAGGCAGAAAAGGAAGACGAACACTGCCATGGCCCGCCAAAAAATCAACCCGAGCTGTTCGGAAGAGCTGGTCAACTTGCGGCCAAGCCCACGTTCAGCAACGCGATAGCAGTTTGCCAAATGTTTTCCCCTTCGATTCATTTACGGTGTCTGCGTAAATCCGCTCCGGCGCGCTTAGGTGATCGTAGCTTCGTGAACTGCGGCGACCAGGTCGGCACGGCGACACATGCCTCACACAGCCGCCTCGATTTCTACCGGCTTCCTGGCCAGCGTCATGTTTGCCGCCGCAGCCTCCGCTTCAACAATACCGGCGGCACGAGAGCGAACGGTGACAGCGTTCGAGGCAAGGTCGAGGCCGGCTTCGCGCAATGCAGGAAGAAGGCGTTTCATCGCCTCACGCTGGAGTATGCTTGGGTTGCCGGGCCGCGCGGTGAACTTGAGGCGGACGACGAGAGAGTTTTCGGTCACGTCCTGGATACCCTGCATCTTCAAGGGCACGAGGAACTCGCCGCCGGTTTCCGGGTCTTCGAGCATGGCCAGTCCGACCTTCTTGATGGTCTTGCGGATCTTTTCGGGATCGGCGTCGTGCTCGAATTTGAGTTCGAACTTCACCGTACTCCAGTCGCGGCTGTAGTTGGTCACCGCTTGAAGCTGGCCATAGGGGACGGTGTGCACTTGACCGTTCTGGTGGCGGAGCCTCAGGGAACGGAGCGAGATCCGCTCGACCGTCCCCTTGAGCTTGCCGCTTTCGACATATTCGCCGACGCGGAAGGCGTCGTCGGCGATGAAGAAAATGCCGGAGACGACATCCTTTACCAGCGTTTGTGAACCGAAGGAAAGGGCTAGACCGAGCACGCCGAAGCCTGCGAGCAGCGGCGCGATGTTTATGCCGAGGGCGGAGAGAATGACGAGGCTGGTGACGGCCAAGATGCCACCGAAAATGAGGTTGCGGATGAGCGGCAGGATCGTCGCGAGCCGGCTTCGCTGGTGGGCATCCGTGTCGTCCTCCTGGTCGCCGGGTATCGCGACGCGGACGGAGGGTGAGAAAGCCTCGAAACTCTTCCACAGGAAGCTGCAGATGACCCAGGCAGCCACGATCGCAAGACTGATGCGCTCGAGGACGGCGATCCAGCCGACGGCGCCAGAGGTCTCGTGCCCGTCCATTACCGGCCGCCACAGGCCGATGATGGCATGCAGGCCGATCAGCCAGATAGCGCCGGCAAGCGCCGTCTGCACGCTGCCCGAGATCGCCGCATGAAGCGGCGAGGAGGTCAGCGTGCGGCGGCGCGCGGCGGCGGCTCCGGCTAACGAATGGATCCCGAAGGCCAGGATCGGTAGGGCGAGCAGGATGATCTGTGTGGCGCCGCCGGCAAAGCTCCAGGCGGCGCTGTGCGGACTGCCGGCGACGATGGCGGTCATTAGCCACAGTACCATTGCGCTCAGCGCATAGAATTCCGGCACACCGAAGGCGATGGCGCGGCGCAAATTTCCGGGATTCGAGCCGGCAAACAGCGTGCGGATATCGCGGGCGCCGGCGATGAACCAGTAGAGCTTCACGAATGTCAGCGCCGTGACGCCGGTCAGCAAGCAGCCGTCGATGGCGACCGGGTCTAGTGCGCGCTGGTGGGCAAAGCGCACGCTGGCGCTGACGACGGCGACCATCGCGCCATAAGCTGACAGCATGTTGGCGTGAAAGCGGGGATGGGCGATATCGAGCAGACGGATTGCAGGGCGTGTCGGGGCGAAGAGGAAATGGGCGCCCGCAATATAGGCCGCCGATATCAGCGCGATGGTGACGACAGCGTGAGCCAATTCAGCCGAAGCGGTCCCCCGCCCTAGGAAGACCCTGATGACGCCGTGTGCGACGGTTGCAAGGAGCGCGAGATAGGCGATATCGAAGCAGAGTCTGATCATCGAGGCCCGCACACGGTGCAGCCCGTCGACAACCTCAACCGATGCACCGAAAAGCCGGTTCATGAGGAGGCGGCTGGCCAGTGCTGCGGCGAGGCCAGCCGTGATGGCGCAGAGGGCAGTTGTGGCAACAGAAATCACCGACCATCCCTCGGCATGGATCCCCGCCACGACGTCTGCCATCGCCCCACCGATACCGTAGATGCCGGCAAAACCGATTTGCAGCCCATTGAGAAGGTGGCCGGAAACGCTGTCGAAGGATTCCACTGAATCCGCGGCTTGAAAAGCTGGCAGCGTCCTGGCCGATATCTCATTTTCGTCCGTGTCGGCGGAAGGTGCAATGTGGGGCGTTGTCTCGCTCGTTCCAGTGCCGGGTATTGTCGCATTGCCGGAGCCTGCATTTTCATTTGACTCGTCGCGCCATTCGACAGTCACCGACCCGCCGACTTTTAAGGCGGCGCCCAGCGTTTGTTCGATCTCGATGGCACTCTGATCAGGTGTGAGAATGACGGTGATCGAGGACGGTGGCATCTGGGCCAGCGTCAAATGGGCACTGCCAAGGGCGAAGAGGAGCGCGAGGCTTGCCAGCAACCAACAGCGGCTGAGCGGGCTATCTGACATGAAAATCTAACCCTCGAAAGCCAACTGAACGGACGCAGTTTCGGAAGAGGCGCCGCGCGCTTTTTCCGAATTGTCTCGAGCCGCGCTGCGCCAGTCTGACGTAAGCTGACACAACGTGTTAAAATTCCAATTGTCTGTTGGTATAGGGCGACGCGGCGTGCGTGGCGTCGAGTTTGAGGTCTGGCATTGTCGCGCCGGCAACAAAGGCTCATGCCAGCTGCCGAAACCATTGATGCTGCCCAATCCCGGCTGGTCGAGCAACAACGTGCAATGTTTGATTACGCCCGGCCGCAGGGGCGGGCACGTATGCATAACACCACCAACCTACGTATAGCTCCTCCTTTCGGAGCGCCGGGCATACGATCGCACCCGAGATTAATCGAATATGAAGCAGGAGGAGATATTCATGCGAAAGTTGGCGACTGGCTTGATGTTTGCGGCGCTGATTACACCTGCAGCAGCCTCGGACCAGCCCTATAATGCCAAGGTCTCAGTGGTGTTCGACCAAGCGCTTCCCAACGTGCCAGGAAAGAGCATGCGCGGTGTTCTGGTCGAATATGGCCCTGGTGGTCACAACCCTTCACACACGCATCCCAGGAGCGCCTTTATCTATGCCACGGTAATCGAAGGCAGCATCAAGAGCCAGATCAACGACGGCGAAATCAAGGTATACAAGACTGGCGAAAACTGGGTCGAAGTTCCCGGCGACCATCACCGCGTAAGCGCGAACGCCAGCGATAGCGAGCCAGCAAAGATCCTGGCTGTCTTCGTTCTTGATACTGCCGAAACGGAGCTCGTAACACCGGCAAAGTAGGCCGCTAACGGCCGGGGCCGAGGTGCGGCTCCTCTAGACCGGCGATATAACTCCATGTAAGTCGCGCCTCAAGCGACTGTTATTGGCTCAGTCGGCAATGTGAAGAAAAAGATGGTGCCCTGCGGCTCGTTTTTCTCCGCCCAAAGCCGCCCACCGTGTGATTCGACTATCGAACGGCAGATCGCCAGCCCCATGCCCATGCCGTCGTGCTTCGTTGTAAAGAATGGCTCGAAGATCCTGTCCGGGAACTCCACGCCTGTGCCCAGATCGCTCACCGCGATCTGTACCGCGTTGTCCATCGGATACACGCTTAGACCTAGAACCCTGGGCGCATCCGAGGATGTCATGGCTTCGATGCCATTTCTCATCAGATTGACCAGCACCTGCTGGACCTGAACGCGATCCATAGGAACAAACGGAAGTTCGTTCGCAATGTTCACCTCGATCCGGACACGACGTCGTGCAGCCTCGTCGGCCATCAGGCTCTGGGCCTCCGCGATGACCTCGTGGGGGGTGGCGCTCGCTTCGGTCTCCAGGGATCGCTTGAACAATGCGCGGATACGGCTCACAACATCAGCCGCAGCGTTTGCATCGCGCGTAATGCGTCCGATCGTCTTTTGCGCTCGCTCAAGATTTGGAGGGTCGGCTGTGAGCCAGCGTTGACATGCGTGCGAGTTTGCCACGATCGCTGCCAGCGGCTGGTTCACCTCATGGGCGATCGAAGCGGAAAGTTCGGCAAGGCTTGCCGCCTGAAATGCTCGCGCCAGGCCCTCTCGCGTCAAACGCAATTCCTCTTGCGTCCTGACCTCGCTATCGATGTCCAGGCAGATAACATTCCATTGAATAATCGAAGAGTCGGTGTCTCGCATGGGTGCAGCTCGGGTTTCCACCCAGCGGTACTCACCATCCGAACGCCGCAGACGATGCTTCTGCGCATAAGGGGTGCCGTTTTCCAATGCGCGCTCATGGTTCTCGCGGACGAGGGGCATATCCTCACGATGGACAGCGGCACTGAGCGTTGCGGACGGCCGCGGCTCTCCCGATCCGACCGGCGCTTCAAGTTTGTATCCTAGGAAATCGCAAAGCTGCTCACTTCGATAGACCGGATGGCCGTCTGGCCCCGTGCATTCGACCATTGCGGGCAAGGTTTCAATAAGTTGGCGCAGCGAGCGCTCCCTCTCGCGCAGGACCTGTTCGACGCGAAGTTGATCGTCGATGTCGTGACAAATGCCGAACCATTGCAGGATGCGCCCGCCGGTGTCCCGCAGAGGCGCTCCGCGGCCAGACATCCAGCGATACAGGCCGTCGGCGCGGCGCATGCGATAGTTCACGGAGAAGCTCTCGCCAGTGGCAAGTGCCTTGTTCAGTGATGCTTCAAGCGCTGTCATGTCATCTGGGTGGATCGCAGACACAAGAGCAGCGGCCAATGCTTTGCGCCGCCCATCTCCAACATCATGGCCCAGGAATTCAATCAAGCTTTTGTTGAAGAAGACCGGCTCCCCTTCTGGGGTCAACCGCCAGAGCGGGCTGGGTACCATATCCACCAGTTGCGAAAGCTCTCGCTCCCGATCGTACAACCTTTGCTGCGCGCGCACTTCATCATCGACGTCGATGGCGACCGCATACCACTGCATTATCGTCCCGCGCTCATCACGCAACGGCTCGGCGCGCCCGTCCATCCAGCGATACTCACCGTCGGCGCGAAGCATACGATATCGATTCGAGAAGGGTTCGCCTGTCGAGAAGCCGCGTGTGGCGTTCTCCCTCACCAGGGAAACATCGTCGGGATGGACGACAGCTTGGATCATGGCGGTCACGCGCCTCATCCCCAACTTGTCCGCATGCGCAACGTCTAGCCCGAGGAAGTCTACCAACCGCTTGTTAAAGAACGTCAACGCTCCGTCTGAAGCCTGACGTGCGATGAAAGCCGGCACCATGTCCACAAGCAGCGATAGCTCGCGTTCCCGTTCGCGCAACGCGTCTTGGGCACGCATTTGATCGTCAATGTCATGACAAATGCCGTACCATTGGACGATAAGCCCGGACTGATCCCGACGCGGTTCGGCGCGGCTGGACATCCAGCGGTAAACGCCGTCCGCCCGGCGCAGACGGTATCGCATGGCAAAGACTTCCCCGGTGGCGAGCGCGCGGGAAAGCAAATCGTTGAACGGAACCGCGTCTTCCGGATGAACGGATGCCTCCACCAAGGCGGCTAACCGCGTCATACCCGGTTTGAGCGTATCTGAAACATTCAAGCCAAGGAAGTCGATCATGCGTTTGTTGAAGAATGCTGGTTCGCCCGAAGGGGTCAGACGCCAAACGTGGCTTGGAACCATATTGACAAGCTGGGAGAGCTCCTCCTCTCGTTCACTCAGGGCCTCCTGCGCCCTCACCATGTCTTCAATGTCAACAGACACGCCATACCACTGAATGATCGTGCCGGATTCGTCGCGCAATGGTTCGGCGCGCGCCTCAACCCATCTGTGGGGTCCGTCCGCTCGGCATTGGCGATACCTACCCACAAATGACGCGCCCGTCTCGAACGAGCGCTTAAGTGCCTCATCTGTTGATTGCCGGTCGTCTGGATGAATGTCTGTCAGAGACCTTGACCCGTCGGGCGCGATCACCTGCTTGAGAGTCATGCCTGTGATGTCCGTGGCCTGTTTGTTGAGGTAGCTGGGTATACCTTCTGGAGTTGTGCACCATATGAGCGCTGGGACTGCATCGATCAATTGCTGAAGGCGGCGCTCGCTTTCGCGCACAGTCAGCAACGCCAGTTGATATTGTCGCGAGATGGCGGCGACAATCAGCGCTGAAAACGCTGATATCGCCAGGAAAAGCTGCAGCATTACCTGCCTTTGCCTTTGGGACTCGCCGACAAACTGACTGTCACCAGATATTGTAAGTGCCAACGTCATTAAGCCGAGGAGTGTCAGCGCGACTGCGGCTCCCCGGAACTCGAAACGCGCTGAGGCCCAAAGAAGCAATGGCAGGATGATGTAGGGAGACGGAAGATAGTTATCACTCAGGGAGAGAGCGGCGACTCCCAAAAAAATCAGACCGAGCACTCCGGCTTCTGCCAACTGCGCGGCAGATAGTTTGGACTTGCTGCGCCAGTATTGGACCAAAACCAATACAAGTGGCGCAACGAGCAGGATGCCGGTAGCATCTCCAATCCAAAATAGCGGCCACACGCCTGTGAAAGTCTGCGCTTTTACACCGAACCAAGCAAGCGTCGCACTTCCCACCGTCGCACTTATGAGCGGCGCAATTCCCGCTCCAAAAACGACGAATGCAAGGACCTGCTGCAAGGTCTCCAACTTGACCGGCTTGCCGGTCGCCCGGCTGACGAGAGCAGCGCCGGCAATAGCACACAGGGCATTGCCCACGTAGATCAAAAAGCCGGCAGGCAGCGGACTGTGAAACCACACGATCTGCGCGAACATCTCAGCCAGGCAGCCCCCCAATATCCACCAGGGCCAACTGTATGGAGATGTTAGGATCAGGGTAGCGACGAAGACCCCGCCAGGAGGCCAAATCGAAACAGTTATGCCAGGCACGATCGCCAGCACATTTGCGAATCCGCATCCCAACACATAGGCTGCGAAAAATAGCGCGAGATACGCGAACCGCGGGCGGTGCAGCCCGACCCCACGCCATCGGCGCATTGCTGGAAAATCGCGCCGGGCCGATTCTCTTTCAACTGGCGGCACAACGACTGCTTCCCCACTTGATCCTGGTTCGGATCCATCTCGGTGTTGCGTTTGTGTACGCGCTGCTTCTGAATTGGTTTTGCTAACTGGGCGAAACGTTGATTTCATTGGCTTCTCCAACCGGACAGAGAAAGCCTGGGCTTTATTAGCCACCGCTCTACCCCTCATGCCAAAGTTTCAATCTATCGAAATCTACGCTCAGAGGCAGCAAAAACCACTAGCCTAGCTTGGTCGGCCGTCGATATTTGTGGGCGATAAACGGCGCCTTGGCTCGGTATCGCTTGTGAGTCCAGAACGATGATCAACGTGAGGTAGAGCGCGAAGCCACCCTGGACGCCGACACGTAACGGAGGTCAACTCGTTGTCCGGCGGCTCCCACCCCGTCGCAACGATCCAGACCAAGCTATCCTGAAGTACAGGTTAGATTGCACCACCCGGTTGTCATAGATTTCCATAGGGTGCACACGAGGCGCAGCGGGAATAGGATAAGTGACGAGTTCACCCGGTCCTGATCTCAAGACAAGTGCTATGCAGAGCGCTGACAAAGGCTTTCCTCGTCCGGCAGGAGAAGGCAATGACGAAGGCGTTCAACCAACCTGGCAAAATCGCGCCCGATGTATTGCAAGCTGTGCGGTTCATCGAGAGCGTGGTCGGCAACGCTTGGGCCGCCGATGCGTCCGGCAAGATCATTTACGTGAGCGCTGCGGTTCTGTCGCACCTGGCGATTACGCTCGAAGAGTTCAGTTCGCCGGCAGATGGTGGCTTGCTTGGTTGGAGGCGCATGATTCACCCGGACGATTACGGGCTCGTTACTTCTCAATGGAGCAGGTGCCTTGAAACGGGTGAGCATTTCAACGTCGAGCATCGCTTGTTGCGTGAAAGTGGTGCTTACGGATGGAGCAGGAGTTCGGCCCAGCCCTTGCGCGATGGTCAAGGCCGTGTGCTCGGTTGGTACGGCACGTTCATTGATGGAGATACCTCCGTTGCCAGCGAGCGGTTTGGCGATGTCGCAACCGCGGCTTTGGAGAGGAAGGTCACGCAAGAACAGCCGCATTCGTTGAGCCGTATTCATCCAGCCGACCGGACGACGGCCGCTCATGCGGCCGCCCGCGCCTTCTGGACGGGCGTTCCCCAGGTCACCAGGCACCGCCAACTCCAGACAAACGGCAAGTATCGATGGACGGAGACCCGCGCAGAGCCAGGATACAGTGTCAGCATCGACATCGACGATCTGGTAACGGAAAGAGAGCCGCATATAGCGGCGGTTTCCGACCTGTCGGCGGTGGATGATATCGAGCCGATGCGGTCGGCCAGGGCCGTCGAGAGCATATTCGGCAACGGGTGGGCATTCGATGCCGCCGGACGTTGGATCTACCTGCATCCTTTCGCCCAAAGCTCGCTGGGTGTGACGCCGGAGCAGCTGAACACCTCGCTGGATCAGGGCGATACCGCCTGGAAGCAACTGTTACATCCCGATGACTATGATCACGTCGCGGCGAGATGGCGTCGTTGTCTGGAAACTGGCGACGACTTCAATGTCGAGTTTCGCTTTCGTCGTGTCAGTGGAAGCTATGTCTGGGCCAGAACCGCCGCACGGCCCGCGCGCGACAAACAGGGCCGTGTCGTCGGGTGGTTCGGCATAGCGCTCGACATCGATGTCTACAAGAAAACCGTTGAGGCGTTGCGCGGCCGGGAGCGCGAGCTTTCGCAGCTTGTTGACATGGTACCGGTGCAGATCAGGCGTCTTACACCCGAGGGCGAACCGACCTTCTTCAACAAGCGCCTGCTCGATTTCTTTGGCTGGACCGATCTTGCGCAGCTGGAAAGGCAAGGCGAGAGCCGATTGGCCCGCGCGATGGAAAAGCTCGTTCACCCTGACGATGCCGTGCGCCTTCTGAAAGCCGTCCGCCATTCAGTGGTAACAGGTGAGCCTTATTCCATGAAGTATCGCTTGCGCCGAGCCGATGGCGCCTATCGTTGGGTCGACGGCCGCGCAGAGCCCCTGGTCGATCCAAATGGAGCGATCGCGCATTGGTACGCGATCTCGATCGACATCGATGACGAGATGCGAGCGCAGGAGGCCCTTCGCGATCGGGAGCGAGAACTTTCGCAACTGGTCGATATGGTCCCAAGCCTGCTTTGGCGATTGAACCGACAAGGCGAACCGACCTTTTTCAACAAACGCATGATGGCTTTTCTTGGTTTGAATGCCGCGGATACACGGCAGCCAGACATTGACCGGCTGGCAACAACTCTGAAGGCAGCGGTCCACCCCGACGATGCGACCGGCCTCGAGGAAGCGCTTAAATTATCTGTCGCAACCGGCGGGAACTTCACCAAGAGGTTTCGCCTGCGCCGGGCGGACGGCGTCTACCGTTGGGTCGAGAGCAACGCTGAACCGCTGCGCGATGAGAATGGAGATATCCTGCAATGGTACGGCCTGTCGCATGACATCGACGATCAGTTGCGGATCGAGGAGGCGCTACGTGAACGGGAGCGGTCGCTGTGGCAGCTGGTGGAAACCCTTCCGGCGATGATCGACTGCGCCATGCCGAATGGTGAACCAGTCTATCGCAGCCAGCAGCTCCGAGAGTTTCTCGGATACAACCTGGAGGAATTGGACGGCGTTGGAAAGTCCCGATTGAACGGTACGCTTGATGCCGGAGTGCACCCCGATGACGTTGCCGGCGTGAAGGAGAAATATGCGCATTCTCTTGCAACCGGCGAGCCCTACGCGCGCAAGCATCGCCTGCGGCGCTATGATGGTGAATACCGATGGGTTGAAACAAGAGCCGCCGCGATGCGGGACTCGGAGGACAGGATCATTCAGTGGAACGTCATTTGCCTGGACATTCATGGCGAGGTTCAGGTGCAGGAAGAGTTGCGGCTAGCGCAAGAACGGCTCTCTCGCGCTGCCCAGGCGGCAAGCCTTGCCGAACTGTCGGCGTCGATCGCGCATGAGGTCAATCAGCCGCTGGCCGCAATCGTTGCCAATTCCAACGCTTGCCATCGCTGGTTATCGGCCAAGCCTGCGAATCTGGAGCGGGCCAAGATCACCGCCGAGCGCATCATCCGTGACGCAAACTCCGCCGCGGACGTCGTCAGTCGGATCCGCGCACTGTTCAAACATCCCGTCGAAGCGAGGAGCAATACCAACCTGGCAAGCGTAATTGGTGAAGCAATCAATCTCATTGCAGAGGAGGCATTACGACGTCGTGTTCGCGTCGACGTTGATATCGCGCTCGACCTTCCACAGATCGCTCTGGATCGGGTGCATATTCAGCAGGTTCTGGTGAACCTTATCCGCAACGGAATGGACGCGATGGACGAAGTTGCGACCGATCGGGTGGTGAAGGTGCGCACACGTCGCGTCGCGGGGATGATTCAAACCGAAGTCAGCGACCACGGCACGGGCGTCGAGTATCCGGAACGGATCTTTGAAGCCTTCTTTACCACGAAAGTGAACGGAATGGGCATGGGCCTGGCAATTTGTCGTTCGATCATCGAGTCGCACGGAGGGCGGTTGTGGGCGCAGAACAACGAGTCTGAGGGTGCCACGTTTGCGTTTACGCTGCCGATCAAAGTGGATGCTTCGGTATGATGAGAGACGAGCATATTGTGTTCATTGTCGATGACGACAGCCGAATTCGTGAGGCGCTCTGCGAGCTCCTGGCCTCGCACGGCATTCGCGCGATGGCGTTCGGATCCGCCGGGGACTATGTCAACTTTGAAAAGCCGGATGCACCCGCTTGTCTGATCCTCGATATCGAACTGCCCGACATCAACGGTCTCGACCTCCAAAGTGAGATTGCTGAAGGGGAGCATCCACCGATTGTGTTCATAACCGGCCACGGTGATATCCGATCCTCCGTGCGCGCGATAAAGGACGGCGCGGTAGACTTCCTGACCAAGCCGTTTACCGACGCGGATCTGATGAACGCCATAAACGCGGCAATTGCACTGGATAAGGAAAAGAGGGCAGAGCGTGCCGAGTCAGGGAAATTGAAGCGTCGCTATCTTGACCTGACGCCGCGCGAACGCGAGGTTCTGCCTCTGGTGGTGAGCGGTCTTCTCAACAAGCAGGCGGCCGCCGCGCTCGGCATCAGTGAAGTGACGCTGCAGATTCACCGACGCAATGTGATGCAGAAGATGGAGGCGGCCTCGCTTGCCGACCTCGTGCGTATCGCAGAACGCCTGGAAATACCGATCACGCACTCTCGCAGGGTGGGGAAGCCTAGAATGACCAAGCATCGGCGGGTGGTGGCAATTGTCGATGATGATCTGAGACTACTGGAGTCGCTGGAGGATCTTTTGGAGTCCGCTGGCTATCTGGCTCGCAGCTTCTCATCGGCAGGCTCGTTTCTTGCCAGCGGTCTGTCTGGCGTGGATGCAGTTATCACGGATATTGGCATGCCCGGTATGGACGGGTTTGAACTACGAGATTTCGTGAGGAAAGTGCGTCCCGATCTGCCCGTCTTCCTGATAACCGGACGTCACGAGCTTGCCGAACAGCATAGCGGCCAGGACATTGGTGGTTGCTTCCGAAAACCGTTCGACGCGCAGGTTCTGCTTGCTACGCTCGCCAACGCCCTGCGTGATCCAGAAATGGAGGGTAATGATGAAATCTGACCAGTCACTACAGCGAAAGGCAGGTTCGTGGCACCGGAGTGACGGCGAACAGCCGCTCGTCATCATTGTCGATGATGACGCCTCTGTCCGTGAGGCACTGTCCGAGTTGATTGCATCAGCGGGGTTCCAATCAGCCTGCTTCGCCTCGACCCGAGAATTGCTCGCTTCCGACACGCTGCATAGCCCCGGCTGCCTGATCCTGGATGTTCGCATGCCGGGAGCGAGCGGTCTCGATTTGCAGCGTCACCTGACGCAAACTGGAAACCCGAAACCGGTGATTTTCCTCACGGGACACGGGGATATTCCGATGACCGTGCAGGCGATGAAGGCTGGCGCCGTCGATTTCCTGATAAAGCCGGTACGAGACCAGACACTGCTGGATGCAATCACGACCGCGATCGACTTGGATTCGGCGCGGCGGATGGAGACGATGCTCGTCAAACGCAACATGGAGCGGCACGAGACACTGACGCCACGAGAGCGCGAAGTCTTGCAGGAGGTGGCGCATGGACGGCTTAACAAGCAGATCGCTTTTGACCTCGGCATCAGCGAAGTGACGGTGAAGCTTCATCGGGGCAACGTCATGCGCAAGATGGAAGTCGCGTCCCTGAGTGAACTTATCCGCGCCTGGGATAGCCTTCCTGGATCGATGCGCGATGCAGGGCTATCCAAGAGAGCGACTGAAGCATTTTGAAACGTTCTCGTCCGACGCCGGCAGCCGGAGCCAAGCCTGCGAACGTTCCGTCTGGTTGAATACGAGAGTGGCGGTCACCGTCCTCATAGCAATGCTGCTCCGGTGAAAGCGCTTTGTCCTCTTCGCGCATTCAACGGGCCTCCCGTTCGAGGCGATGGTGTCTTGGCAGTGCATGCATGTCTCAAATTGGCTTTGCGTCATGCCACAACAAGGCGTGACCGATCAGTGATCTGGAAATGATCGGGCCGCTTGGCAGTCGGCTGTCCGGTCACTCTGCGTATCCAATCTTTGGAAATAAGGTAACTATACCTGCGTCTACAGGGACACTTCCCCGGAGCCACGATCAAGGAGAAGTAGTCAGCATCGTCAAGCGTGAAACGTCGGTATAGGTTTCATTCCTGGACGACCGCCAGCATAATCAAGGTGCACTCGGCTTCGGCAACATCTCAAGCGTGTTGCCGGACGAGGCCTGCGGCGGCGTTCCCCTCCGCGCCGCAAAGCGGACGTTGTCCGCCAGAAGGCCGTCCCAGCCGCCCCTTGCGGACGGCCTTCTCCCCCATTCTGCGTGCCGGCGGCGTCGCTCCGATTACAAAGGGCGACCTGTCAAAACGCGTCGATTGCGAATTTGCTCGTCATCGCGAGATCAACGCGTTCGAAAGCTAGAGGGCAGCGAGTCCTCTCTAACAGCGCGCTCCATCGCTCTATGCCGGGCAGAGGTACGTCGAGGATCGTCAGCGTCGTCACTTCCTCGCGATACTGAGCCGCGTAGGCGTATGCGCCCATGCCGTGGCCGGCCAGATTGATGGGCGGGCCGAGTTTGAGCACTTTCACGAGCTTCTCGATATCCGCAGCGATCGCCGCTTTCTCATAGCCCGCCGGAGGCTTTGCGGTGTCGTCCAGTCTGCGCCGATGCGGAGCAAGTCTTCCGGAAGAAACGCGCCTGGGCCCAGGCGAAGAAGACCTGTCGTGCCTGCAGCCGGCTTTTTATCATTGGCTTCCGTGTAGATATGCCCGATAGGTGTTGAGCGGACCGGCTCGGGAAAGAAGACCGATGCCGCGGCCAAGCAGGGGATCGCCGGGGTATGCCAAAACGCGCTCGCACCGCAGCGTTGATGCCGTTGAATGCATAATCCGGTTCGACTTCGACAGGAACAGGTCTTGATGAGCGTCCGATCACATCGCCCCCAAGCGCTCCACGCGGGGCTGTTTGTCGCGGCCTACGTTGCGGGCAGCGGGTTTGCCCACCTTCTTGCAATCATTCCTGGGACAGGAATATCAATCTGGCCGCCGAGCGGCTTGTTCCTTGCGACCCTTGTCCTTGCCTCGCAACGCAGTTGGCCCTGGTGGATACTGGTGGGGCTCGCAGGCGAACTTCTTGGAAATCTCGCCTGGTTTCACAATTCCATTACCGTCGCGACCCTGATCTACGTTGGAAACGCTTGCGAAGCTGCGTTCGGCGCATGGCTTTTAAAGCGATTTTGCGGCGAACCGGTTCGGCTAGAGACTTTGCGCGAGGTACTGGCGCTGCTTGTACTGGGTGCCAGTGTCGCACCAATCTTGAGTGCAACGGTAGGTAGCGCGACGCTTGCTTGGTTTGACATCCAAGCCTTTGCCACAGCTTGGCCGCTATGGTGGATCGGCGATGCCACCGGGGTTGCCATCATCGCACCCCTGGCTCTTGTGGTGTTCCAGAATTGGCGTGGAAAGAGTGAATTTCTCGCGGCGCGCTGGACCGAGGTCTGCGCTCTGGCGCTGGTGTTTCTTGGAATCGCCGCTCTTTCCTTGAGCGGCTTTCTGCCCTACGCATACATCATCATGCCGCCGCTTCTCTGGGTCGCGGTCCGTTTCGAATTCAAGGGTACAGTTCTCGCCCTGTCTTTCCTCGCGCTCATCACTGCGGCCTTCACGATTTCCGGCACAAGCCAGTTTGCGGGCGACGCCGAATCTCAACAACACAAACAAATCATGCTGCAGCTGTTTCTGGGCATCTCTGCGTTTTCTGCGTTGGTCGTGGCAGCGATCTCTAGGCAGCACCAACTGGCACTTGTCACATTGCGTCGGAGTGTTGAGACTTTGCGGGAACGCGAACGTGAACTTTCGCAGTTGGTCGACCTTGTGCCCGTGCAGATCAGGCGACTGACCCCAGAGGGTCAGCCGATTTTCTTTAACCGCCGACTACTCGATTTCTTTGGTTTGAGTGACGTAAATCAACTGGACCGGCCGGGCATAAGTCGTCTGAGCGCGGCGATTCACTCTCTCGTGCATCCCGAGGACGCAACGCGCCTGTTTGATGCCGTCAGAAACTCGCTGGTGACCGGCGAGCCATATTCCATGAAGTATCGCATGCGGCGGGCGGATGGAGCTTATCGTTGGGTTGATGGGCGTGCGGAGGCGTTGCGCGATGACGACGGAAAGATCGTGCAATGGCTCGTCATCTCGCTCGATATCGACGACGAGGTGCGCGCACAGGAGGCAATGCGCGACAGTGAGCGGCAGCTTCGGCGCCTGGTCGATGCGGTACCTGCGCAGATCTGGTGTTCGAACACCGAGGGAGATCCAACCTACGTCAACAAGAGGCTAAGGGATTTCATTGGCTTTGATCTCGAGGACTTCGATTCCCCGGATGAGCCAAGAGGGGAGGTCGCGCGTCGGCAACAGGTCCATCCCGACGATCTGGTGGCTGTCCGTGATCATTTGGCCAAGTGTCGGCGCACCGGTCAGGCGTTCGTTATGCGGTACCGAATGCGACGCGCTGACGGGACGTACCGATGGGTGGAGGGCCGTTCGGAGCCTTTCCGCGATGAGGACGGCTCCATTCTGCAATGGTACGGTGTGCTTCTGGATATCGACGACCAGGTGCAGGCCGAGGCAGCCTTGAGGGAGAGGGAGCGCTTTCTCTGGCAATTGGTAGAAACCCTGCCGCTCATGATCGACTGCGCCGCCCCCGATGGGGAGCCAATATTCCGCGGGCAAGGCCTGAGAGAGTTCCTCGGCTACGAATTGCAGGCGCTTGATGGTTCCGGAAAATCCCGGCTTGAGGGGACACTGGATGCCGGGGTTCATCCCGATGACGTCGAGGGCGTCAAGCAGCAATATGCGCGTTGCCTCGCATCGGGCGAACCTTACGCGCGCCGACATCGTCTTCGCCGGTTCGACGGTGAATACCGTTGGGTAGAGACCCGAGCAGCTCCAATGCGCGATGCCTCGGGCGCGATCATCCAATGGAATGTCATCTACCTGGATATAGACGGGGAGGTTAAGGCCCAAGAGAATCTGCGCATGGCACAAGAGGGACTGGCACGCGCGGCCCAGGCGGCCAGTCTGGCCGAGTTGTCAGCGTCCATCGCACACGAAGTCAGCCAGCCGCTCTCGGCCATCGTCAACTCGACGGATGCTTGCGTGCGCTGGCTTGACGCGGACCCACCAAACGTGGAGCGAGCAAGAAAATCGGCCGAGCGCATCATTCGCAGCGCGAATTCAGCCGCGGAGGTCGTGCGACGGATCCGCGCCCTTTTCCAGCATTCCATGGATGTTCGCGACGCTACCTCGCTGGAGGGCATCATTGACGAGGTGGCCGATCTTGTGGCGGCTGAAGCCTCCAGGCAGCGTATCCGCGTTCAGGTTGAGATCGAGAGCAGCCAGCAACTGGTGGCATTCGATCGCGTGCAGATCCAGCAGGTCCTGATGAACCTTGTTCAAAACGGCTTGGATGCAATGGTGTCGGCGCCGGATGACAGGCTGCTTGAAATTCGGGTCTATCGCAAGGACGATGAGGTCTTCACCGAGGTTATTGATCGAGGTGGAGGTATTGAGTTTCCGGAGCGGATATTCGACCCGTTTTTCACGACAAAGGAAAGAGGGATGGGCATGGGTTTGGCTATCTGTCGCTCCATCGTGGAAGCCCATGGCGGAAAGCTATGGGCGGAGCAAAATGAACCCCGCGGCGCGAGGTTCATTTTCACGCTGCCAGCCGCGGCAATGGCCGCAGCAGGCTCTGGCGCCGGCTCTAACGAGAGCCACTCCATCGTGGAAAAGCTATCAGAAGGAGTACCATGAGGCACTTTTCTGAGAGATTACCTTCGGCCGCTCAGGCGGCAAGAAGTTCGTCCGATGGCCCGAAGAACTCGTAGTGCACCCGCTCGCTTGAAACGCCTTCCCTGACAAGAGCCGGGACGAGGGCACGAAGGAACGGTTTGGGTCCACAGAGGTAGTATTCGGCCTCGTGAACAGGTGTGTTCTCCCGAAGCCATTCCGCCGTGATGAAGCCATCAAAGTCGTGAGACAAGCCGGCCGCATCTTCGCTGCGGGGATCACTATAGAAACTGCTGATTTTGATGTTGCCGTGAGCGTTGGCGAGCTTGCGGACATGCTGATCCATGGCGTGAGTAGTGCTGTTCAACGCGCCGTGGACGAAGTGAGCTTCGAGGTTCGGATGCTCTTCGACGATTGTCTCCAGAATGCTGACCATGGGTGTCAGCCCGACGCCGCCCGACAACAAGACGACCGGTGCCCGAGGGATTTCCGGAAGATAGAAGTCACCCGCCGGAGGCGTGACGCTCAAGACCGTACCGACCGTCGCCGTATCGTGAAGATGGCGCGATCCACCTTGTCCATCCGCTTCCCGCTTGACAGAAATCCGGTAGGAACTGTCGCTCGGGCCGCTGGAGATTGAATAGTTCCGCTTGATCTCCAGGCCACTCTGAAGCTTGAAGCGCAATGTGAGGTATTGGCCGGGTTTGTGCCTCAAGATGCGACCGCCGTCCTTGGGCTCCAAGACGAATGATGTGACAACCTCACTTTCGCGAACTTTTGAGGTGATGACGAAATCTCTCCAGCCGTTCCAGCCGCCGGATTTCTTCACAAGCTCATCGCGTATTTCAGCCTCGCGTTCCTGAAGAACATCCGCCAGGAACCAGTAGGCCTCGCCCCAGGCATCCAGGAGTTCAGGTGTTGCCGCGCTTCCGAGCACGTCCTCGATGGCGGCAAGCAGTGCCTTTGCGACATAGGGGTAGTGGTCCGGCAGGATATGATAGCCAATATGCTTGTGAGCAATGCGCTCAACCACAGGGCCGAGCACGCCAAGGTTATCGATGTTCTGCGCATAGGCCAGAATGGCCGCGGCGAGCGCGTTGACTTGCGAGCCACCTTCACCCTGGTTGGCGTGATTGAACAGCTCCCGAATATGATCGTCTCGGAACATGCGGGCATACATGCTTTTTGTAATGTTCGTGCCGTGCGCGGCGAGCGCCGGGACGCTCGCCTTTACAATTTGGACTGTCTGGGATGAGAGGGGTTTCGGCATGGTCTTTCCTTTCGGTACGATGTGTCACAGGGGGCTGGGCTGGTGATCGTAGAAGTGCAGCTGGCATTTTACCGGGCCCACGATCTGCAGATGATGAGCAACGTCCGGCGGGATAATGATTGTGGCGTCAGCGCCTGCGTTGATCGCCGGCTGCGTATCACGGTGATAGATCAGACTGCCCTCGATCACGCTGAGCTTGACCCAGGTCCCGGATCGAAGCTGATGGCATTTCAGCAGTGGTCCGGGGATTGTGGCCTCGTTGAAGACCGGCGTGCTTCTATACGGTCGGCAGGAGATCTGGGGGGCCAAGGTCTTACAATCTGGGCGCTCTGCTCCAAACAAGGCAGCCGACAAACGCGCGGCTATTCTAGCGGCCCTTCGCTGGATCTCTGTCGCTACTTCGGGCTTGAGTGCGTCTGACGTGACCTTCTCCCAAAGTGCCAACCAGCGCTCGAACATTTCCGGCCGAATGTGTTTCAGGTGGATCAGATGCATTGCAACTGGGCTTCCCTTGTAACGCCCTGTCGACAGCATCATCGAACTCCAGAACGCCGTCATGCGTTCGAGATGATCGTCCCATTCGGTTATGGCGGTGAATGCTTCGTTGAGGAGCTGATCAACCCGAACTTCTCCGTAAAAGCGTTCCACGACCATCCGGATGTCTGCTTCGGTTATCGCGTCGGTACTCATCGCTTTTGCCTTAAAGATGTATCTGAAATGCATCTATTCGCTCGAGAGAAAAGATGCTAACGAAATGCATGTTTTTGGATTGGACTTTTTGACGCAGACCCCCGATGAAGCTCACGAAATACACCGACTACGCCATGCGATTGATGATCTATCTGGGCTCACGGTCATCGGGGCTTAGCTCGATCCGCGAAATATCGGATACATTCTCGGTCTCACAAAACCACATGATGAAGGTGGTTCAGGACCTTGCAAACGCACACTTCCTGGTGTCCGTGCGCGGCCGCAACGGGGGCATAAGGCTTGCCCGCCCTGCAAACGAAATCAATCTGGGAGCTCTGCTTCGCCACACCGAGGGCTTGACGGACCTAATCGATTGCGAAGGCTGTCGTATCGCACCGGCCTGCACCTTGCCGATCGTTCTTTCGGAAGCCACTGCGGCCTTTGTGGCGGTTTTCGACAAGTATACGCTGGCGGATCTCGTCGAGAGACGCTCGGCGCTCGGCACGCTTCTAGGCTTCAAGCCCGCAGACCTCCAGAACGCTTCCGTTTCTTAAGAGCGAGCTGGTGCCGCTGGCGCGCCATGTGTTGCCGCGGGATGGAAGCAGGAAATGGCGTTGCAACTGTCGTTTCTGCGGCTTGTCGCCTGCAGCTGCAAACCGCCGCCACTCAAGTGCTAACCCGCTGTTTTGACATGTATGTTTGAGAGTGCGGGGGATATAGCCATGCCTCGCCGACGCCCATTGAGAGCACGGCTACCCTATCCATTGGTTTGGCTCGACCGCCAACACGCTTCAACATAGCGTCGATGTCGTGGCTCGTGATCGACCCGTCTCGGTCACTCAAAACAGGAGTGCACCATGTCGCAGGCAGAAGCCGCACTCCGTACGATTGGTCAAAGGAGACAAAAATGAGCTTGGACAACACCGTTAATACCGGCAGGCCGGTTCCCGAAGAGCTGGTTCCATCGCGCTATGCGCTGCGGATCGGCGAGATTGAAGTGCTGGTGGTCAGCGATGGGGTGCTGCCGCTTCCAACCAAGATGTTGGGACACAACGCTGACCCGGCGGTGCGGGCGGCCTGGCTGGACGACATGTTTCTTCCGCAGGACGCTTTCGACTGGTCACTGAATGTGGTCGTAGTACGCAGCGGCAGTCAAACCATACTCATCGACGCTGGGTTGGGCTTGGACCCCGACTTGAACCTCCCACGGGCCGGCCAACTGGTCAAACGGTTGGAGGCGGCCGGCATCGATCTTGCATCCGTTACCGACGTGGTACTCACCCACATGCACATGGACCACGTTGGCGGGTTGCTCGTCGACGGGGTGAAAGACCGGCTACGTCCGGACCTGCGCATCCACGTGGCCGCTGCCGAGGTCAAATTCTGGGAATCGCCCGACTTCACCCAGGTCTCCATGCCGCCGGGGTTCCCGGACGCGCTTCGAGCGGCTGCGAAAAAGTTCGCGAATGAGTACCGTAAACAGCTGCGGCTGTTCGACGAGCAACATGAGGTGGCGCCGGGGGTGGTTGCCATTCGCACCGGTGGCCACACCCCCGGGCACAGCGTAGTCCGCCTGGCGTCTGGCGGCGACCGACTGACGTTCGCCGGCGATGCTGTGTTCGCGGTCGGGTTCGACCATCCGGACTGGCACAACGGTTTCGAACACGACCCCGAGGAGGCGGCCCGCGTCCGGGTCCGTCTGTTGACGGAGTTGGCGGAGACCGGCGAACAGCTGGTGGCCACGCACCTGCCGTTCCCGTCCGTTGGCCGCGTGGCGGTTGACGGGGACGCCTTCCGTTGGGTGCCGATTTTCTGGGATTACTGACAGTTGCTGAGCTGACGCTTACAGAAATGACCACCGCGTTTGAACCCAATCGAACGCTGCCAGGTGCGACGCCAGCCTATGTGCCGGCGTGCGCCTTGCGATTGCGAGCAGACTAATCGGCTCGCAATCGCGCTATATATGACGGTTGGCCCTAACCCAACCCAATCCGGCCTTGCAACGGAAGCGTCATACGCGATGCTTAGAGGAAGCTTTCCTTTTCGGCGGCAATTGCCCTTCAGTGCGTCCGTGCAACGCTCATGACAGCCATTGGGCTTTCGTATCGGTTCGCGGCAAGCGCTACTCCAGGTCAGCTTTGCGAGCAGAGCGTCCATTCCGCGAACCTGAATGCCCGAACAAACGAATATGCGCTCCAGAACGCCCATGGCATCGTCTCTTCCGGGTCAGCAGCCGCGCGACCTGAATGCGGTGCCGCGGCGGATGAGAGCAACCAACGACGACCGCCGGCTCGCTTGTGGGCGACAACGTCGACACCGAGATGGCGAGGCTCAGTGCTTTGACCGGCGCTGTTGCCACGAGCCGACAGGCGCCGGGGATGCGCGCACCTGCCAGACAATGCGCATTACCCGTTGCCGGGAACACATCTTGTTCCCAGGGGGCCGCTAATCGCGGGCCCAGACAAGATCTATCTCTGGCACGCAAACACGGAGATCAAAAAATGAAAATGCTTCAAGACAAGGTAGCCATCATCACCGGCGGTAACAGTGGTATCGGCAAGGAAACCGCTCGGCTGTTCGCCAGTGAAGGGGCCAAAGTCGTGATTACCGGCAGGCGGCAAAACGTTGTGGACGCGGCTGTCGATGAGATCGGCAACGGTGCCACCGGTTTTTGTGGCGATGCTGCCGACATCGCCGATCACCGGCGCCTCGCCGCAAGAGTTCGCGACCAGTTCGGCGCAATCGACATTTATATGGCAAATGCCGGCGTGATAAACCTCCTGCCTTCTTCCATGGTGACGGAAGAAGAATATGACCGCCATTTCGCCACCAATACGCGTGGCGTCTTCTTTGGAGTCCAGACGTTGGCTCCTCTCATCCGCGAAGGCGGAAACATCATCGTCACGAGCTCGCTCGCAGCGACGAAAATCCTGCCGCAGCACACAGTATACGCGGGATCGAAGGCCGCGCTTGCGGCCTTCGCACGCAATTGGGCGCTTGAATTCAAGGATCGCAAGATCCGGGTGAACATCCTGAGCCCTGGCCCAGTCGAGACGGAGATTCTTGGCAAACTTGGCATAGGTGAGGCTGAACGTCCCGCGTTCGAGCAACAGATGTCGGAGCTTATCCCAGCGGGCAGGCTGGGGCGTCCTGAGGAACTGGCGCGTGCAGCCCTATTCCTGGCGGCCACTGGAACGTTTGTGAACGGCATCGAACTGCACGTGGATGGTGGAATGTCGCTCACCTGATGACACCGAGGTCGGTTGCTGAACCCTTCTCGGCAACCGACCGCCTCCGCACAAAGTGGTAAGCAGTCATTGATCGGTGCCGCTCGGCTTCACTTCAAAGGCTTCAGGTTTGAAGCCGTGGTGCCGAATTCCATCGAATGCGGGTCGGCGCCTCTTGCCAATCAGGGGTTGTGGAAGGCGCGTCTTCCTAAGCAGCCCGGTCGAGCAACGCTGGTGACTGGACGGGTCATTTCCGGATGAATGTGCGGTCCCTGGACAGCGTTCGCCCCTCCCGCGCGCGCTGTTGCTCTGTCCACACCTGCCGTCAGCGGGGGGCGCCCATACCTAGGTTTGGGTTGAAGCATCCGGAAAAACCAACCCAAATCACGCCTAGCCTCAGGGAATGCGCCTGATGGCCACCGCCGCATTAGAATGTGGGCAACTCGAGCGGCGAAAACACATCCTCCGGCAAAATTAGAAGGACAAGGGAATGCACAAGATCGCAAAACTGGCTTTGGCGGTGGCGCTCTACACCACGTCGGCAATGCCGGGCTTCACACAATCGAACAAACCGACGATCGTCCTGGTTCACGGGGCGTTCGCCGATTCGTCGAGCTGGAACCAGGTCATTTCGCATTTGGAAAAGCATGGATATCCGGTCCTAGCGGTGGCCAACCCGCTCCGTGGCGTCAAGCGCGACGGGGATTATGTCCGGCGAGCCGTGAAGGACATCAAGGCGCCAATTGTCCTTGTCGGGCATTCCTACGGCGGCTCTGTAATCAGTGATGCCGCCGCCGGCATGGAAAACGTTCAAGCACTGGTTTTCGTGGCCGCATTCGCTCCGGAAATCGGGGAATCGGCGGCGGACCTCTCGGGTAAATTCCCGGGCAGCACACTCGCCTCGGCTCTGGGTGAGGCGGTCACGCTCGCCGACGGGGAGGGCAAGGACCTTTATATTGATCAACGGAAATTCCCGGCGCAATTTGCAGCCGACGTTCCGTTGGCGGAGGCGAAGCTCATGGCTGCGACCCAGCGGCCTATCACCGATGCGGCATTGGCTGAGCCCGCTCCGAAAGCGGCATGGAAGGTAATACCATCCTGGTTCATCCACGGAGATGCCGATAGGAATATTCCGCCACATGCGCTGCAGTGGATGGCCGATCGCGCAAACTCCAGGAAAACAGTTGTCGTTAAAGGTGGGTCACATGTCGTCATGATCTCTCATCCCGGCGAAGTCGCAAAGCTCATCGAGCAAGCCGCTTCGGAGAAGTAATTCTTTGTAGCAGGGGGGCCGGTGTCGGACACCCGACGCCGGCGGTTTCCCAAACGATCTTCCATATCGCGTGGCGTGACTTCGGCGCGCGCGCCGCCTCTCCCTGGTTAAAGGTGGCCGGGCGACGCTCCGGCCAATCCGGGTCGGATCTCCTAAACCTTGGTTTGGGAAGCCTCGCCTAACTCTCGGTGTTACCCTGATGACTGTCGAAAGCAGGAGAGAAGAATGGAACCCCTCAGATACCCCGTCCTTGCCATGATATGGTTTAACATACTGCTCGCCGCCTGGCTCTCGGTATACATGCTCTATGATCCGGAAGGATGGTATTATTTCGTCCCTGGCGTAACCAATACGGGCCTCTACAATCAGCATTTCATTCGAGATATCGGCATCATTCAGGGTTTCATCGCTCTGGCCTTCGCAATCGGCTGGTTCAAGCCGGGCCGTCGAATCGAGCTTTGGGGAGCTGCAACTCTCTGGCTGATCGCACACGCCATCTTTCATCTCTGGGAAGTTGCGGTCGGGATATGTTCGGCCTCTGTCATCCTGCGCGATTTTCCTGCCGTGAGCTTGCCGGCACTTTTCGGCATTGCCGCAACTGGCTGGGCCTGCGCTCGCGGTCAACGATTGGCTCCTCTACCAAAGGCAAAAGGGATCGTCTCCTGAAATCACGAAATCGATGATGGAAAGGACGATGCAATTTGCACCGCCCTTTACATCATCTAACCGAACGGAAGCTGCGGTTACTCTCTAACCGGCAATGCTCTTGGTAAGCCACTCGTGGAAAGACAACTTGCCAGAGATGGTTTGCTTCATGGGCAAAAGCCCGTCAGGAGATAATGCTACACCGAAGTATAGTGCGTCCTTGTCGAGACTGACCGGGCGATTGTCCGCGGTGGCAGTGAGCAATTCGCGGGCCAGATCGGCGAGTTCGATGGATTGCGGTCCACCAAGTTCGACGACGGTGTTTTGCGGCACGGCCACCGCCAGCTTGGTGATCCAGTTTGCCGCTTCGTCTGCTGAGACCGGACGTACGGCGATCGCCGGCAGGCGTAAATCTCCGTTGACCGCCGCAGCGTTCACGATACCGCTGAAGAACTCGAAGAATTGGGTGGAACGGACGATCGTGTAAGGCAATCCGGAGGACCGGATCAGGTTTTCCTGGACGAGTTTGGCGCGGAAGTAATCATTCTCAACCATACGGTCCGTTCCAACGACGGAGAGCGCCAGATAATGCCGGACCCCGGACGTCTTGGCTGCAGCGAGCAGGTTCTTCCCCGATTGCCTGAAGAACGTCAGGGCATCGCCATCTCCGAACGAGCCGGAATTTGTAACGTCGATCACCACATCGGCACCTTCCAGTGCCTTTTCCAGACCCTCACCGGTCAAGGCATCGACCCCTGTTTTCTTCGATGCAGCCACGACATCGTGTCCGTCCTCTTGCAGTCTGCCGACGATCCTGGAACCCATGGCGCCGCTCGCGCCGATTACCGCTACTTTCATCTCGAACTCCATCCGATGCATGACGAGTGGATGATAGGCCTTTGGCCCGGGCGTTCGACTAAACGAAGTTATGGGTTGACCCCCGATTGTTGCAATCTAGCCTCCAATCCCTGTACTTTATCCATTAGCTCAAGGTCCGGTTTCCACGACCCACGTGACAGTGAAGAACATGCCGCAGGGTATAGGACCGCATAGACCAAGGTGTACGGTCACGAGCTCCCTCATCCGTGTTAAATATTGCTTCAACGGCAAGACAAGCCGTCATAACCTTCGCTGTGCGTGCGGGTTTGAACCGTCGGTCGGACAACGCATATCTCAAGTGTATACGGGCCGTTGCGCGATAAAAGTTGAGGGCAATCTGATGCAACACACTCAACCCAAGATGGAAGACGCTGCCGAGCCGATTGTGTACGTCGTTGACGACGACGAGGCGATGCGAGAAGCGTTGCTTGATCTGTTCATGGTGACCAACAAGCGGGCGACGGCATTTTCCAACGGTCCCGAGTTTTTGGAAACGGCTGATATCTGTGCGCCAGGTTGCCTCGTACTCGATTTCCGAATGCCGGGAGGAACTGGCCTGGATCTTCAAGAACGTCTGTCGAAGGCCGGTAGTCGTCTTCCCGTGATCTTTCTGACAGGTCATGCGGACATCCTGACGAGTGTAAAGGCAATGAAGGCGGGGGCGATGGATTTCATCATCAAACCTTTCGCCGATCAGGATCTCCTTGATGCGGTGGATCGAGCCATCAAGCTCGATTCCGAACGACGCAAGGTGGACGCGGAACGGAATCGAATCCAAGCATTGGTCGACACCCTCACGCCCCGCGAATTGGAGGTGATGTTTGCGGTCGTCAGCGGGCTGATGAACAAACAGGTCGCGTATCAGCTCGGTATCAGCGAAATGACCGTGAAGCTCCATCGCATGAGCCTCATGCGCAAGATGCAGGCTCGCTCGCTCGCGGATCTCGTTCGGAAGGTCGAGCAAGTTCGACGGAACTGAGAAGCCGACAAGCCGCACACGCCCCCCAAACCTATGGTTAGCTATGAGCCCAATCGTAATTCCCTAGATTTGCATCTGCCGACAGTCACACCAGTGGACCGACGGATCAAATATAGGAACTACACAATGACACGGCGCATTAATTTCGCGAAGGAATCGCCCAATCTCATGAAGAAGTTCATGGAATTCGTGACGGCGACCAAGGAAAACTCCGTCGAGGAATCCATTCGCAACCTGGTCAACGTTCGCATCGCGCAGCTCAACAACTGCACCTATTGCCTCGACATGCACATCAAGCAGGCGAAGATCCAGGGCGAGCGTGAACTGCGCCTCTACCACGTGGCATCTTGGCGTGAATCCACGCTTTTTGCACCACGGGAGCGCGCAGCCCTCGCATGGGCGGAAATCGTGACGAAACTGCCGGATCTCGGCGTTCCCGACGAAATCTATGAACGCGTTCGTTCGCATCTCAGCGAGAAGGAAATCTCCGATCTCACTTTTGCTGTCATGTCGGCGAACGCGTGGACCCGCGTAAATGCCGCGTTCAAGTCAGTACCGGGCTCGTCCGATGCCATGCTCGGCCTCGACAAAGCAGACCTGAAGTAATTAACGCGGCGCACCGGATCGACTGGTGCGCTTTCCAGCTGGAATTCTCATACTCAAGGAGCGAACTATGAAGATCGTCGTTATCGGTGGAACCGGCCTCATCGGCTCGAAATTGGTCAAGCGCCTTCAGGGGAAGGGGCATGAAGTCATTGCCGCATCGCCAGCATCCGGAGTGAATACAATCACCGGCGAGGGGCTGGAGAAGACATTGGCCGGAGCGCAAGTCGTGGTGGACGTTGCAAACTCACCGTCCTTTGAAGACAACGCGGTCATGGAATTCTTCCAGACATCCGGCCGCAACCTGATGGCCGCTGAAGAAGTCGCCGGCGTGAAGCATCACGTCGCGCTTTCGGTCGTTGGAACCGAACGTCTTCAGGCGAGCGGCTATTTTCGGGCGAAACTGGCCCAGGAAAAGATTATCAAGGAAGCGAAAATTCCTTACACGCTGGTTCACTCGACGCAATTTTTCGAGTTCATGTTCGGCATCGCCCAATCTGGGACCGAGGGTGAAAAAGTTCATCTCTCGCCCGCCATGATGCAGCCGATCTTGTCGGATGACGTGGCTGACGCTCTCGCCGATCTGGTGCTTGGCCAACCTCGCAATGCCATCGTTGAAATTGCAGGCCCGGAGCCCATCAAGATCGCAGATGCCGTCACGAAATACCTCCGGCAGATCGGAGACAACCGGGAGATCGTCGTTGACAACAAGACGCGATACTTCGGCGCTCTTCTAGACGACACGACCCTGATGCCTGCCGCCGGTGTGCGGCTCGGCGCAGTTGGCTTTTCGGAGTGGGTAAAGACGGCCACTCCGCCGCCGGCGCGCTAACGCCTTTGTCGGAGCCGATAAAGGCTCCGGTTTTCCCTCTCATGCGCGAGCGCTCGTACAGTTCTGCTCGCTATTGGCAGCTATCACGGTCAGGCTATTCCCTTGCCGAGGATCGCATCAACGTTGCGACGAAGTCGGTAAACAGCTGCAGTCGGAAGCTCGGCAATCTGCCTGATGCATGCACAGCCTGGAACGGAACGGTTTGCAATTTCACGTGCGGAAGGAGCTCGATAAGAAGACCCGGATCAATATCGTCCTGGACCGTCCGCTTTATCAGATGTGCTGCACCGACGCCGCTCAGCGCCGCATCGCGGATGGCCGTGGCTGAATCCAGGTCGATCCGGCCTGACGGCAAGATGCTGCCGCCGTCAACGAAGCCGATGGGATAGGGTTTGCCATCTGCGACATATCGGGCGAATGGTATGTTCTTCAGTTGGCCAAGGCTCTCGATATCTCCATGCTTGCGGAGAAAGGAAGGCGATGCGACGAGCGTCATGTCGAGGTGCGAGAGTGTCTTGCACATCAGGCCTGTCTGCTCGACCTGGCCGACCCTGAACGCCACGTCATAGTTTTCCCTCAGGAGATCGACGTGCCGGTCCGTCATGCCAACAGACAACGAAATCTCGGGGTACATCGGGACGAACTCGGTGAATATCGGTTCCAGAATCATCCGGCCGAGTTCGCTGGGCAGACTGGCACGCAGATGACCTGCGGGCGCCCGATAAGACTGAACCGTCTCTGCGGAACTGTCGATCTGCTCGAGCAACGGCATTATCTTGTCGTAGAAGGCTTCGCCTTCCTGCGTCATTGCCAGAAGTCGGGTCGAGCGGCGGAACAGATGCACGCCCAGCAGGCGTTCCAAACGCGAGATGCTTTTTGAAATTGACGATGGCGTCGCTCCGAGGCTGCGGGCAGCCGCACTGAAGGAGCCTGCCTGAACCGTGCGAACGAATGCTATCAGTCCGGTTGCTTCCCTCAGCAGCCTAAGCATGTCGTGATCTCCGACTTTAATTTGTTGTGATGCTCTGATCGTTGCCAGGGCGCGCAAGTCTTACCGCTCTCTTCCTGATCGAGACATCAAACAGAAGTTTGGGTTGCTTTGCATGCGCCGGAGGCGCCTATCAAGCTTCGTCGAAGCGCTTGGCGCAGGGAGACCGGGTGAAACGGCCCGCTCCGTCCGATACCTTTTCCCAAATACATGATCCTGCCTGTCGCCGTCAAAGGATGCGTTCGCCCAAACTTAGGTGTACGAAACGAACGTATAGCTACAACCAATCACATCGATTGGTACGGTTAGTCGCCGGATTTGTAGATCGATGAAGTTTAGATCCTCAGATTTACACGGTTTATTTTCCAATATTTCTTTGAATAGGAGATGAACATGAACCTGGGTTCCACCACGCCGACGCGGCGAGACATGATGACAGGCACACTGGGACTTGCTGCCGCGACAACGGCAATTGCCGCCAGCTCGGCGCGAGCCAAGGAGCCCGCCAAGGGTGCCGGACATCGGTCCGATGGCGAATACGTCACGTCGAAAGATGGTACTGCAATTTTCTATAAGGACTGGGGTCCGAAAAGCGCGCAGCCGATCGTATTCCATCATGGATGGCCCCTTAGCGGCGATGACTGGGACGCCCAGATGCTGTTCTTCCTCGGCAAGGGCTTCCGCGTCGTTGCGCATGACCGGCGCGGCCACGGTCGCTCCGCCCAGGTAAGCGATGGACACGATATGGATCACTATGCAGCGGATGTTGCTGCTGTGATAGAGCACCTCGATCTTCGCAACGCAGTTCACATCGGCCATTCCACCGGGGGCGGTGAGGCGGCTCACTATGCGGCCCGTCATGGAAAGGAGCGCGTTTCCAAGCTTGTCCTTATTGGCGCTGTCCCGCCGATCATGGTCAAGACCTCGGCCAACCCTGGCGGCCTTCCAATCGAGGTCTTCGACGGCTTGCGCTCCGGTCTGGCGGCTGACAGGTCTCAATTCTACCTCGATCTTGCCGGCGGCCCCTTCTATGGTTTCAACCGGGAGGGAGCGAAGCGCTCTGAGGCGATAGTCCAAAACTGGTGGCGCCAGGGCATGGCGGGTGCCGCAAACGCCCACTATCTTGGCATTAAGGCGTTCTCTGAAACGGACTTTACTGACGATCTGAAATCAATCGATGTACCGACCCTCGTCCTCCACGGAGATGACGATCAGATCGTGCCGATCGCAGACTCCGCCCTCCTTTCGGCAAAGCTCCTGAAGAACGCGACGCTGAAGGTTTACAAGGGGCTTCCCCATGGGATGGCGACCACCCACGCCGGTCTTATCAACGAAGATCTGCTGGAATTTATCGTGGCTTGATGATGCGAGAGGGTGCCGTCGGCGCCCTCTTTTCCTCGAAAGCGTCGATACCTATTCAGCGGGCGGGCTACTCCCGCCTGCAAGGCACTTTTGAGGGATTTTGCGACATCGAAACGGCGGCAATCCAAACAGACGTATAGCTGTTCGCTCGAGGGTCGCTTGGGCACGATGATTGCGCCGCATGCAAAGCTTGTTTGCGCGTGGAAAATTTCATTCCACACCATGGATGATGGACAATGACCCAACGCCTCAATTACGCTCAACTTTCGCCGGACCTCTTCAAGGCTCTTATGGCGCTTAGCAACGAAGTCAAGAAAGGCACGATCGAGCAGTCTATTCTCGACTTGGTCGACATTCGCGCATCGCAGATCAACGGCTGCGCGTTCTGCCTCGATATGCACTCCAAGGAAGCGACTATGCATGGCGAGCGCCCGCTTCGCCTTCACCACGTTGCCGTGTGGCGCGACTCGACCCTTTTCTCCTCCCGCGAGCGGGCAGCGCTTGCCTGGACCGAAGCCTTGACCAAAGTCTCTGATAGCGGCGTCCCGGACGAGCTCTACGAAAAGGTCCGGGGGCAATTGTCTGAGAAGGAAATTTCCGATCTCACCTTCCAGATCATGGCGATCAATGCATGGAATCGCGCCAGCATCGCGGTCAAAGCTGTGCCCGGCTCCGCCGACAAGGTTTTCGGCCTTGATAAGGCGCAACTGGCCTAACGAGCAATGGGTGGCCGGTGACCTTACGGCCGCCCTCCAATTTACTGCGGTCCTGACCTCGGTCAGCGACCGCGATGGACCTCCTATCTCAATCGCCAGCTGCTTCAATGGGCCGGCATCGAGGATAAGGAGGGTGGAGCGACGCAAAAGTGCCAGCCAGTTGGCAGGGTTGATCGTCGAAATCGTCCACTCGGACGATCGTAAACGCGTTTCGGGCCAATCTCGATCGCTCGTTCAAGTCGAGTGCCGACGCGCGAGCAGCTGATGGCTGAAACAAGGAGGGATGGAAGGGATGTCCGATCGAAGCGTCGACGTTCTCATCTTACGGCTGAGACGCAGAGAAGCCTTCGAACCCGCCATTGATCAAGACGCAGCGCGGAGCCAGGTATCTCCTCGACGCGGACGTGTCCGTCATTTACCCAGGCTCGACAGCGGTGATGCTGCCCATCTGCCACCAACCGGAGTTCGTTGTGAAATGTCGCTCGAGGCATACACGTGCGATGTTCACTGAAGCAGTTCGGATTTTCTCACGAGGTCACTGAGAGAGCGGGCCTGCATCTTTCTCATGGCGCTCCCGCGATGAAGCTTGACCATAATTTCGCTGATCCCCAATTCATAGGCGACCTGCTTGTTCATCAGACCATCTGTCACAAGCTTCATCACTTGCCTTTCGCGCGGTGTGAGGCTTGCCGCACACTCGCGAACATGTCTCAGTTTGGAAGTGATCTCACGCTGTTTTTTGCCCTCCTCGATCGCGGTGGTAACCGCGCTAATGAGTTCGTCTGGCTGGAATGGCTTCAAGAGAAAGTCGATGGCTCCCGCTTTCATGGCGGAGACGCTCGTCGTTACATCTCCGTCTCCAGTCATGAAGACAATCGGTACATCGAAGCCGGCTTCCGACAGCCTTCGCTGAAATTCTATACCGCTCACGCCCGGCAAATTGACATCAAGCAACAGGCAACCGACAGCATGCGGGTCGCCTCGGTGGTTAAAATCGGTTGTGTCGACGAAGGCCTCGGCCTGCATCCCTACGGCTTCGAAAAGTTCGAGCAGCGACAAGCGAAGTTGCTCGTCGTCGTCGATAATGTTCACTACCGGAATGTCGGTGGTTGTCTCAACGTTGTTTGCGTGTTCAGGCACGGCATCGCTCCCTCAGTTGTCAAGCTTCGACACTTCGTGGACCGCGATTTTACTCCAAAGGACTGAGCTGGCTATAAAACCAACGTTTGCTGCGTGCGGGGTGAGCGGCGGCAGCGGAGCTGCCTCCGCCGTCGGCAATCGAACTCACACCTTCGTTCCTACAGCAAGCTGTACCTTCGTTTGGGTTCCTGCGTGTCCGTGCGAAGGCTACAGCCTTGCACAGTGGCTCCCGTCGATCTGTGCCGCCGCGCTGACGCGAGTCTCTCATATTTTCGCGCGATGCCGGCGAACCGTTAATCGGAGCACACCATGCCGACGCCCCTTCCTTTAGTGCCGCTCGTAATGCTGAACCTGCTTGGGCTGGCGGGAATTATAGTCTGGCATCTGCAGGGACGAGGTCGCCCCAATGCACGACTTGTCGTTCAGATCATCTTCTTCGCTGCGATGACGGCAGCTCTTTTGGCTGCGCAGGTTGCACCTTTCCGGTTTGAGAGAATCCACGAAGAAGTGTTTGCGCGGTTTCTCGTCGACTGCGGTAAGGTCTTGTGGTGGACGCACCTTGCCTGGGCAGTGATCGGTTTTACGCGCATCTACATAGTGCTGGACAAGCGACCCAGGGAAGCGCGCCTTATCCAAGATCTCCTGGTGGCCGTCGTCTATCTCGGCACTACTCTTTCAATGATGGCATTCGTCTTCGGCATGCCGATCGGTACACTTCTTGCAACCTCGGGCGTCGTGGCGATCATTCTAGGCCTTGCCTTGCAGAATACATTGTCGGACGTCTTCTCCGGCATCGCCCTGACGATTGGGCGTCCCTATGTTCTGGGCGACTGGATTCTGCTGGCAGACGGAACTGAGGGAAGAGTTGTCGCTAGCAATTGGCGGGCGACCTGCATCCTTACATCGGCAAACAATCTCATCGTGCTTCCAAATAGTGTGCTTGCCAAGCTCGGCCTGACGAATTTCAGCCGCCCGACGGAAACGCACCAGATCAAACTGCCAATAAGAATCTCTCCCACGCTCCCACCGAGCGAATCGATGGAAGTCTTGAGTCTGGCTCTCGATAGCTGCAAGTTGATCTCCAGAGAGGCGCCGCCAACGGTGGCGCTCAAGAAGATGGATGGTATGGGCATAGACGTGGAACTGCTCTTCTATGTCTCCACTCCGGGCGAACGCGTGGCTGCATGCAATGAGGTCATCGATGCCGTCTTCCGCCATTGCGCGGAAAATGGCGTCTCGCTCGCGATGCCGGCCGGCTCCTATGTGTTTGGCACACAATCTCCCATCGGGAGCCACCTGACGCCGACGATGCTCTCTGCGAGGGAGTTGCTGCGGGCCGTGCCTGCTTTTGCTGGATTGCCTCTCGACGAGCGCAACGCGCTTGGTAGTCAAGCGACGACCCGGCAGTTTCCTGCAGGTGCGACAATCGTGACAGAGAATGAGACGTTTTCGAGTTTGATGATCATACAGTCCGGTATTGTCTGCAAGCGGTGGAACGGAAAGGATATCGAGCGGCTTTATCCTGGAGAAATCTTCGGCGCGCGCAGTCTGCTTTCGGACACACCGGAGAGCGGCAGTTTCGAGGCGCTGACCGAAATCTCCATTTCTGTCATCGCAAAGGAGGCGCTCGATAAAGTTATCGGATCTCACCCACAATTGGCGAAAGATCTTGCATCGAGGCTTTCCAGGACCATATCCGATGAGCAATCAGATACTGACACTCCTCTCTCCCAGACGGAAAAAACACCCGTTCTATGGGCTATGACCAACGGGTAGAGATTTAGATCCCGTGTTGGGATTCGACCGTTCGGGCGCGGCGAAAACCCAAGCGAAAGTGGCCGTTACGGCGGCTCTGTATAGAGTTGGCCCAGAACGCTGTCACGGACACGCCTTCGGGCTCCGCGTCCCAACTCCGGCAGCACCTTGACTAACTTCCGTATAGTTTCGGCTCCTATCCCCTCGGTCTAGCATTGCGACACCTGATGTTTCCCATGTCTTTGCCAAAGGGAGCTGGTGGTTGAGTGAGATGTAGATGGAATTGGCTCGATGCCGTCGAATGAGGCCGGATGGTTTTCTCGCCGGGAAGCGCAACCTTTACTGGAAGTATCGGAGTACTGCCGGCACGCGGGTGTAGATGAGGCGGAGGAGCGGCGGCTGATTACCTTGCTAGGTCGATATGCGTCCCGCCACGAGCTACAGATGAATATCATTCGCTCGCTTCGCCGGGTTCGCTAGCACCCAATTATCGCCAGCCGCTGTGCGAAAGACATCATGCGGGAAGCGTTATCTCGAAAACAGTGCCACCCCCGGCAGCATTCCCAGCCTTGAGAGTGCCGCCATTTGCCTCCACCATGCTGACGCAGATGGCGAGGCCGATCCCCAAGCCGTATGGTTTTGTGCTCTGGAATGCTGCAAACAACTTACCCATGATAGCAGGCGATATCCCCGGGCCGTTATCCATGACGGACATCCTAACCGAAGTGGTGCCGGCGTGCGCCAAACCGATCCGGATCATTTTCCTGGGGCCGTCCATGCTCTCCATTGCCTGGATTGCATTGGCGATCAGGTTAACTAACACCTGCTGAAGCTCGATCCTGACTGCGTTCACCGCAGGCAAATCCCTTTCGGACTCGACGCGGATGTCGACCTTGGCGCGAAGCAGATCCGGCGTCATCAATGCACAGGTTTCGTCGACCAGCGACATCAGATCCAAGACCTCTGGCATGCGTCGTTCTTGCCTTAGCAGGCGCCGAGTATTCTCGATAATGTCGCTTGCGCGCTTGCAGTCCCGCACCAGTCGTTCCGCTGATCGCCGCACCGCGACGAGGTTGGGCGGGGCCCTGGACAACCACTTCAACAGGGTTTGAGTGTTGACAGTCAGAGCGGCGAGCGGTTGGTTGAGTTCGTGGGCAAGCGAGGCAGATAGGGCGCCCACGGTTGCGGCTCTTGCTGCTTTGGCCAACTCGGCCTGCGCCTCCAACAGCGCCTTCTGTGTCATCTCTCGTTGTGTGATGTCGACCATTCCGACAACGACGCGGTCAAAGGCAGCCGTGTCTTCCGGAAAGCGCAGACTGATGATCACCTGCCGGGTCTCGGCGTCGTGCCTGACGATAGTTCCGGTCTGCTCGAGGCTTTTTCGTTCATTGAAAATCGCATCAAGGAGGTTGATGGTCGTTTCACGGTCGGCCAGGACGTGACCTGCCATCGCGACGGCGGTTCCTTTTGTCGCTGCATGGCCAAGCAGTTCGATGGCAGCATCGTTTGCAGCAATCGTCCTGACCAAACGGGCGCATTTTTCCACGACGTCAGGATTACCAAGGGCATATGCTCGAAAGTCGGGGATGCCTTCACGCTTGAGTGACAAAAGATAGGTTCTTGCTGAAGAATAGTCGCGCTCCCATAAGGCGACCCGGCTTTGTTCGAAGATCGAGCGATAACGGCGCTCGCTGTCGCGAAGCGCCTTGTTCGATGCGATGAGTTCGGTGCGAGCTGCAGCGTTCCTGAGGATGAGTGCACAGGTAACGGAAATGGCTGAAAGCGAAACCGTCAGGCGAAGCAGACTGGAGATGTCGAAAATGAAACCGTGACCCATCGTGTAAGAGACGACAGTCAGAATATTACATGTCACGCCTACGAAAATTACCCCTTGTCGGCTCAGCAAGCCCGCCGAGAGTAGCATCACGACTACATAGAGCACCGCTATCGCGCTCTCGATTGTCGTAAACGCATCGATGTAGAAGACCGCAGCACCAAGAGCTGCGGCCGCAACTGTATTAGCGATATCAAAAGGCGTAGCGTTTCGAACGCTACCTTTGGTCACCGGGTCTTTACGGATCTGTTGATTGCCGTTTTTCGCCGAGCGACGCCGAAAGGCGGAATTGTCCAAGGCGATACGGGCATGATCTGGGAGCGGCGTCAAAAGCGGTATGTCATCAATGGCTAGTGTCGATGGATAGACGCTATCAGCAGCCGGCTTCGGTGAGGACTATACTCGTGGATAGGTGCAGCTGTGATTTTGTCGGCCCACCTGCAGCCGGGTCGGTGTTCACCGATATTTCATCCAGCAAAGGCTCCAGTCATCGAAACCGATGCGTCCCAGAGACGCCGTGCCGCAACAGGATCGATTGCCCAACTTGCAACCCCCTTGCTGCCTAATTCGCCGTTGTAGGGTTGGGCGACGCCGAAGTCTTCGAGATATTCGCCTCCAAACCCATCAAGCTCGGGGCTGGCACCTGCCCAGACCATTGAAGCGGCGCCTTGTTGCGGGGTCTTGCGGCCGTTCGCTGGATCGATGCGCAGGTTTCCATCTGCATCGTATGCGTCGAACCGTGCCAAGTATTCCGGCGTCAGGTGCCTGACGATATCGGTCAGGATTTGGCCCGGATGCAAGGAAAAGGCGCGCACGCCGACTTCGCGTCCGCGCCTGTCGAGCTCAACCGCGAACAGTGCGTTTGCTGTTTTGGCCTGACCATAGGCGAGCACGCTGTCATAGGCGCGGCGGACGAAATGGATATCGTCGAAATCGATACCTCCCGCCTGATGTGCGCGTGAGGAAACACTGACAACACGCGCGCCATTCGCGCGCGTGAGCGCCGGCCATAGAGCCGCGGTCAGTTGGAAATGGCCGAGGTGATTGATCGCAAACTGCCCCTCGTGGCCGTCCGAGTTGCGCCACAGTGGGGTTGCCATGACGCCGGCACTATTGATCAGCATCGATATGGGTCGCCCACTGGAAACGACTTCTGCCCCGAATGCCGCAATCTCGCTGGGAACCGAGAGGTCCAGATCTGCGATCGTTACGTTGCGCAGATGTGCAAGATTTCGTTGGGCCTTTGAGCAGTCCCGCGCCGGAACGATGACGGTAGCGCCGACGCTGGCAAGCGCGCGTGTTGCCTCCAGACCTAGACCTGAATAGCCGCCAGTGACAACGGCGGTCGTGCCATTTAGGTCAAGCCCTTCGACCACCTGCTGTGCTGTGCTGGCAACACCAAAACGCGAGTTAATGAGATTCGGATTGTGCATGTATGGCTCCGTGATGCTTGTGCCAGGGATATATCGGCACTACCTCTGGAGGATCCATCATCAAGGCGCCAAAGTACTGTCGTGATCGTCCAAAAGCACAACGAAGATGCACTCTCATCCATTCTGGAATGTCTTGGCGCCCGAACCCTCTGCTCGATGCGATTGGAGGCTGGCGGGAGTTGGGCCGTCCATTTTCCCTTGCCGCGGGTACTCAAGTTCGATTTTGTTCGGCGCGGCGAATGCTGGCTACGCCTCAGTGGCGCCGAGCCAGTGCGGATCAACGCTGGTGATTGTATCATCGTAGCCGGCGTCCACTATGAGCTTGCCAACGCTCCGGATACGCCGGCCCTTCCTGCACAGGAGGTGTTTTCGCCAGCGGGACCCGCACAAATCGGCGCTGTGACGGACTTCACTGTCCTCGGTGGGACGCTTCAACTCGACGCTGGCGACGTTCTGTTCGTAACGGGCGTGTTACCTTCCGTTGTCGTAATACGGGCGGATGAAATGGCACCAGTAGGGTGGCTATTGGAGCATCTGGATCACGAATGGGACAGCGGCAGGCCTGGAGCTCGACTGGCGAGTAACGACCTCATGCGCCTTGCTTTCATTCACGTATTGCGTGCGCATTTGGCGAAGCTCGACGAGGGCGTCGGATGGCTTCACGCTCTGATTGATCGAAACTTGGGCCCAGCGATGCGAGCCATTCACGCAGATCCGACTCGTGCCTGGACGGTCAGCGAACTGGCGCGCATCGCCGGGCAATCGCGGTCTGGGTTTGCGGCAAGATTTCGCGCTCATGTGGGATTGTCGCCAATCGACTACATCGCCCGGTGGCGGGTGAGATTGGCATCCGCCAAGCTCCGCGGAAGCAATTTGCCGATATCACATATCGGTCAGGAACTTGGATTTGCGACTGACAGTGGATTTAGTGCCATGTTTCGCCGGGTGACGGGCATGTCTCCCCGACAATACCGCCGGAAGCAGGCCGATCTGCACACATGATCGAGGTGACATAGTTCTCCGGAGTGATAGGGCTCCTGGAAGAAGGAACCAATCGCCAAATGCCTCGTTCACCTTAAGATTGTTTTAACGAGAAGTGCCGTGACAATGCGTTGTGCTTTCGCTAGCCATTGGTGCAGGTGGAGAAGACTGCATTCCGCAGTCTGTTCAAGTGACAGTGCATGGCCAGGAGGACCGTTCATCCATGGCAATCGATGGGGAACAGGAACAGCAGGCAAGTAAACAGAGACCCGTCGTTGCAGTCGTCGATGACGATCCGGTTGTGCTCGAAGCGCTGGAAGACTTGCTGGAATCGGCCGGTTATTCTGCGCGCGGGTTCCCGTCTGCCGCGTCTTTGCTTTCCAACGGTCTCTCCGGGTTGGATGTCATAATCACCGATATTGGAATGCCAGGAATGGATGGCTTTGAACTCTGCGAAGCCGTGAACTCTGTTCGGCCGGAAATGCCGGTTTTCTTGATGACCGGCCGCCACGACATTGAAGGCAAACGGAGCGAAACATCGAACTTGGGGATTTTCCGCAAACCGTTCGACACCCGAGTTCTTCTTGCGGCGGTCAAAGACGCATTAGCTTGACGAGATGAAAGCGAAGGGATGCCGGCGACAATGTGCGAGCCGCTTTCCACTCGGCAAGATCTCTCTTGCCTGCGCGTGGCGCAGACCCGAAGCGTTCAAGATCTTTCTGCCGATGGATCGCAAGCCAGTCCTTGAGGTTGGAGATGCGCAAGTTCGCGCCGGGCGTGCGCGGGCGCTGCATCGCCCGGTGCGCTTCCTCCAGTCCTCCGGCAACGGCTTGGCTGGATGCCAAGAGGGCAGCCGCCACCAGCAGATTCGGCAAGTGAGCCGAACGGCATGGGCAACATTGTCGGACGCGCCTTCCGTTTTCGGGTGATCGGACCGGTGCTACTCCCTGCAGTCTATCGCCATTCGAAATCGCAAAAAGGTTTCCAAGAAAGGAAACTGTTGTTGCGTCGATGGAAGGGCAGGTCTATAAGTTTCCAATGTTGGAAACTTAGGAGTGCCCCATTCTGACGCTCTACATCCACCCACTTGCCTCCTTCTGCCACAAGGTTCTCATAAGCCTTTATGAAAGCGAGCTGGTCTTTGAGGCAAGGACGGTGGATTTCTCCGATCCGGGATCGGCCGCAGCGCATTTTGAACGTTGGCCTGTCGGGAAAATTCCTGTGTTGCATGATAGCGCAACGGGTCGCGTCGTGCCCGAGACGAGTATCATCATTGAGTATCTGCAGACGCGATACCCCGAGCAATTCCGCTTCCTCCCTGACGACGCACGGCTGCGGCTGGACACGCGGCTCTGGGATCGCTTCTATGATCTCCATGTCAGTGTGCCCATGCAGAAGATCGTCAGGGACCGGATCAGGCCGGCCGGAGCCGGAGATCCGTACGGAGTTGCCGAGGCGCATGAGGCGCTCGAGACGGCCTATGCAATGATCGAGACGCAGCTATCGGGAAAGGCCTGGGCGGTGGGTGACGACTTCACGCTGGCGGATTGCGCCGCCTTCCCAGCTTTGTTTTTCGCATCCGTCGTTCATCCGATTGGAGGCGTGAGGCCCGCGTTGTCCTCCTATCTGGATCGGCTCCTGTCACGCCCGTCGGTGGCGCGTGTATTGGACGAGGCACGTCCCTTCTAACGGTTTTTCCCTTATAAGGAGGCCCTGCCAGAGCGCTTCCGGGAGAAGACTGAATGAAGAACACACCGCAGACGAATTTCGATCGGATGTTTCATGCTCTCTCGGATCCTTACCGAAGAGCCTTCATCGAGCAGCTTTCGAAGGGACCGGCCGCGGTGAAGGAACTCGCTGCACCAGCGGCCGTGCAACTTCCGGCGGTCCTGAAGCACCTTCGTGTCCTCGAGGAAGGCGGCATCGTCATCTCCGAAAAGGTCGGCCGAGTGCGGACCTACCGGATGCGCCCAGACGCCTTTCGTGCAGTGGGCAACTGGATCGATGAGCGCCAGAGCGAGATGAACGATGCCTTCGATCGACTGGCTATTCTGATGGCGCAAACACCGGAAAAGAAGGATCACTGATGGGAGTCAATGTCGACCACCGCACGTTCGTCATCAAGCGCGCACTGCCGGGTAGCCCCGCTCACGCATTTCGCTTTTGGTCTGATCGTGCCTTGAAGCGACAATGGAATGCCTGTCATCCCGACTGGCATGTGCTGGAAGATCGGTTCGACTTCCGAGTCGATGGTTGCGAACGCTTGGTCTGGCGCATGCCCCAGGGGATCGTTCAGGAGATGACCGCTCATTTCCTCGAAATCGCCGAGCGGCAACGCATAGTTTATGCCTATACGATGCGGACAGATGGCCGAAGCATTTCTTCATCTCTTGTAACCGTGGAGTTCGAAAGCACGCCTACAGGAACCGAGATGACCTTCACCGAGCAAGCCATGTTTGCAGATGTCAAGCACGCAGAGAGAAGAGAAAGTGGCATAGGCGTTGGATTTGATCGGCTGCACCAGGCTATGGAAGCTGCCTCGGTTGGGTGATGGGCCTGAACTCCCGCTTTTGGGGCAATACGGGCTTTTGTCGTGCAATTTCTGTTTTTACTTACGCATCATAGCAGTGGCATGATTCCGTTCCTCGAAGCGCGCATTTCTGACCGTGCTCGGATCAGCTTGGCGGGGGCGCCTCAAACAGAACCTACGTGACGCGCCTTGATGGTCCAACGCCGCCTAGACTTCGCTACGGGTGGCGCTGTTGCACCTCGCGCCAGCCATATTGCCCGTGCGTGACTTTCCTTCGAGCGCGGCACCAGTTCGATCTGGACATCCTTCAAGTGCGACGGGCTGACCGTGTCCGCGCTGATGCCAAAGGTGTCGATGCCGAAACGGTCACCAACGGTTTTTCGATTTTGCCTTCGGTGACTTTCTTGTCACATAGATCGCGGCTGATTCAGCCTTGCTGCACTCGTAGAGGTTTGGCCGCTGTCGTCCAAATTGCGGATTCCGACGTGAAGCCGGCCGCCATTCCAATCAAAGACCGGCCACCATTCCGATTTGAAGCCGGCCACGATTCCGATCAAAAGCCGGCCGGTTTTCGGCACTGAAGATTACCCCCTGGGTCAGCAACTTTGGCATCAAATGGACCACGAGCAACGTGGAGATTTTGATGCCGGCAAAGAGAAGGCTGACCATGAGACAGTTACGACAAATGCTGCGGCTTGCCGGAAGCGGTACCAGCTCCCGCGAGATTGCGGTCATGTTGGGAATAGCGCGCAGTACAGTCCAGGATAATCTACGGCGGGCGGCGGAGGTCGGATTGAGTTGGCCTTTACCGGGCGATCTGACCGACGATGCGCTGGAGGGCAAACTCTTCGCTCGCAATGGCGTCAAGCAGGGCACCAGACGGCGTACTGAACCGATCTGGGCCGAGCTTGCCGTCGAGCTCAAGAGGCCCGGCGTCACCCTCCTGATCCTTTGGGAGGAGTACCGCGCTTCAAACCCCGATGGGTATGGATACAGCCGCTTTTGTGAGCTCTTCCGTGGCTTTGAACAACGGCTCTCTCCGACGATGCGCCAGGAACATGCTGCAGGCGACAAGGTCTTTGTGGACTATTCGGGAAAGAAGATACCGATCGTCGATCGCAAGACTGGCGAGATCCGTGAGGCGGAGATCTTCGTCGCCGTGCTCGGCGCTTCCAGCTTTACCTATGCGGAAGCGACCTGGACGCAATCGCTTCCTGACTGGATCGGCGCGCATGTCCGCCTGTTTCGCTTCATCGGCGGTGTTCCTCGGCTGATCGTCCCCGACAATCTGAAGTCGGGTGTCAATCGTGCCAGCTTTTATGATCCTGAGATCAACCGCAGCTACGGCATGATGGCCTCTCACTACGGCATCGGTGTTCTACCGGCCCGCCCCAGAAGGCCGAAAGACAAATCGAAAGTCGAGAACGGTGTCCGTTTCGCCCAGTCATGTATCCTTGGACGTCTGCGCAATCAGACCTTCTTCTCGCTGGCCGAAGCCAATGCCGCGATTGGCCAGGCACTCGATCGTATCAACGACCACGTCATGCGACGCCTTGGTGTCAGTCGCCGACAATTGTTCGAGAATGTTGAACGTGCCGCGCTCGCCAGCCTTCCCGGTGACGATTACGAGTTCGCGGAATGGCGTCTGGTTCGCGTCTCGACGGACTATCACGTCGAATACAAAACCTTTCTCTATTCCGTGCCGCATGGCCTCATCCGCCAGCAGGTCGATCTGAGAGCGACGGCGCGCACCGTCGAGATCTTTCACCGCGGCAAGCGCGTCGCCGTCCACCAGCGTCGCTATGGCGGTCCTCTTCATGGAACCGATCCGGAGCACATGCCCAGTTCTCATCGGCGATATGCCGAGTGGACGCCCGATCGCTTCCGTCGCTGGGGCGCATCCATCGGGCCCCAGACCGAAGGATTGATCATCGCTGTTCTCGCCAGCCGTCCACACCCTGAACAGGGCTTCCGAACATGTCTGGGTATCTTGCGCCTGTTTCGCGACATCACTCGCGATCGCGCTGAAGCCGTATCGGCCAGAGCCGTCGAGATCGGCGGGCTGAACTGCAAAAGCATTGCCTCACTTCTGGCCAACCATAAGGCCGCCAGGCATTCCGCCGAACCGTCTGCAATCATCGATCACGCCAATCTGCGTGGCCCTGACTACTTTCATTGAGGATAGATACGATGCTGACAAATCCCACCATCGACAGGCTGCGCGAACTCGGCCTTCACGGCATGGCCACGGCCTTCCAGGAACTCGACGCACAATCCGAGGCACGCGGCCTCGAGCATGGCGAATGGCTTGCCATCCTGCTCGAGCGAGAGGCTACCATGCGCCAACAGAAGCGCTTCGAAGCCCGCGCCAGGGCTGCTAAGCTTCGCCATGATGCGCAAATCGAGAACGCCGACTTTCGTGCCGCACGTGGCCTTGACCGCAACCTATTCATGACGCTTGCCGGTTGCGACTGGATCCGCAAGCATCACAGTCTTCTCGTTACCGGGCCGGCCGGGGTCGGCAAAAGCTGGTTAGCTTGCGCCCTCGGCCACAAGGCATGCCGTGAGGACTTCTCCGTCGCCTATCATCGTGTTCCAAGGCTATTCGCCTCGCTTGCCCTGGCAAGAGGCGACGGACGGTATGGACGGATCCTCAAATCGCTGGCCAAGACCGATCTGCTTATCCTTGACGACTGGGGACCGGAAAAGCTCAACGACGATCAGCGGCGCGATCTCCTGGAGATCATCGAGGACCGTTACGAGCGGCGGTCCACCATCGTCACAAGCCAAGTGCCCTTGGACCGATGGTACGAGATTATCGCGAACCCTACGCTTGCTGATGCCATTCTCGATCGCCTTGTTCACAGCGCCTATCGCATCGAGCTCACCGGCGAAAGCATGAGAAAACAGCGCGCCCCAGTGCTACCAGAAACACCACAAGCTTGACGTCAAACAAAACCAGATCCAAACATCAAAAAGACCCAGGATCAGTCCGATAAATGGCCGCCTTCAATTCGGAACGCCGGCCGGAATGAAATCGGAATGACCGGCCGGCTTCAAATCGGAATCGATGGCCGGCTTCATCGGAATACGCAGTCCAAATCGCCCCCCTCGCTGAGAGGTGTTGCTGCGATTGTCTTGATTTGTCGAGCGAGAGCCGCAAGCTTTTTTGCAAGATCCTGTAATTCGATCGGTGAAGCCGCGCGCTCGCGGGTGTCCTTGACGCTAGGTCCGTGCACGGTGTCCTCCTCTCCCATTGGACATAAGCACAATGTATATTTCAACAACGGAATATAAGGCTACCTCCCAAAACGCGCTATGATGGCGGTACACAGCCAATGGTTTATTTAGCAAAGGTGGCTGTCGCGTTGCCTCGCTATGGCTTGAAGTAGCCGGCTTTCGACGTAAGCGACCGGCATAGGCCGAGCCAAACTTTCTAGACGCGTCAGCGATGACAGATGCTGGAAAACGATGGCGCCTGTAGCTGACAGGGGTTGGATAATCGTCGCCAGTTATAAGCAAGCAGAATCATGGCAGGCTAACGATGAGATCATCGCTACAGAGGAACGTAGCCGCGACTGCCGTTGATCAGGGTGCGGGTGTAGGGGTGTGTAACGGCGCGCTCGATCAGCTGCCGCTTTTCCGCAACTTCGACGAAGCCACCATCCTGCATCACGGCAACGCGGTCGCACAGGTGGGCGACCACGGCGAGATCGTGGCTGACGAGGATATATGTCAGCCCTTCTCGCTCGCGCAGATCTTTCAGCAGGTTCAGGATCTCGGCCTGGATGGACACGTCGAGCGCCGACGTCGGTTCATCTAGCAGGAGAATGCGGGGTGACAGGATAAGCGCCCGGGCAATGGCCACGCGCTGGCGCTGGCCGCCGGACAGCTGATGCGGGAATCGGTATCGAAAATTCTGCGGCAAACCAACATCTTCGAGTGCCTTGTTCACCCGTTCCTGGCGCCGATCCAGCCCATGGATCTCCAGTGGCTCCAGAAGCGTGCGACCGATCGCGTGCCGCGGGTGGAACCGAATGGGTCCTGAAACAGCTGCGAGCCTAATCACCGGCGCGAACCTGCTGGGTGGACGGTGGATGATCCGTCGCCTGAGGCGGGGCTGCGTTCGACGAAGTAGATCTCGGGAAGGTGATCGTCGAGGGCGAGGACCGGTATGGCGAGGGCGTCAATGTCGCGGCCCGGCTTCGACAGGTGGCAGACCGGGCGAGATATGGTCTCGCCAAAGGTCACCAGAGGTTGAGAATAAGCTGGTTTCCGGCCTCGAGCCGATGGGCGCAGAAGGTGAAGAATATCGCGGAACCTGCAGGCTTTCCGCGTCATCCTTGAAGGACAAGTTCCACGCCAATCAAAGCGCATGGCCTGTTCGTCGAATGCATAAAACAGCGCCTGGCCGACCACGCGCTTGGCGCCACGCCCGCCGAGCGCTGCCTGAGGGAACCTTTCCTTTGGTTTCGATTTGAATCTTTAGAAAGACGACGAAATTGGAGACCAGCTGTGGACTTCGAGACGATCGGCCGTCGGCGTCTGATGATGCGCTTACCGGCGTATCGACGGCAGCTAGAAACGCTGAAAATCCCAGCCCTAAAGGACCTCCTAAAGGCCTACGGGTTCGCGGCCATTCAGAGAGACCAGGTGCGTGCGGTTGAAGGCCAAAAAACGCGCCATGTAACCCGACTGGATTGCGACTGCGCGAGGATCGAGATGGATGTTGTTCGGCTGCTCACGAATGTCGCCGCCCGGGCCGTAAAGGCATAGACCTCACCAGGAACTTTTCTTAGCAGTCAGAGTTGGACCGCAGCGGTTACTGCTTGTGGCCAAAACGGAGCAAGAAAATGAACCTGGAAAAGATCGGCAGAGCACGCATGATGCTTCGGCTGCCTGCCTACGGGCGCTTACTTTCCGAGTTAAGAAGCCGATCGATGATCGAGATTTTCATTGCCTATGCCGAGGCGTCAATCCAACTCGATGTGCTGCGTAGCACCGACACTCCCGATGGGGTCTTGATTGAAGAATACGACCAGATTTGCTTGAAGATCGAAAACAGTATCGAACCATATCTGAGGATGCTGACCGAGCAAAGTCTTACAAGTCACGCGACCAAAGAAACGCAGGCGCGATAGCACGCACCAACTACCCGGGACCTCGCGCTTTTCGGGGCAAAGGCCGTCCACCCGGAGCATGCAGCGTTTGGGCGACCGACCAGTCTTGTCACGCGGCGGTAGCTGCGACCGTCATTGTGCGATCGTAGGCTTCATGCGCATTGACCATCGCACCGGCCAGCTCGCGAAACGTGACGGTGCCGAGAGGCTTGCCGGAAGAATCGACGACGGTGATGTCGCCTTCGGGTGCAGCTGTGAGCGCACGTACCGCCTCTTCGATCGTGAAATCGGCGGGAATCCGTTGCCCGCTATCGACAGCGCCCGCCCCAAGTGGCGTCATGATGGCCTCGACATGCACGACGCGGCCCCGGTTCACCTCCTTCACGAAGTTCGCGACATAGTCGTCGGCGGGTCTCAACACAATATCCTGGCTGGTCCCCTGCTGTATGACCTCGCCGTCGCGAAGAATGGCGATCTGGTCGCCGAGTCTCAAAGCCTCGTCGAGGTCGTGGGTGATGAAGACGATCGTCTTCTTGATCTCCTTTTGCAGGTCCAGAAGCACCGTCTGCATATCCGTGCGGATGAGCGGGTCGAGTGCCGAATAAGCCTCATCCATCAAGAGCACCGGTGCGTCGTTGGCAAGCGCCCGGGCAAGGCCGACGCGCTGCTGCATGCCGCCCGACAGCTGGTTCGGGTACTTCTGCTCGAAACCTCTGAGCCCGACGCGCTCCAGCCATCGCATGGCGGTATCGATGCTCTGCGCGTGAGACACACCCTGGATTTCAAGGCCGAAGATAGTGTTGTCGAGCACGCTGCGGTGCGGAAGAAGGGCAAACTTCTGGAATACCATGGCCGTCTGGTGACGACGGAATTCGCGCAAATCCTTATCCGGCATCTTCACCACATCGATGCCGTCGACGAGGACTTCGCCGGCTGTCGGGTCGATCAGCCGGTTGATGTGGCGGATGAGCGTCGATTTGCCCGATCCGGAAAGCCCCATGATCACCTGAATGGAGCCCGACGGCATTTCGATGTTGATGTCGCGAAGTCCGAGCACGTGTCCGTGCCGCTCGTTCAGTTCGGTCTTGGTCAGACCGCTCCTGACCGCCTCGACATGAGCCTGCGCATTCGGCCCGAAGATCTTGTAGAGATGGCGGATCGCGATGCCGCCGAAAGCATGGTCAGCCATGGACAACCTCCCGATGCTTCTGGAGCCGTTCACCATAGGCCTGACTGACACGGTCGAACATGATAGCAATGCCGACGATGGCAAGGCCATTGAAGATGCCGAGCGTGAAGTATTGGTTCGCGATCGCTTTGAGCACCGGCTGGCCAAGACCTTGAACGCCGATCATCGAAGCGATGACGACCATGGCGAGCGCCATCATGATGGTCTGGTTGATGCCGGCCATGATGGTCGGAAGCGCTAGGGGGAGCTGCACCTTGAAAAGCTTCTGTCTGTTGTCAGCGCCAAAGGCGTCGGCCGCCTCCAGCACATCCTTGTCGACGAGACGAATGCCGAGATTGGTGAGCCGGATCATCGGCGGGATGGCATAGATGACAACGGCGATCAGACCGGGAACCTTGCCGATGCCGAGCAGCATGACGACGGGGATCAGGTAAACAAAGCTCGGCATGGTCTGCATCACGTCGAGCACGGGATTGACGATCCGCTGGACCTTGTCTGAGCGCGACATCAGAATGCCGGTCGGCAGTCCGATCGCGATCGACAGAACGGTGCACACGAAGATCATCGAGATCGTCCGCATCGTGTCGTCCCACATGCCGAAGTAGCCGATCAACAACAGCGTCGCGAGACAGCCGCCGACGATCCGCAGGCTCCTCGTGGCTGCCCAGGCGATGACCAGGATCAGGAGCGTGATGATCGGCCAAGGCGTCTTGGTCATGAACCGATCGGCGGCGATCAGAAAATGCTGCAGGGGCGTGAAGAAGCCCTCGATCAGGTCGCCGTAGCTGCGTGTAAAGCCGCGAAAAGTCTCGTCGATGACCTTCTTCAGATCTCGAAGTGCGTTGTCGTTCATGTGAGGAAATTGATAAAACCAGTCCATTCGGTTCCCCTTCTCGAAAGAGCCGATCCGTTCTTGTTGTTATATCGGCACGCACGGTGCGGTGTGCCGAAAGCGCACCGCACCGGCGTTCGGCGGTGGTGATTAAAGCGCAGCCTCGATCTTGGTGGCGGCCTCCGGGGAAACCCACTTCTTCCAGATATCCGGGTTTTCTTCGAGGAAGTGCTTGGCACCTTCTTCGCCGCTCGCCTGGTTGTCGGTCATCCAGGCCATGAGCTTGGCGATCGTCTCATTGCTCCAGGAGCGTTTGTTGAGATAATCCATGACCTCGGGGCCTGCCTTTTCGGAAAAGGGCTTGGCGACGAGCGTAACGATCGTGTCGACCGGCCATGCGCTGGGTTTGGGGTCGGTGCATTCGGCAACCGTAATGCAGCGCTTCCACTCGGCCGGATTGTATGGCACGCCGGCTTGCAGCTGCACCATCTCGTATTTGCCGAGAAGGGCGGTCGGCGCCCAGTAGTAGCCGACCCAGCCTTCCTTGCGTTCGTAGGCCTTGGCGATTGAACCGTCGAGACCTGCGGCGGATCCGGTGTCAACGAGAGTCCAGCCGGCTTTTTCAGCTTCGAAGGCCTTGTACAGCTGTGCGGTTACGACGGTGCCTCCCCAACCCTGCGGCCCGTTGAAGATTGCCCCCTTGCTCGGGTCTTCAGGATCCTTGATAAGATCGGGATGTTTCAGGAGGTCGGGAATTGTTTTGATGTCGGGGTGGGCATCGGCAAAGTACTTCGGGATCCACCAGCCTTGGATGCCGCCGTCGGGAAGGGGAGAGCCAACCTTGACGATGCGACCTTCCTCCGTACCTTTCTTGACCACGTCGGGCAGCAGATCGATCCAGGCTTCCGGCGCGATATCAGGCTCGCCTTTTTCGGCCATCGACGTGATGGTTGGGACGGTGTCTCCGATGGTGATCTCGGCGCTGCAGCCGTAACCTTCATTGAGGATGATCTTGTCGAGGTTGGAAATTACCTCGGCACTTTGCCAATTCATGCTGGCGATTGTGACGCCGCCGCAGTCCGCAGCATTGGCGAGCGACGAACCAGTGACGGTTCCAAGAAACAGGCATGTCGATGCAAGCAAGCGTTTCATTATCGTTCCCTCTTTTGGCGGCTTATCTTTTGAAAGCGGGGTGCCGCGGAACCCGCCCTTACGGCGCTAGGAGGCTTCCCCCATGCCAACCGATTTCCTCAATGCAGCCGTCAACCCGCGCGAAACGGCATCATCGAACCCGGCCGCGCGCATCTCCTCGATCGCGGCAGCTGTGGTGCCGCGATAGTCAAGGAAGGTCTGGACTGTTTCACTGGGACAGTCGTCCCGCTGTTCCAGCAGCCGGCCCGCACCCACCATGAGGGTGTTGACGGCCCGCTTGGCGATCTCGGGCGACAGTCCATGCGAGATGGCGTCTGTCATCATCGCTTCGGCGAGCAGCGCCGGAAAGGCGGGCCCCGATCCGGTGAGGCCGGTCAGATAGTCGATTTCCGCCTCTTCGCACACTTCATCTTGAGCGCCGCAGGCATCGAATATAGATCGCACGATCGCCCGATCATCTTTTCGCAAGCCCGCCGTGGCGATCCAAGGCGTGTAGGACTTTCGAACTTCGGCCGCCGCATTCGGCAGGGCACGGACCACACGGTCCGTCCGGTGGTGCGCACAAAGAGCGCTCAGGCGAATACCCGCCATGACGGAGATGAGCAGCTTGCCTTTGGCATCGACGTTCAGGGTGGGCCAGTCGGCCGGGCGGACGGAGAGAACGATAACGTCAGAGCGGTCGGCGAGTGCCTGGTTGTCTGATGTCCAGGAGGAGCGGTTGAAACGGTAGGGACGCTCGCTGCGATAGGAGAGGGACAGGTTTTCAGGTTCAACGACGCCTGCGCCGACAATGGCTTTGGCTATTGCGCCGCCCAGCCATCCGGCACCACCAAGTACGCCAACCCTCAAAGGTCCGCCCGTTTCCATTGTTCTCTCACTCTGCTTTGTAGCCATGCCGAGCGTAGAAGCGGTCGAGCTCCCTCTGCTGCGGCGTTTGTCCGGTATAAATCGCGATGTAATCCGGAATGCGCCTCATACGGAGCGCCAGGTCCTCCTTGGACTGCATCGAGATGTATCCAATCTGGACCAGGTAGGTTGTTCGCGCGCGAACATCCGCTGGTCCCGCCTCGTAGCCGAAACGCATGAACATGCGGCCCAGCGCCTCCATTCTGACCTGATCGGCCTGCTGGACTTCGGCCAGTATCTCCTGCGATTGCAGCGCCCAGCTACGAACGGCGAATTCGAACTGGGAGTCAAACAGGTCCTTGCTCACCCAGCAGTCGAAAACGTTCAGCATCGCCTCGGCCAGGGACTCCGCATAGGCTTCGGATTGCTTGACGAGGTTACCCGTATTCTTCTCCCTCCAGCGCGCAATGAGAGCGTTCAACAGTTCCTCGCGGTCCTTGAAGAACCAATAGAAGCTAGTCCGGGAAAGATTGAGCCGTTTGGCCAACGGCAGGATCTTCACCGACTCCACGCCAGACTCGAGCAGGGAGTCGTAGGCCGCTTCGAGCCACCCCTCCTGAGAACCGCGCCAGCCAGTGTCACTCATCGCCTGTTCCATGATTACCTCCTAACAAATCCAAAGGGCTGCTTCAAGCAAAATGTACACGAGTGTCGAAGTTCCAAACTACGGTGTTTTTGTTTGTTGACACTTGTGTACATTTTCGCTTACCGTTGCGAATTAAAGTCCCTTAAACCGGAGCCCATTGCATGTCGAACGATCCCCTGCTTCAGCCGTTTCAGTTGAAGCATTTGACCCTGCGCAACCGCATCATCGTCACGTCCCACGAGCCTGCCTACCCAGAAGACGGTATGCCGAAGGGCCGCTACCGCGCCTATACGGTTGAACGGGCGAAGGGCGGTGTGGCGCTGACGATGACTGCCGGCTCTGCTGCAGTCTCGAAAGACAGTCCCCCGGTCTTCAACAATCTGCTGGCTTACAAGGACGAGATCGTGCCATGGATTAGGCAGATGACGGACGCTGTGCACGAAGAGGGCGCTGCGATCATGATCCAGCTCACTCATCTCGGCAGGCGCACCCGCTGGGACAAGGGCGACTGGCTCCCGGTCATTGCACCCTCGCACCATCGCGAAGCCTCACACCGTGCGTTTCCGAAGAAGATCGAAGACTGGGATATCGAGCGCATCATCAAGGACTTCGCTGACGCGGCCGAGCGTATGAAGGCCGGTGGTATGGATGGCGTCGAACTTGAAGCCTACGGCCATCTCATCGACCAGTTCACCTCGCCGCTCACCAACGAGCTCGATGGTCCCTATGGTGGTTCGCTCGACAATCGCTTGCGTTTCTGTTTCGACGTCTTCAAGGCAATGCGTGAAAGGGTCGGTGACGACTTCATCCTGGGCGTTCGCTACACAGCCGACGAATGTCTTCCCGGCGGGACTGGAATGAGCGAAGGAATTGAGATCTCAAAACGCCTTCGCGACAGCGGCCTTATAGACTATCTGAATGTTATTCGCGGCCATATCGATACGGATGCGGGTCTGACCGACGTCATCCCGATTCAGGGTATGGCAAATTCGCCGCATCTTGATTTCGCGGGCGAGATCCGCGCCGCGACCAATTTTCCGACGTTCCATGCAGCCAAGATTCCGGATGTGGCAACCGCGCGCCACGCAATCGCGTCGGGCAAAGTGGACATGGTCGGAATGACCCGCGCCCACATGACCGACCCGCATATCGTGCGAAAGATCATGGAAAAGCGAGAGGATGATATCCGCCCCTGTGTCGGCGCCAACTACTGTCTTGACCGCATATATCAAGGTGGCATGGCCTTCTGCATCCATAATGCTGCGACCGGCCGGGAAGAAACGATGCCGCACCGGATCCCGAAGGCGGTGGTCCGCAAGAAGGTCGTAATTGTGGGGGCGGGCCCAGCTGGCCTTGAAGCCGCTCGCGTCTCTGCGGAGCGGGGGCATGAGGTCGTCGTTTTCGAGGCCGCGAACAATCCGGGCGGCCAGATCCGGCTTACGGCCCAAAGCGAGCGCCGACGGGAAATGATCAGCATCATCGACTGGCGCATGAACCAGTGCGAAAAGCTCGGCGTCACCTTCCGGTTCAACAACTGGGCCGAGGCTGACACCGTGCATGCCGAAACGCCCGATGTTGTCATCATCGCGACAGGCGGACTGCCGCATACGGAGGTTCTTTTGAAGGGAAACGAGCTTGTCGTTTCCTCCTGGGACATCATCTCGGGTGATGTAAAGCCGGGAACCAACGTGCTCATCTTCGACGATGCCGGCGATCATGCTGGTCTTCAGGCTGCGGAGTTCCTCGCCAGGGCCGGTGCGAAAGTCGAGATCATGACGCCGGACCGTTCCTTCGCGCCGGAAGTCATGGCGATGAACCTCGTTCCCTACATGCGCTCGCTGCAGAAACTCGATGTCACCTTTACCGTCACCTACAGGCTGGAGGCGGCAGAGAAGAGCGGCAATCAGATCATCGCGCATGTCGGCAGCGACTATGGCGGCGTGGCCAAGCAGCAGACCTTCGATCAGATCGTCGTCAATCACGGCACCATTCCGCTCGATGACCTCTATTTCGAACTGAAGCCTGGTTCGAGGAACCTCGGCGAAGTGTCCTACGACGACCTGATTTCTGGAACGCCGCAATCGGTTGAACGCAACCCGGAAGGTGCCTACCAACTTTTCCGGATCGGCGATGCGGTCGCGGCGCGTAACACGCATGCGGCCATCTACGACGCGCTGCGTCTTGCCAAGGATCTCTAACGATGGCGCGGGTCGACGCTCTGCAAGCTTTTCTGGATGCGGCTTTCGTCGCGTTCGACCAATTCGCTCAGGATTTAAGGGCGCGCCGGTCCGTCATGGAGATATTTGCCCAACTCGAAGCGCCACAACCCCAACGCTTGAACATCGGAAAGCGCCTTCCGGTGTGCAACCGACATATCGAGAGCGTTCTGGCAACGAAAACCTGGCGACCGTCACTGGATGCGCTGATTGAGCGCTTCGCGGACCTTGAGCCGATGCTCGAATGGAAGTGGCGCTCCGTCTACGATCATACGGCAAGCGAGAATTTCCTGATGAGCCACGCCAACACGATGATCGTCGGACCGGGTGGCTTGGAGGACCGAAGTGACCTATGGCTTGGAGCGACGCTGATGGCGCCGAACGTGCGTTATCCCGATCACGACCATGCCCCGGAAGAAACTTACCTGGTTCTGTCGGAGGGAGAGTTTCAGCATGGCACCTCCGAGTGGTTCTCACCCGGGGTCGGAGGCTCGTTTTACAATCCACCTGGTGTCCGGCACGCCATGCGCTCCGACGAAACGCCGTTGTTCGCCTTCTGGGCGTTGTTGCCTGATCGTCCGAGACATTGAAGTGAACGGCTCGGGTGCAACCGAGCGCAGGAGGAACATTGCCGATAACCATGCCTGCGGCTGCACCAAGTGCTGAAGCCCGATGGTGCTGTCTTCTCGGACGTCGCCGCCGCCCCGACAGACAATGTCGAGATACGAGAAAACGGCGACGAGAGCTTGGTATTGAGGCCTATGACTGCCACAACCCTGGCCTCATGGGACCCATCGCCACCTGGACGGCAAAGAAGAGTGGCGCGCTCGCGGCCTGACAAGCTAAGGCTCGAATGAACCCGTGTCCCGATGCTCGGATGATGCTAGCGATCGATGACGAGATCGCTCAGCGGCTTCGAACAGCACGGCAGAAAGAGTCCGGCATCTATCTCTCGTTGCCGGATGCCGCCATTGTGGTTGATCTCGACCGAGCCGGATACCAGTTTCGACTTGCATGTGCCGCAAACGCCATTCGAACAGGATGAGGGAAGCTTTACTCCTGCCTTTTTTGCGCAGGCGAGCACGGTCTGCTCACCTCCAACCTCGATCTTGCGAGCCTGTTTGGAAAATTCGACCTGGAATGTTCGGGTGGCGGGCTGTTCGACGTTAGGAATATCCACGTCGTCGATCACCGCTGCATCGAAGCTCTCCTCGATATAGTTGGACGCCTGAACGCCCAGTTCGGCCGTGATCGCGCGCGCCGCCGCCATGAACGGCGCAGGGCCGCAGCACATGATGATGCGTTCAGCGACGTCGGGAACCGCGAGTTGCATATATGCAGCCGATATGCGTCCCGTCAGACCGTGCCAATTGGCCTCACCGGAAACGACTTCCGGCAGAAACTGCAGTCGCAGGCCCTTCACTCGGTTGGCCAGATTGGCGAGTTCGTTGCGAAAGATGAGGTCCTTCGGGGTCCGCGCCGCGTGCATGAAGACAACATCGGCGGGTTCGCACGTGTCTGCCAACTCGCGGACCATCGCCATGACCGGGGTAATCCCTGATCCTCCGGACAGAAACAGATACTTCCGGCCGTTCGGCCGAACGAAGTGGCCGAGAGGACCGTTTGCCTTGACCTTGGCGTTGACGACGAGCTTGTCATGAAGCCAGTTCGATATCTTGCCGCCGGCGACCCGTTTGACCGTGACCGAGAACGCATTGCTGCGCTTCGGGGACGACGATATGCTGTAGCACCGGCTTTCCGGCTCGCCATCGACATCGAGGTCGAACAGGAAATATTGACCGGCTTCGAAGGCAAAACGTTTGCCCTCGGGAGACGCAAAGGTGAAGGTCTTCACGTCGTGCGTTTCCTGATGGACATCCACGCAGACCAGATCTTCATCCCTGTCGCGGCTCCACAAGTTGTCAGGCTCAAGACGACCGACCGGAGAAAAGGAGCTCTTAGTATCCATGGGCACGCATCCGGTCGATGTACCACGACGTGAACTTGTCGAGGTTGGTTTCGGAGAAGGGTGAGTAGGGGCCTGGCACATAGGCTGGATCTTCGATCCCGGCGTGCGAGCGGGCGACGAGTTCGGCGTCCTGCTCGGTCGTGGCGATCCAGACGTTGGTCAGCTTTTCGAGGTCGTAATCGATGCCTTCGACCGCATCCTTGTGCACGAGCCATTTCGTCCGCACGAGCGTTTTATCCGCTGAGAGCGGTATGACGATCGAAACGACGGCGTGGTCGCCCATGAAGTGGTTCCAGCTGTTGTGGCCCCAGAGGTGCATATCGCCGAGATCCTTGCGCAATATCGTGCCGAGCAGCGTTGCCGAGGCTGCGGTCGCGTCGGGGGTCTGGGATTCGCCAGCACCCGAAATGATGAGCCGTTGCGTTCGGAAATTAGTGGTGCAGTTCACCAATTGCTCGACCGCTGCAGATGGATACCCGTCTGCCTCCCACCGCTTGGTGCGTTCCGCATAGAGCGAGAAATGCTCCTCGGCCTGGGCGCGATCTTCCAGGCTCAAGGCGTCCGGGTCGAAGCCGAAATCGAGGTCGACAAAGGAGACGCAGAGTTCGGGATGGTTAGCGGAGCAGTGGTAGCATTCACGGTTGTTTTCGATCGTGAGCTTCCAGTTGCCCTGTTCGATGACATCGGATTCGTACGCGACCTTGGCATTGCTGATATCGTAGGGTGCAAGGCGTTCGGCCATGACGTCGATGAGGCGCTCGATATCTTCGGGCGGATTGTCCGATAGGCAGACATAGATGAGGCCGCCAACCGACTTGAATGCCACCGCCTTGAGGCTGCGGCATTCCTTGTCGAAGTTCTTGCCCATATGAGGCGCGTAGCTCAGCTCGCCCGTCAACTCATAGGTCCAGGTATGATAGGGACAGACGAGCTTCGAAACGATCGTCTTGCCCGGATCCAGCAGACGTGAGCCGCGGTGACGGCAGACGTTGTGCATGACGCGGATATCGCCGTCGTCGTCGCGAAGGACGATGAGGCTCGTCTTGCCGATATCAATAACGGTTGCATCGCCAGGCTCCGGCACATCGCATTCAAGGCCGATACAGATCCAGTGCCGGCGGAAGAACACCTCGAGATCTGCCTCGAACACGTCCTCGCGTGTGTAAAGGCCGGCTGGAAGTGAATGTCCTTCAGCCCTTGCGTCCAGGAGGGCCGATATGGGAGAAGCAAATGTCTGCAGCATAAATCCACCTTATGTTCCGATCGAAAGGCCGAGGGGCTGAAAGACAAAATCGCTCAACTATTCTGGTCGCTCAACGGCATAAATATGCGCAGGTGACATTACCAAATGTAATGGAAGACAGATGTCGAACCTGAGGAAGAAACTACCGCCGCTCACCGCCTTGACGGCATTTGAAGCGGCGGCCCGCTTGTCCAGTTTCACGCGCGCGGCGACGGAGCTCGGTGTTACTCAGGCTGCCGTAAGCCGGCAAATCCATTTGCTGGAAGAAGATTTCGGTTTTCCCTTGTTTCGGCGGCTCCACCGCAAGATCGAATTGACGGAGAAGGGCAAGCTGCTTTCAGCAGCGGCCGGCGACGCGTTCAATCTGATTGCCGACACCGTAGCCGACCTCCGATCTGAAGGCCCGGATGATGAGTTGGCCATCTCGGCGACCATTTCCTTCTCGCACTTCTGGCTTCTGCCAAGGATCGCCGCGTTTTCTCGCGCCCATCCCGAAATCAAACTTCGCATCATTACGCAGGATGCCCGAACAAGCATCGAGACAAGCGATGTAGACCTGGCGATCCGCTACGGAACCGGTACTTGGTCGGACGGTCAGGCGGAGCTATTGTTCGACGACGAAGTTTTCCCGATTTGCAGCGCAGATTATTTGCTCACGGCTGGCGAGGTCCGCACACCGCAAGATCTTGTCGGCCATCCTTTGATATCAAGCGATACGGAAGATCCTACATGGACGGGCTGGGAGGAGTGGCTAGCGGCCTTTTCCGTGAAGGCGCCGAAAAAGGCCCGAGGCCTTCGATGCAGTTTCTACATCGAGGCCATTTATGCCGCAATGAACGGGCAAGGCATTGCGCTCGGTTGGAATCGTCTAGTGGCCGACCTTATCCAGCAAACTCGCTTGGTCCGTCTTACTGATGCATCCATCCGCACCAGGGCGGCCTACTTCGTCGTCGTTCCAACAAGGAAGCCAAAAAAAGAAAGTGGGAGACTGTTCATTGAGTGGCTGCGCGAGGTTTCCGCTTCCGCGGTTTGACGATTCTTACGAGTGTGTTGGGTAAAGCGGCCTGCCGTTCCTCTTCCTCTCCATCTTGAAGCGGGCTCGGGGTTGGGTTCCCGATAAGACAAGCGCTTGTTGCGGACTGCTAGCCAAGCCTTAGGCAGGCCATCTGGCAGGCACCAAAACCCGCGACAATGTGAAAAGTTCCGGCATGGGACTTCAGTCTGATCGGCCCTTGGCAAAAGTCTGAGGTCGATTGTTGGGAAGCCGCGTTGCACTAAATTTCTCAATTAGCCCATGTCGCTGAAGACCCTCACAAAAAAGCCATGGGTTTGTAACGGTGCCAGAGCGGCTCTTCCGTCCCTTCGGCTGCTCTGGTGCTGTTACCTCGGTTCGAGGAGACCATGGGAGATATCAGGATGCATGAAAGAAATAGCTATGGGCAGCCGGAAAAAACCGCATCAACCGGGTTGCCCATCGGTGTGATGCTTCTCTCGGTAGCAGCGATAGCCGTTTACCTGATCGTTGGAGGCGAAATTCTCAATGACAATAGCCGGGCCGTCGCCGTGTACCTTCCTAAGGTAGAGGCGAAATAGCTTTACTCAGGGCCAAGGGAGGCGCGGAATGAGCTTGTTAAAGCTAGGGCGGGCTCGCCTGGGGATGGCGCTACCGCGCCATCGTGGGTGGTTGCTCGCAACCAAGGACCGGCGCTTGGATGATCTCTTTGAATCCTACGCGCTGGCATCAACGACGCTCGACAATCTCCGGCGTGAGATGCACCATCGAGAGGCGCTTATAGACGAATACGAGGGAGTCTGCCGGGACCTCCAGGTAGATGTAGTTACGCTGCTCGCCCTGTTGGAGGAGCGAACCTTGCAGCGAAGCTAGCAGCTTGCCGGGGAGAAGGCGTTTTAAGCGCTCAGCTCGATAGCGTTGTTGCAGCACCCGCAAGCTCCAACGTCGCTGCCGGCATTGTAGATGCGGTAGTTGCATCTAGATCCATAGAAAAATTGTCGACGAAAACAAACTCGGCGCAGTACAGCGCAGGGGCCGTTCGTGCGTCCCGTAATTCAAATAGAAGGCCACGCTTGGCGCGTGAAACGCGGTGGGCACCGGACCTCTCAAGGTGGGTTTGACCGTCCCATGACCGGCCACGCCTGGCTCCTGTTAACCTTTCGTTAACCATATATCCGGAACCTCCAGCCCTGGGGCTTTCCGCAATCACTTACGGAAGGAAAACAGCATGAGGCTCGTGACACTGTCGGGAAGAATTATGGAGAACAGCCACCATACCTTGATCGTGATGAGAGATGGCAGCACCTGTCAGGCGGTCTGCGTGGTCAATGTCAGCGCGATTGGCGATATTCGTTCCAAGCTTACGATGCTTGAGAGGATTGCCAGCCGCAAGCTCGATGGCGGAGAATTGGCATTCGACGGTCACATTTGGATCACCGCTTCCGATCTGCCCGAGAGGACAGATGCCGTGCCGCATTGATCATCGTTGATCGTACTTGCCCCAAAAGGCCCAACATCTAGATAAGTTGCGGCACCTGCGGAAGGGGCCGGACGAGGTTTGACTTGCGATGAAGCGTAACGGCAAGATCGTCGAAGCTGTCGAGGGGGACACGGCGGTGAGGGAGCACTGTGGAACCCACACCCTGGTCAATGACAGTGATCTCGAGGTGCGGTCGGGCGAAATCCATCATCTGGCCGAGCGGTTTGCACGAAACGACCCTGCCAGTGCATCGGCGATGCTCGTGGCTGCTGAAGCCGTTGCGGCTCGGATCAAGTTGCCTGTTTCAATGGCCAAACTTCAACGACGCCATGCGCAACCGCACAGGGCACGCACGAAACCTTTTTGATAGCTTCGCTCAGGTCGGCAGCTTCGATGATGGCGAAACCGGCGATCGGCAAGGCGGACGACATGAACGGTCCATCGCGGGTTTCCACGCCGTGAGCGTCTGGATTGCGAACCTGCACCGGTTCGCCAGCGATCCCCATCACAGCGCCGTCGGACCGAAGTTTGGCGTCCTGGGCGTGCGCGGCGTCTCTGGCGGACTTGGCCGTGCGGTCGTAGTCGGCCGGATCGCCATATCCGATTGTGATGAACTTGGGCATTGTCTCGTCTCCTTTCAGTCACGAAACCACCGAGGGTCCGTCCTCGAACATGATGCCCCGCAGGAACACCACTTCACGGAACGCCTCTGCGGCCATTTCAATCGGGCAAATGGATCACACCTCCGTCCCCGCAGGATCGCAAATCTGCTTGCATAATGCAACCGGAGTCTGACGCGCCGGAGTTTGTGCAGATGGCCGACGATCAGTCTTTGATCGCAAAAGGCGACGCGAAAAAAGTCAACCTTACCCGGCTTCGAATTCTCAACGTTTTCAGCCTAGTCCGCCGATCTGTTAATTTGAACGCTCAGACGGAGCTTCAACTGTATCCGTATGAGAAGCGGCCATTTGCGATTCTGTGAAATCCTTCAAAGCGCTTGCCGCGTCTTGCTCGCTGCATCGCGGCAAGTCTGCAGAATGTCCTCTTTCTGCAAGCTGCGAGTGGTCCCGCAGACAAAGCACTGGAACATCTCTCTCGTCTCCATGCCCGAGATTGTGAGTCTCTCGCGCATGCCGCACCTCGGGCACTGAATTTGAAAGCTGTCGGAGAGATCCACGGCTGCCTCCCGCTTGCTTCAGAGTTGAACAATCAACTGGCTCACCGAAAGGTAATTTGGAGCGATCGAAAGCCCGTTACCCGCAAGATCCCGATGTAATCGCGCACCCGCAGCTTTCTACGAAATCCCGGTCCGGAGGCGATCCTGTCGCATGCGGAAGGCAACCAAGCAGGCCGGTGAGTGCGATCTCACCCGGCTTCCGTTCGCCCCCAAGGTGATCGCTTAGGCCTATGCACATCACACGCGCCGTGAAGCCAAAGTCACTGCCATTTGCCAGCGGCTCGGACTAGATCGGGCCGTCGACGATCACCAATGCACGGCCCTGCGAGCAATTCTCGATGCGGGCATTGACCTGGTAGATTTCCTGCAACATCGGAGTGGTGATGACGCTTGCGGTCTTGCCGCTTGCAACCATTGTTCCATTGGCTATGACGATGGTGTTTTCGCAATAACGCAGGGCATGGTTGAGGTCGTGAAGCGCGATGAGAACGATCATGCCTTTGCGGCGAGCAAGGTTGGAAACAAAACTCAGCACGTCAACCTGGCGGTGAAGGTCAAGAGCCGAGGTCGGTTCGTCCATCAGCAGCACTTCGGGCTTGCGGATTAGCGCTTGGGCGAGGGAGACCAACTGGCGCTGTCCGCCGGAAAGTTCGCCGAGGCCGCGAAACGCAAGCGCGTCGATCCGTAGTGCCTTCAAAATGATGTCGATTTCATCGAGCTCGTCATTGTGAACGCGCCAGCCGCTGCCTTGCTTTGCAGATAGGAGAATAGATTCATATACCGTCAAGACAGCGTTTGCGCCGGTGTCCTGCGGCATGTAGCAGATGCTCGTTTGCGCGCGCTCGGTGTCAGACAGATGGACGAGACCTGGCCCGGGAATAAGCGACGCTATGCGTTTGAAAAGTGTCGACTTGCCCGCAGCGTTCGGGCCAATCACGGCGGTCATACTGCCTTTTTCCAGAATGTCGGTACTGACGCCGGAAAGGACAGAACTGCGGCCATACATGGCGCCGACTTTATCAAGTGCAAGCGCTACCATGCGCGCCTCCGATTGCTGAAGATCAGGACGAAGAAGAACGGTACGCCGATGAGGGCGGTGATCACACCGATCGGCAAAATCGCACCAGGGATGATCATCTTACTGACGACCGATGTCGCCGAGAGCAGCAGCGCGCCGCAAATAACCGAGCCCGGCAGGAAGAAGCGCTGGTCCTCGCCGACGAGCATGCGGGCGATATGGGGTCCGACCAGGCCGACAAAGCCAATAGTGCCCACGAACGACACCGGGATGGCAGCAAGCAGGCTGACGATCATCATCGTCTGCAGGCGCAGTCGACGCACGTTCACGCCCATGCTGGCTGCCTTATCATCGCCGAGACGAAGCGCCGTCAATGCCCAGGCGTCCTTCATCAGGAACGGGACCATCGCAACCAGAATGGCCCCAGTAAAGTAAACCTTCGGCCAGGTCGCCTTGGTGAGGCTGCCCATTGTCCAGAACACCACCGCTGCGAGCGCCTGTTCAGAGGCCAGATATTCCAGCAAGGAAAGTGCGGCGTTGAACGTGAAGACAAGCGCAATGCCGAGAAGCACGATCGTTTCGACGCTGACGCCGCGCATTGTCGAGGCGAAATGGATGAAGAGGGCTGCCACCATCGCCATCAGGAAGGCATTGAGTGGAACCATGTACTGGATCGCTGCCGGAAACAGCGCGACGCCACCGACCAATGCCAACGCAGCGCCGAAACTGGCTGCAGCGGAAATCCCGAGCGTGAAAGGGCTGGCAAGCGGATTGGAAAGGATCGTCTGCATTTGGGCGCCCGCAACCGATAGGGAGGCGCCTACCGTCACTGCCATCAATGCAATCGGCATGCGGATATCCCAAACGATGACGCGCAGCTGTTGCGCGACGGCGGCCGGGTCGAGCATTGCCGACAGGACGTCCGAAAGTGGGTAATTTGCCGGCCCGAGCGCCATGTCGAGCGATATGCTGAAGCACAATGCAATGACAAGCAAGCTCAAGATGGCAATGCGGCGAAAAGCGAGGGCGCGATATAGAACGCGTCCTGTTGAATTGGTGGTCGCAGCCTCGATGGCCATGGATCATTCATCCTTGAGCGAGACGAAGTATCCCGGCTTGTAATCGAGCGGCAGGAAGCGCGCGTGCAGTTCCTTGAATGTCGCTTCGGGGTCAAGGTCGGCAAACAGTTCCGGATGCAGCCACTTGGCGATCTCCTGGATTGCAACGAACTGATACGGATTGTTATAGAACTGATGCCAGATGGCGTGGACATTGCCGTCCGCGACAGCCTTGACGCCGGTAAAGGCTGGACGCTTGGTCAGCGCTTCAAGCTTGCGATGGGCTTCCTTCAGATCGGCACCGTAGCCGACACCGACCCAGGCACCCCCTGGAACATACTTGTCCCAGTTGCCGCCGGTAATGATGATCTGGTCCGGATTGGAGGCAATCACCTGCTCCGGATTGACCGTACCGAAGGTGCCGGGGATGATGTCCTTTGCGATGTTGATGCCACCGGCGATCTCGACCATCTTGCCGAAATTCTCGTTGCCAAACGACATGCAGCAATCATCGGAATATCCACCGGCACGCTCGACGAACACCAGCGGTTTCTTCGGGTCGGCCTTCGCCAGCACGCCCGTGACCCGCTCGATGCTGTCGGCGCGGAACTTGATGAAGTCTTCGGCGATTGATTCCTTGCCCATCAGCTTGCCCATGATGCGCATGCTCGGCTCGGTGTTTTCCATCGGCTTTTCACGGAAGTCGACATAGACCAGTGGGATGCCGACCTTGCCGAGCTTTTCGATGTAACCAGCTTCTTCCGTGGCAGTCTTGGCGTCGACGTTCATGAGGATCACGTCGGGCTTAAGCGCGACGGCTTGTTCGATGTCGAAGGTCCCGTCCTTCATGCCGCCAAACGTCGGCAGCTTGGCGATTTCTGGGTATTTTGCCAGATAGGCTTCGTAGGATTCAGGGTCGGCTTTCGGCAGGTCGTCGCGCCAGCCTACAACGTGTTCGAACGGAGCTTGCCTGTCGAGCGCAGCAAGGAAATAGATCTGCCGGCCTTCGCCGAGAATCATGTTCTTGACCGGAGCTTCAACTTCGACGTCGCGTCCGGTCACGTCCTTGATGGTAATCTTGTCGGCGAAAGCCGGCCAGGTAGCGGTGGCAAGTAGACCCATTGCAAGTGCGGCTGCTTTGGCTTTAATGCGCATCGAATTTCACTCCGTGGAAACTGCGATGCCTGTATTATTTTATGACTTTAACAGTCAAGTTATATCTATTAGAACCATTTTAATCTCATGCAATCAGGATCGAGCAGGATGAACACAGGAGCGGCTGCGGGCCACAATTTTGGGCTGCGGGACGAGATTAAAACCTATTGGTCGGCGCGTGCGGCGACTTTCGATCAATCGCCCGGACATGAGATCTTTTCAGAAGAGGAACGCCAGGCCTGGCACAATTTGATCATCAGGCACCTCGCTCGAGGAGAAGGACGTCACGCATTGGATCTGGCGTGCGGCACTGGGGTCATATCGCATCTCATGGACGATTTAGGTTACAAGGTCACAGGCCTTGATTGGGCAGAGCCGATGCTGGAACGGGCCCGGGCAAAGGCGAAGACGCGTGGACGAGCGATTGAGTTTCGCATCGCCGATGCTGAAAATACCATGGAACCGGATGAAAGCTATGATGTCGTGGTAACACGTCATCTCGTTTGGACACTCGTCGATCCGAGGCAGGCATTTGCGGAATGGTTGAGGGTCTTGAAGCCTGGCGGAACCTTGCTTGTCGTTGATGGTGACTTCGTCAACCTCAGTATGGCGGAGCGTGTGGTGAAGACAGCAGCAGAATTGCTCCAGCAGTTGGGATTGACGAAAGCGGACCAGGTCCCCGCGCCGGCGGGCATTGCCGAAATTCACAACCGCATCCTGTCGCAGGTGCATTTCTCAGAAGGCGCGCGCGCTGAGGATGTTGCTGCCCTGATCCAGAATACCGGGTTTGCGAACGTAACCGTCGATACTGATCTGAAGGCAATCTATCGTGCCCAATCGAAGCACTTAAGTTACCTGAAAGGGCTTTCTCGCGGATTGCAACACCGATACGCGATCGTCGCCCGTAAACCGTCAAGGGACCTCTAGATATCATCTGCTGAGCACGCATCTCTCGCCACGAGGTTGACTAGATGTGGGCGGCATGGCTTCCGCATCGAGAGTGGGGTGCAATAATTCAAGAAAAAAGATTGTTTGATCCGACTATCGTTCGAAGGCCGGAAATCCCAAGCCCATGCGGCGAAGGATGCGGCAACTGCCAGTCGGCGACGCCGCGCGCGGGTTTTCGCTCAGCTCCTGATTGCGATGCGCTTGACCTGCGACGCGCCTTATCAATCTTTGGCAAGATTACGCTCGCGTTTTCCTCATAGTCGTATCCTCCTTGAAAGCAAGATGGATACAAGGTGACGCCGAGAGCGGCTGACGCCCCCTGGACTTATGCCGATCGCTCTGCGGCGACCCCATCAGGAAAAATTTACGCTCCTAACGACAGGTGACAGCAAGTGGCACCAATGATCGGCCAAGCGTAATCCGCCGCTGTGGATGAAACCCGGCGACGTTCTCGAAGTCGACAATGCAAGGAGTGCATGAAAATACAATCATCGACGAGGGAGCTTATTCCATAGTCAGAGTTTCAGAAGGCCGAGCGTTCCTGGTGCTTGGACGCTCGGCTATCTTGCGTTATGCTCATCGAGCAACTACCAGTTGTCGGCCGGTCTTGGGTTTGCTGGATCACCGTAAAATACAGACGGGAGTGCCTTCGCGAGGAATGAAAACTCCGAATGGCAATGGCGCATCAGGCCCAGTCCGATTTCGTCCGGGACGGCATGGCCGCCCTTGTCGCTATCGAGACCAAGAACGAATCTGCTTCGCAGAACGAGGCCATCGGGCGTGTCCCGTGTGACGTGCATCATCCGGCCGCTTATTGGAATTCCATGCTCGTCAATCTCAACATCATCGCCAAAGCCAATTCCGGCGTAGAAAAGTGCGGATACGCCGCCCACCCGCTTTGCGGCATCGATGTCCGTGGCACTGAAGTATGCGGCTGGGCTTAGGAATTTGATGGTTGCTTTGATCGGAGGAACCTCTCCTAGCGACTCCGTCGCCCTGATCGTCGCGCCGATGTAGTTCTCACCTCTTTTCCAAAACTCGTCCCAACCGAAATGGCGCTTGTGATCAATGGGGTGCCACCAGCGAAGGTGTTCGTCGGTTTCAAAATACTTGAACCACCATTCCAGCATCGCTCCATCGCACCCTGGCATTATCGTTCTGCAGGCGACCGTGAGAGTGCCGGAGGCGAAGCGCTCGATCCCCATTTCGAGTCTAATTGGGTCGGCACGCAGCAGTTCGACAGGGATTGCTGATTCCAAATCATGTTGCATTTCCAATCTCCCATATTTAGGAAACGTGTGGCGTTTCCTAAATATGATCGGTATACCGTTCGTACGACGTTGGTCAAGGAGATCAAGATTTGGAAAAGCGAGCGAGAGGGCGTCCGGCCCGTAATCGGCTTGAGGTGGAACGCAATATTCTCCAAGCCTCTACCCAGCTTCTGTTTGACCAGGGATTTGCCAAGTTCAGCATCGATGCAGTCTCGCGTAGCGCAGGAGTTGCCAAAAAGACTGTTTACGCTATGGCGACCAATCGTGAGGAACTAGTCGGGAAAATCGTAGCGTCCTGGACTGAGCAACTCCAAACCGGTGGAGATCCCCGGCCGGGCGAGGCGCGTCCTGATCCGGGGAGCCTGCGGGCGCTATTGAGCAGGATTTACCGGATCGCCCTATCCAAGGAAGCTGTAGCACTTTTCCGTCTCATCTGTGCTGACAAGGAGGGTCGAGAACGGCTCGCAGAAATTTATAATCGAAACGGGGTCGAGCGAGGAGTGCAGGCCGTGGCGAACTGGCTGCGCGAGTACGAAGCCGATGTCCCACCATGTGATGTCAACCGATCTGCCCGGATGATCCTTGCTGCTCTTGTTGCTGAGCCCTTGCGCAGGGCCGCTATCGGCCTTGAAACACCATGGAACGATACCGACGAGGAGGTCGCGGCATGGGTTGGAGAATGCATGGATTTTTACGCACCCATAATGTTCAAAGAGTTAGGCACTGCACCATAGCGGCCTCGTGGCGTGTCGCGGACGCCGAGGCGGTGTCAAGGCAAGCATGGCGCTGAACCAGATGGTTTACGGCTCCCCGGCCGCGATTGCGAACCGCTAGATATAGACCGAAAGCTGTAATCTTAAGAACTGGCCAGCGCTATGCCCCGCAGCCAGTTGGGTGGTGTGTGCCAAGCGAATCTGCGGTTCTAGCCAGCACAGCCTAATGCGACTCCCGACGGCCCGACGTGTCGTGCGCCTAACGGCGCTCACCAAGCCCTACTCGCGGCGCCGTAAGCCGATCCTGTCCTTTACGGGCCGTTTGACTTTGAAAAGCGCGGCTTCATCTCGTGGGCAAGATCATCAAGATACTCAAGCGCTTCACCCGTTGCGATCGCGGAGTTTGTGCTGCCATCGTCTGCCGAACGGCGTATGTCGCTCCTGGCTGCTTCCAATGCACTTTCGATGAAGGCATGAGGATCCTGGCTGTGCGCCGCAGCCCATTGAAGGAGGCGACAGATCAGCTGCTCATTGACGCGTATAGCGGTGATCGCGTGGCTGAGCATCAGGTTCATCTTATGGGCTTTGTCGGCTGTGATCCTTCGTGCCATCGGGTGGTCTTTCAACTTTGCGGGTGAAGGTCTGCGCCGCGACTTTCGAAAATCCAACTGCCTACGCCGGAATTTGTTCCGTCCGCCAGTGGCTAAAATCCTCGTGTGAACCGAGGGCGTAACGGGGGCTTCTTCGAAGAGTGGTAGCGAACTTCGTGCTATCGATCCTATCCCTGTGCGTCACGCCAGGCATTTATTGGTATCCTTTCCGCAACGCCGTCGTTGATGGCGAGCACACTATCGAAGAAGTCTGCTCCTTCTTCTGACTGGATGGACGAGGTATCGTGCATAACGGCAACTACGATCGCCTCTGGACAATGGTCCTTGATCGATTGGTGAAACGACTGCGCCGCCTGGCCATCAAGTGCGCTCGTCGCTTCGTCAAGGAATAGCAGATCCGGCCTTAGCAGAAGAATTTTCGCAAGGACGAGTTTTTGTTTTTCACCCCCCGACAGGAGTTTGTCCCAGTTCTGCCCATCGCGTCCATCGCTCAAAAGCTCCTCCCCGAACTCTCCGAGGCCGGCGCCTTCCAAGGCCGCCACTACAGAGGCGTCGGTGTGCGCGTCAGCCCGGTCTGGCAAACAAATGAGATCCTTCAGGCAAATACTCTGAAGCTTCACGTCCTGTGCGGCATAGAGGCTCTTTCCGGTCTCTGGCGTCGTGATCGTGCCGCGGCCGTGCGCCCAGAGACCATTTACCGCCTTGATAAGCGAGGTTTTGCCACTTCCGGATTCTCCCACGACTAAAATCCATTCTCCGGGAACGAAGCGCAGCTGGTCAGCGACCAAGAATGGCTCGTCATCACCCGTGTGCAGGAGCTCAATCCGCTCGATGGTCAAACCGAGCGCAGCATCCTGGGTCTTGTATTCGAACACTGAGGGACCGCTGCGAGCATAATAATCCTGCGGCTGCTGAACCGCTTCGACCGCTTGCGCAAGTTCGGTGATTCTGCGTGCGTCGGCCCTTAACGTCGCAATATCGGGCATCGCATGGATGAACCAGGAACATTCGTTGATGAGCGCTGTCGCCAGCTCGGCGCCGGTGACGTAATCCTGCAAGCTGATCGTTTTGTCGACATAGGGGATCAGTCCGGGCGCATAGGCGACGATACGCGATCCTAGGAAATTATGCACCAGCTCGAAGCCCATGTAACCGGCGGTCACGCGATTAAGGCTCGCCCAAGTGTTGTCAATCTCGCGATATCGGCGCCCGTTGATGGCTCTCTGTGCCGGTTCGCCCTTGATGACTGCAACATGAAAACTACGGTGCAACAATTGGTTCAGTTCGCCACGATAACTCCCCTCTGCGGATTGAATGCGCACGGATAGGCCTTGCATCACACTGCCGAGCTTGGCTGCGACGAATGTATTGAGTGGCACGTAGATCGCGATAGCCAGCAATGTCAGACAGGCGGTACCGTAGCTACCCAGAAACTCAATTCCACTGACGGGGCTCGAGGTTTCGATCAGTTTTGTCCCGACAAATCCCAGCGATAGCACAACGCCGGCGATTCCCACGCCAAGGCCGATCGCGCCACCCGTCATGCCCTTTATGGCTTCCTGTACCCTCTGATCGATGTTGTCGGGCGATGAAGTGTCCTGGCCCGTCGTCGCCCCGAACCCGTTTTGCTGAAGATGAAAATGGGTATGGTTGGAATCGAGCAAGGCCTGGTTAAAGCGTGCGTCAAGCCATTGGCGCCATTTCCGATGGAGCGTGGTCGAAAAGAAGTGACGGACCGCAGTAAATCCCGCATCCCTAGTGATCGCGATCGCGGCGAGGGTCGCCGCGGTAGTCAGCAGCGACGAAGGTGTGGTGGGCACGGTTGGATGGTGGAAGTTGGCAATCCGATTGACGAGCTCGCCGGACGTCAAAGCGAACCAGACGCTCGCTTGAGCCGACAAACCGGTGAGTAGAAGGATGAGGAACGTTAAGCCCCAGGCCTCGCGCCACCGTTCAGATAGCCAATAAGCCAGCAATAGGCCCCAGAAGCTGCGCATTGAGGAAACAGGGCTGCTCCGGCGTCGGCGTTTTCCGCGGAGGGGCCATCTTACCAGTGCTGTTGCTCGTTGTGCGTTGCTGCGCACGACCTCGCTCAAACTCATCTTGATGAATTGGGGCGCCGATCAGACTTTGTCAATTCGGTAGTCGAGAGGCCGGCCGGTTCCGCTGCTGCTGGCCGGGTTTGACGACCGACGTCGGGAACTATCGTGCTCGCGAGCTGTTGGTGCCTAAAAGGAGAATACCGATGACACGAGATATTAGAAGCTCGACATTTTACGTCCTGGAACAGCACGACGCCTCCAGCTCCACCGATGCGATTCCTGTCAGTTTTGAAGAGGCTTTCGAGCAGGCCAAAAAGCTCACTGCAAGCGGCCGTGCCGTTCACGTCCTTTATACCGACGACGCTACTCAGATGCAGTTGACCCGCTTTGCCGAGGCCGGCATCAGAACGAGCCTCGCTCCGCAAGGATAAGACAAACAGCGACGCGCGGAAATGGGAGGCCGTTGAAATGAATGCGCGCGCTTACAGCATCTTCGGCCATTTCTGAGAAGCGTGCATCACAGTAATGATTTCAATGTCCTTGTCGAACCCGAAAAGGGATTATTGTAAGGAATATCGGATAATACAATTTCGCGCGTGCCTGCGATGCGACCGATGCGTCCCAGCTGCCGGCAGCTCTGCTAGCATATCGACAGACGCTACGAGACGGGCAACGACCCGTGCAGCAGCATCTGGATCGTCATGTTCGATGTACGCACCGATTTCGTCAAGCCGCTGCAACGCCCGCACGGTCCAGCGGATGCGCCTCTGCTTCATGACCGAGAAGCCGCCTTGACGTATTTGCCGATCACGCGTGCCACGTCGTCCTCACAAGCGAATTCACCTCGGTCCGCCTCGGCAATACCAGCTTCCATTTCCGCAATCTGGCACTCTTCGCGTGATACGAAATCTTCAATAGCCTGTGCGGCCATGTAGGAGCGGGAACGGTCGAGTTTTTGGGCAAGTTGGTTTAGACGGTCGGCAACTTCGTCCGGGACGCGGATTGTAAATGCTGCCATGAGGGGACCTTTCAGGTTCACTTTGAATATATTTGAACCACTCTGTTCGTAAAGGTTCAAGGGATCCTTCTTGCAGAGTTTTCGTGTGCGATGATCGTAACGCTAATGACAGCCGGCGACGCCGGGTTGCCCGTCGAGAAATTGGTCCGGTTTACGAATGCGGTCACACGCGCCTTGTCGGCCTGATGGGGGACCGCCCGAAACGAGGGATCGACAGCTTCCAGGATACCCAAGATCGGAGGCAGACTGTCATCGACCTCCTGTGAGATCGCGAAATCGATAACCAGGTTGCATTGCCAGTCTGCATTGCCGTCGCGGGCAACCGGACGCCGACGCTCCCGAATCGCGTCCAGCATCCTTTCATCGGACAGCCTATTTGCGCGTCAGGCTGAAGGAGAAATGGCTGCCGCGATGATAGTCAAGCGCGTAGTTCACCGGGATGCCGGCTGCGTTGAAGCAGGTTTCGGTGATGAGCAGGGCTGGCCCGAAATCCCTGAGGTCATGGCGCGCGACGACGTCATCGGGAAGCATGACGGAGGATACCCTTGCGGCGGACATACGCGGGCGGCTGCCTCGTTCCTCGAGCAGGTCCATCAGCGATCCGCTCCAGTCGAGGTCGTAGAGCTTCGCCGGGATAATGCTGCGCGGAACGTAGTCGATACAGTACAGGATCGGCTCGTCCTCATGCAAACGGATGCGCTCGATGCGGATCACGCGACCGGTGGGTGGGAGATGCAAGCTATCAGCGACGCGCGCGTCGGGTGTTTCCTCGGAAATCGACAGCACCTTGTTGACGGTCGTATAACCGTAGTGGCGCGCCATGTCCGTGACGCTCTCGAAGACCGTGATCGGGCGATCGACCTTCACGGCCGAGAGCGCCGAAACGAAACGGCCGCGACCGTGCTCAACATAGATGACGTCGTCCTGTTCGAGCAGCTTCAGTGCTTCGCGAAGCGCCGGGCGGGAAATTTTGAAACGCTGCGTGAGCTGCGCTTCTGTGGGCAGCTTGTCCCCGGGTTTCAGCCCCTCCAACCGGATGAGATCGGCAATCCTGTCCCGAAGCTGAATGGCCAGGGTGCGCGAGTCGCGAAGGGGCTCCTGCACTTAAACGCCTCATGTCGTCGTTGATCGTTCAATTGTTCTTGTCTGACAAATCCTTGCCGGTCAAGTGTACGAAGCCCGGCTTTGGACAGCGCGTCCGCCTCGCTTCACGTTTGTTTCCGTAGATCGCGGAAAAGCCGCCTTGACAGATATTCCTGATGATGTCAGTTGTCTTACAACTATCTCATGTAGACACCGAGAACAGAACCATGCTGAATTTTGACGAACAGAGATTCCTGCGTATCCAGTCCGGCGCAATCGCGCTGCAGAGCCGCCTGGAAACAGTGATCGTATCCTGTCTTTCGGCCGGCGCAGAGAACATTTTCTTCCTCGGCACCGGCGGCGCTGCGATCCTGATGCAGCCTGCAGTTCAGTTGCTGCAACAGCGCTCACGCTTTCCCACCTTCATCGACATGCCGGCGGAACTGGTGCTCGCAGGCTCGGCGCAGCTGACGGACAAGTCGATCGTCGTCATGCCGTCGCTGTCCGGGACGACGAAGGAAAGTGTAGCCCTTCTCTCCAGCCTGAAGGAAATCGGCGCGACAGTTGTTACCCTGGTCGGCCATCAGGAGACTCCGCTCGGCAGGGGCGGGGACCACGTCTTCGTCAACTTTGCCGAGGACGATACGTCCTGCGAATCCTTCTATCTGCAGTCGCTGTTCATTGCGCTCGCGATCCTGAACCATCGTGGCGAGATCGAAAATTACGCCGAGATCGTCAGCCAGCTCTCCGGCATGCCGGCGCTGCTGCTGGAGGTGAAACGAGCCTATGAGCCCAAGGCAGAGGCCTTTGCCAAGATCCTCGCCGCCTCGGACTACCACATCATTACCGGCGCCGGGAACGTCTGGCCGGAAGCGTTCTATTACGGCATGTGCATCCTCGAGGAGATGCAGTGGATCCGCACCCGTCCCGTGCATGCGTCCGATTTTTTCCATGGCACGCTCGAACTCGTCGAAAAGGGCGTCAGTGTCATTCTCTTCAAGGGTGAGGATGCGGCACGCCCGCTTGCCGAACGCGTCCAGAACTTTGCGCCGGGCTACACCGACAAGCTTACCGTTCTCGACACTGCCGAGTTCGAACTGCCCGGCGTTTCGGCCGATGTGCGGGCGCTGGTGTCGCCGGTGCTGATGGCGACTGTGCTGGAGCGCATCAGCGCCCATCTTGAAGTCCTGCGCAATCATCCTCTCACGACAAGGCGTTACTACAAGCGCGTCGCCTACTGATATTGCTGCTTGACGCTATAATCCGGAGCTGCGAATGCGCATCATCGCGTTCGCGGCTTCCGCGTCCTATCCCGAGATGCGCATGAAAACCCTCCGCTTCGCCGCCGTCGGCGACAATTGCATAGACCGGTTCCAGCCTCCGCTTTCGCAATCGCTGGTTGGCGGCAACGCTGTCAACGTTGCGGTACAGCTCGCCCGGCTCGGCCATGGCTCGCACTATTTCGGTGCCGTCGGTTCGGATCCGGCCGGACAGCGAACGCGACATCTCCTGGCTGACAACGGTGTCGACGTAACCCACATACAGGAACGTTTCGGCGTCACCGCCTATACCGAGATAGACGTGCTTCCCTCCGGCGAGCGTGTCTTCGCTTTCGAGGATTTCGGCGTCTGCGCCGGCTACAAGCCGGACGCGGACGAAATTGCTGTCCTCAAGACCATGGATCACGTGCATCTCGGCTGGATGGACGATGAAGGCGTGGTGCGTCGCACGCTCGCCGATGCCGGGGTCAGTGTGTCCCAGGATGTGTCCGTCAATGCCGATCCCGTCAATCTGGGAACCGAAGGTCTGACGATCGCCTTTGGTTCCGCCGGCGACGACGACGCAACGGCCAAAGACTTGCTGCGCCGCCTGCTGGAATGCGGCGTGCCGCTTGCTGTCGTTACCCGAGGCAGCAAGGGAGCCGTGGTCAGCGATGGAAGACAAACTGTTTCGATCGGCATCCGGCCGGTCGAGGTGGTCGACACGACCGGTGCCGGCGACAGCTTCGTTGCCGGCTTTCTCGCAGCCCGTGTTGCAAGTCTGCCGCTGCCTGATTGCCTTGCGGCCGGGCGCGATCAGGCCGCAATGACCTGCATGCATGTTGGCGGTTTTCCGCAGGTGCCGCAGCCGCTCTGACGGGTCGGGCGATGCACGCCAGACGGGGACACCAGGCTGGCGCGGTAACAGCCGCAGCCTTCGGCCGATTGCGAAAGACTGGATTTACAGTGCCACGAGGACGGCGGCGGTTACAAGAAAGGTCGCCTTAGGCGCCGGCAACCCCCCATGCCATGACCTTCACGATGGCACCAGTGGGCGGAGAAGATCGCGAGGGCAACAACAAGAAGATCCACGGCTGTTCGGCGGCACGATGGATGCGCCGCCGCGGGTCGTGGGCGGGCGCATCAACGGGCATTGAAGCGGCCGAAACGTTCCTCGATGCGAGACTGGGCGTATTCCAGGCCGATCGAAAGGATCCAATAGATCATCGAAGCGGTGATCAGCATCTCGATGTGACGGAACTCCGTCTGGCCCTGGGTGCGGGCGAGATACATGATTTCCCAGACGCCGACTACGGAGACGAGTGAGGAGTCCTTCAGCATGGCGATGAACTGGTTTCCGGTCGGAGGAATGATGACACGCATCGCCTGCGGCAGGATTACGAGCGCCAGGGTCTGGTTGGGGCTGAGCCCGAGCGCGGTGGCGCCTTCCGTTTGGCCGCGTGAAATGCTCTGGATGCCGGCGCGGAAGATTTCCGTCATGTAGGCGCCGTAGCACAGCGAAAGCGCCAGGATCCCGGCAGGCACCGCGCCGATCACATAGCCGACCTGTGGCAGGCCGAGATAGATGATGTAGATCTGCATCAGCAGCGGCAGGCCGCGAAACAGCGAGGTGTAGAAGGTGGCGAGGCCGTAGATGACACCGTTGCTGGACAACTTGGCGATTGCGCCCGCCAACGCGATGACCGTCGCGATCACGATGGAGATCGCGGAAATGTAGAGCGTCGTCACCACGCCCTGTGAAATGAGAAAGCCGATCTTCTTGGCGATGAACGCGAAGGACAGATCGAACGAGTAGAAGAAGAGCATCAGAAGAACGAAAAGCTCAAGCCAGACGCCGACCACCTGCTGGCGCCGTGACAGCTGACGCAATGCCTTCCAGTTGGCGGCAACGATGAGCGCGATCAGGAGAGACGAAGCCAGCCGTCCCATGGTGGGGTTTTCGCCAAGCCAACCGGCCGTGGCGGGCAAGACATGGCCGATCCAGGCGGAGCTGACACCGAGCATATAGAGCGCAAGGACCACCAGGGTGAGGATCAGCAGCGCTCCGGCACGGCGCGAGGCCTCGGGATAGATTAGTATCAATCGACCGATCATGGTTTAGACCTTTCCCGTCTTCTCAGGCGGCGCGCTCGCGCCACCAATCCTGTGCCTGGAGCTTCCAATAAGTGAGCTGGGCGACGGCAAGCCCGGCAAGCCCGCCCGCCCAGACGAGGCCGAACGGTTCATAGAGCTTGTAGCGTTCTGTCTCACCGAGAATGCCTTCGGCGATGACCTTGCCGCCGATCGCCGTCGTGTTGAGGCCGTGCCCGCCGAAGGCAGTGCAATACCACACACCGGGGCTCATGCGCCCGATCTGGGGCATCAAATGGCGGGCGTAGGACATCAGGCCGGACCAGGCAATTTCGGTCTTCAACCCGGCGAGTTGCGGATAGGTGCCGACCATTTCGGCCCGCAGTTCGCGCACGAGCGCGTCGCTCGAGGCTGCGCGAGTGGTGATGCGACCGCCCCACAAGAGGCGCCGGCCGCCATCGATCACGCGGTAGTAGTCGCCCGCGCGCCGGTTGTCGCCGATGGCATCCTTCGTTGCGATCGCCGATGCGATAAGATCTGGTGCATCCTCGCTGACCATGACGTATGTTGCAATCGGCAGGAAAGAGCGCTTCAATTTTCCGTTGAGCGATCCGGTGTAACCACCTGTCGTGAAGACGACATCGCGGGCGGTCACGTGTCCACCTGCGGTTTTCACCCGCTTCTGGGCGCCTGCCAGGTCCACGGATTGTACCGCTGACATTTCGCAGATGCGGCCGCCAAGGCGTTCGATTTCGCGGGCGATAGCGCGCAGATAGTTCAGCGGGTGCATGTGGAACGCATTGCCGTTGCGCAATGCCTGGAAATACCGGTCTGACTTGAGGGTCGCGCGGACCGCTTCGCGATTCATGAATTCGAGTTCGTAGCCATAGCGCCGGCTGGTGTCTTCCGCATAGGCCTTGAGGCTTGCAGCATTGTCGTAGCGCAGCACGCTCATCAGGCCGGGTTGCGGCTGAGCGTCATCGATCGATAGGTCGCGGATGTTTTCGCGGATGAACTCCATGCCTTCGATCGACAGCAGATGGAGACTACGGGCTGCTTCTTCGCCGGTGATACGCGCGATTTCGTCGCCGTCGGTTGCATAGCCCGGGCTGACGAAGCCGCCATTTCGGCCGGATGCGCCGTAACCAACGCTTTCGGCTTCCAGAACCGTAACGCTTTTGCCGGCTCGCGCCAGTTGCAGGGCCGTCGACAGCCCCGCGAGGCCGCCGCCGACGATCACGACGTCGCAATCGTTCGAGTTTGACAGCGAAGGACGCGCAGTCAGATCTACCATGGTGCGTTTATAATAGGTATCAGGATATGTCATGCTGTCCGGCTCCCCCAGATGCTTAGTGCGGCGTGAGACAGATCGGCCCACGCCGCCATGTCGTCAGTCCGTGCTGTAGTCCTTGCCGTACCACTTGGTCGTCAACGTGCTGAGAGTGCCGTCCTTCTTCATCTCCTCGATGATGCTGCCGACCTTTGCCGTCCACTCCGGATCGACTTTTTCAGCGATCACGACGAGCGGCTCGCGGAAGGCATATTCACCTTCCAGGCTGCGGAGCGGATAGCCATTCTTGATGGCATTGAGGGCCGTTTGCTCAGGCGCGATCACCGCGTCGAGGCGCACGCCGCTACCAAGCCGAAGATCGTCGAACGGCAGCATGGAATCGGCAAAGGTTCGCACTTCGCCCGGCTCCAGTTTGTATTCGATCGGCGGCAGGCCAGGCGCGTCGATTTCCAGTCGGCGGTTGATGAAGTCTTCCGACGTCGTCGCGGTCTCGACGCCGATGACTTTGCCGTTGAGGTCAGCAACTGACTTCGCGTCACTGTCCTTGTGCACGACATAGACATAGGGGCTGTAGTAGTAGATGCCGACAAAATCGATGACCTGCGCGCGCGCTTTGGTCGGCGTTACAGAACCGACGCCGAGATCGTAGCGTCCTTGCCAGCGGCCGCCGGTCAGCGTTGCCCAGTCTGGCGTCTCGAAGCTCACTTCGACGCCGAGGCGCTTAGCGATTTCGCGGGAGACATCGATATCGAAGCCGACCATCTCGTTGCTGTCGTCCAGATAACTCTGGGGTGGCCAGCCGCTGTTGGTGGCGACGACCATTGCCTTTTTTTCCATAACGCGGTCGAGCGTCTGCCCGGCATGGGCAGACGCGGCCGCGGCGACGAATGCGGCGCCTACGGCCAATCGTACAAAGAGCTTCCTCACATGATCCTCCTATTCGATCCGTCAGCCATGATCCCCTGTTATGTAAGATGTCTGACAACCGAATGTGTCAGTGCTTGTATTCTCGAGTCAAGGCCGTCGAGCCGACGAAATCATGAAAGGTTCAGATGGAATCATATCTTTCCGTGATGAGTGGCAACCTAAAGAAGCAGCATTCGAAATCGTCCCAGAGCTTTGGCCGTGACGGTCACTTTTGCCATTTGGGGCCGAGGAACGCGAAAGTCAGCCGCGGTCTCCGAGGAGATTCAAGATCAAGGAGATCAATCTCCAATTTCATCGCATCCTGGATGCGCTCGTCAAACAACCGGTGAGGCCGAACGGGCCCGGGCGACATCACGACGAGGCCAGGATGGCGCTCACTTGAACCGGCAATTCAATCTCTGATCTCTCGCGGCGGTAAGCCTTCGATTATTATCCGTTCTGATCGGTGTCTTGGCATTCACCTTGCGCCGGCTTTTTCCGCCAAGAAGTGATCTGCGTCGTTATCCAAGGTTCATGCAAAGCGAAACCTGCGCGCCGCGTCTCAAACCCTGCTTTGCCAGACCGTGCACAAGTGTGACTATCAGGCGAGCTCGATTGGGCCTAAAGGATGCCAAGTGAGCAAGCGCCACCGTTAGAGGCGATCGCGTGGGATACCAAGGACGGGCGCGACCGGGTAAATGGCTGCCGAAGCTCGGCCATGCCGTTTCCGCGCATCTAGGGGCTCGGCCTGATCGACGTCAAGCCGCTAATCACCCATACTCTGCCACGGCCCGATGCGCTCAAGGCTTTCGATATTGGCTCGGAGAAGGGCGAGGAAGGCGCAGATCGATTTTAGCGGATATGCGAAGCGACGAAACCATTTGGGAGGAACCATGAGCATCCAACTCTTCGACCTGTCAGGCAAACGCGCCCTCATTACGGGCTCCTCGCAGGGCATCGGCCATGCGCTGGCACACGGGCTGGCAGCGGCAGGCGCCGAGATCATTCTTAATGGACGCGACGAGGAAAAGCTGAAGGCTGCCGCCGAAGGCCTCGGGGCAAGGCATACACTTGCGTTCGACGCCACGGATCATGATGCTGTGCGGGTGGCCATTGACACCTTCGAGGCGGAGGTCGGCGCAATCGACATCCTCGTCAACAATGCCGGAATGCAGCACCGCATGCCGCTGGAAGATTTTCCGGCCGATGCATTCGAGCGGCTCCTGAAGACGAATGTTTCGACCGTGTTCAACGTCGGTCAGGCGGTTGCGCGCCACATGATTGAGCGCGGCGCTGGCAAGATTATCAACATTGCCAGCGTGCAAACAGCGCTCGCTCGCCCTGGCATTGCACCCTATACGGCTACGAAGGGCGCGGTCGGCAACCTGACCAAAGGCATGGCGGCCGACTGGGCGAAGTACGGTCTGCAATGCAACGCCATCGCACCAGGCTATTTCGACACGCCGCTGAACGCCGCCCTCGTCGCGGATCCGACCTTTTCCGCCTGGCTGAAAAAGCGCACGCCGGCCGGTCGCTGGGGCAAGGTCGAGGAACTCGTCGGCGCCTGCATCTTTTTGTCTTCGGACGCTTCCTCCTTTGTAAACGGCCACGTCCTCTACGTCGACGGCGGTATCACAGCCTCGTTGTGAGGCCGACGCGCCCGGGCGCGAGCTCCCCGCCACTGGTCATCTCGGTACAGGTGGTTTCATTGGCAAAGGCTGGCTTGCAGTACAACGCGTTCTTTCCGGAATGGATGTGTACAGCCGTTCCATCGCGCCACAGATTGCGCACCCGGCCTGGCTGGACAAGCACTATAAGGCGATATCTAACCAATTTGATCTCGAACGCCTGGTTTTCGGCGGCCGGCGCGCCCTTTGCATGTAGCGCCAGGCAAGGCCCGACGCGGATCGCGATGCTTGTGCGGCCGCAATGGTTGCGGCCTAAGCCGCCCGAGCGCTGCGGTTCGTTAGCACCGATCCGCGTGACTGAAAGAAGGAAACCGTGCGGGTGGGCCAGAGACCCCCAAACCTCACCGGACCTCAACGGATCAAATTGGCTTGCGCGTGGTTGGGCACAGACTTTCGAACTGTGGAGGCCCCGATGAAAGCTCTGACCTGGCATGGCAAACACGATATCCGCTGCGAAAGCGTGCCTGACCCACAAATCCAAGAGGGTAGGGATGCCATCATCAAGGTCACGGCCTGTGCTATTTGCGGCTCCGACCTGCATCTGTTCAATGGCGTGATGCCGGACATGCACAGTGGCGATATCATGGGGCACGAAACCATGGGCGAGGTCGTCGAGGTCGGCAAGGACAATAGCAAATTGAAAGTGGGCGACCGTGTCGTTGTTCCCTTTACGATCTCCTGCGGTGAATGCTTTTTTTGCAAACGCGGGTTCTTTTCCGGCTGCGAGAGAAGCAATCCAGATCGCGCCAAGGTCACAAAGATGTGGGGAAACTCACCGGCGGGGCTGTTTGGTTACACCCATCTTTTGGGCGGATATAGCGGCGGGCAGGCTGAATATCTACGTGTGCCCTATGCCGACGTAGGGCCAATCAAGGTGCCGGATGAATTGACCGATGAGCAAGTCTTGTTTCTTTCCGATATTTTCCCGACCGGCTACATGGCAGCGGACTTCTGCGACATTCTGCCAGGTGACACGATCGCGATTTGGGGTTGCGGCCCGGTTGGGCAGATGGCAATCAAATCGGCCTTTATCTTGGGTGCCGGCCGGGTCATCGCCATCGATACAGTGCCTGAGCGGCTTGCCTTAGCAGAGCGGTCAGGCGCCATCATACTCGATTTCATGGACAAGGATATCTACGACCGGGTCATGGAGTTGACCAATGGCCGGGGTGCTGATTCCTGCATCGATGCCGTGGGCACAGAGGCTGATGCGGCCGCGAGTTGGGATTCGCGCATCGACCGGATCAAAGTGGCAACCTTCATGGGTACGGACCGGCCTCATGTGCTACGCCAGGCAATCCATTGCTGTCGAAACTTTGGCACTGTCTCCATCGTCGGGGTTTATGGAGGGTTCCTTGACAAGATTCCCATGGGATCAGCCATCAATCGGGGTTTGACCTTCAAGATGGCGCAGACGCCTGTCCAGCGTTATCTGCCGCTGTTGATGGAGCGCATCGAAAAGGGTGAGATCGATCCCTCCTTCATCATCACCCACCGAGCGTCCTTGGAAAAGGGACCTGACCTCTACAAGACCTTCCGCGACAAGCAGGACGGCTGCATCAAGGTCGTCCTTAAGCCCTAAAGCCAAAGACCATGGCGGTGGCACCTGGCAGAACGCGCAAGAAGGCCTGCGCTAAAGCCACTTCGACCGTGATCGTCGATCGTCCTGGCCCGAGGAGCAATAAGGTTATGATCTATAATGACGCTACTTCCCGATTTGCGCGGCAATGGCGGCGCGCTTTCGGGTTCCAAGGGTCCGGTCGGCGCGGGTCGTCAATCGGTAGCAAACGACGTTCGAGGCATGCGGCGGCCGCATTGAATGTCCTGCATCAGTTTGAAGAGCCATAACCTTTGATCCCGTGAGAGGATGAAGATGTCAAAATCCTCAAGAGCTAGGTCCAACGTTTCCTCTACCAGGGCCGCTGCTGAAGTCGGATTGGAGCACATCCCGCGGGCCCATGTCCTCAGGTCCGGCATGATGTCTTTGACCTTCATCTCCCTCACCATGATCGTCATGAGAAGCCTTTCAAACGCGAGAGTGATCACGCCCAACTTCCCGAAAGCAGCATTGTTCCTAAGCTAATGAGGCTCGTGGAGGATCGGGAAAATCAGGTGCCCGACCAATCAATTGCGGCGATGGTCCACGATGCTGGAAGCGCAGACCATCGAACCGGTGGTGTAGCTGTGCATCCGGTCCCGACTTGCTCATCACTCCAAAGTCAATCGATCCACTATGCGGCGTCTTGAAATTTCGCCTTGTCGGCGTCAAGTTTTCTTGGGTTCTTTTTTCATCCGGTGTGTAGATGCGAATGGAGGATTTCATGCTCTGCCCGGAATTGGTTTCTATGACGCCCGTTCATCGGATCTCGATTACCAGCTTAACGGTTATGGTCTCACCACTGCGCATATCCTCTATCGCATTCCGATTTCGAATCCGTCCTGCAGGCCCATGTCTGGCAGGACTACGATTTGGCTCCCGATTTCCCGCAATTGCATAGGTTCCTCGACTTCTGGCAGGCCAATCTTGAAGGTCCGCTGCACTCTGTCCGCTATTCGTATCAGCGTCTGATCGGGCTTGAACGGAATTAGTTACTCCCTGGCCATGTGCTCTCGAGGATCGATGAGCTTGATCGGGAAACCAGAGATTTACCGCTGGTCTGAAGGCCGAAAATTTTCCCAGCCATCGCTCTTGAATCCGAAATTCGCGAAAACCAGATCAATTGTCGCCGGCCGCTGCGATCAGGGCTGGCTTTGCTGGGAGCCCCGTCTTTCGGCGCTTCCGTACCCATGTTGCTCAAGGAGGATATGGCTATGGCAACATCTTACGACTACGCACCGCTGTTCCGCTCGAGCATCGGCTTCGACCGGATCTTCAATCTTTTGGAAGATGCGCAGCGCGGCCGCTCGATCAGCGACTGGCCGCCCTATGACATCGTCAAGACCGGCGAGGACAGCTACCGGATTTCGATCGTAGTGGCCGGCTTCGCGCAGGACGATCTTGACTTGACCTTTCAGTCCAACCTGCTGGCCGTGACCGGCAAGAGGCAGGAACCTTCCACGGACGGCTATCTGCATCGTGGCATTGCCGGCCGCCCGTTTGAACACCGGTTTGAGCTTGCCGACCATGTCAAGGTGACTGGCGCGGATCTGAAGAACGGTCTTCTGTCCATCGATCTCGTTCGAGAAATCCCGGAGGCACTGAAGCCGAGGAAAATCTCCATCCAGAGTGAACAATCTCTGGCGCCATCAGCCGCTCCGGCACAAATCAAAGCGGACAGGGCTGCTTGAGAAGCTGTGAGGGGGCGCCGATGCGTCGGCGCCCTATGACACTTCGGGTCAGGAAGGAGAGAGACGATGAAACCCGATATGTTCAAAGCGCCCGTATCCATTCTCGTTGGCCTCGGTTTTCCCGCAGAGGTTCGCAGCGTCCTCGAGGCCTACCGCTATCTCTCCGAGTGTCCGACGTCACTCAGAGACACGGCACATTCTGTTGCGTTAAGGGCATGTGGAGCCGCGCTTCGCGGCGAGATAGAAGCAGAGACCGCGCGTGGCTTGTTCGCCGCCTTTGCAGAGAAACATGATATGCTGACGCCGGACACCAAATCCATCGTTGCGTTTCGCCTGCCGCGCGATAGAGATCCGCACGTGCGTTGAGTGGCCCAATGATACACAAGACTCTGGAAAACGCGGTCAACAATGCGATGACGAAAGGACCAACAGTTCTGGCCTTGCAAGGTCTGGCGTTTCAACGGCCAATCGACGTTGTGATGGCACCTGCACTTTCTGTCGATGACAAGCGCGCGATCCTCGCTGCCTGGGCTTCGGACTATTACGCGATAGACTCACAACCGGCCCTGCGTCAAATTCCGGGAACACCTGAACCGGTTCCTATTGACGAGGTTCAGCGCGCTTTGGCAGAACTCGATTGTCGTTACCAAGCCTGACGGCATTTCCAGGAGGGGAGCCAGTAGCGACGAGGAAGGGCTCGCAGCTCTGCCGTCGGGTGCTGGCCAACCCGAAACCTGAGCACGCGGTGGCGGTCGAAGAAACGTCCCCGATCCTGTTCACTTTGATGCCCTATCACATGAGAGGTGACGCCCGCCAGCGTGGGGTGGGTCCTCGAGTAGATCGGGACCACCATTGGCTGGCGAGCGTAAATGATCGGCGCATTGCCCTTGCACCTCGGCACCATCTTGCCGATGGACTCGCATGCGGGCCTTCTCACCGAACGTTTCAGCTAGGCAAGAAGCCGTGCGTACGGAACCAAGCCACTTCATCACGCAGGGTCTCGATCACCGGCCGGAACTCCAGACCCAATTCTCGTGTGCTCTTCGCACAATCATAGCGAGAGCGATCATTCTCCGCTGCCACCGTTTTCGCCATGGCCCAACTCAAGAGGACCGGCTTGCCAGTTATCCGAGCGTAGAGTTCATTGCCAGCGCCGATCAGGTAAAGCAAAATGAGCGGAATGCGGCGCGTCGGTGCCTTTGCCGTGGTGGCTTGTGCGATCAAGGGCAACAAATCGGTCATGGTCATATGCTGTCCGGCGGCAAGGTAACGTTCGCCCCGTTGCCCCCGGCGGTTAGCCAGGATCATCGCCCGCGCCACATCGCGCGCATCGACCACCGAGAAGGAGCCGGGTGGAACACCGGGCAAGCGCTCGAGCGCCACGTCCAGCACCGTCTGGCCAGCCGAGGTCGGCCCGATATCCCCAGGCCCGTGCATCCAACCCGGTAGCACCATGGCCGCCCAGAAATCGGGATGTTTGTCGAGAAAATCGAGCACCACGCGGTCCGCCAGGATCTTGCTGCGATAATAATCATCGGCATCCCGCTCATCCCGCAACATGGACTCGTCTATGGTCTGTCCCTTCGCACCACGCAGTACAGCGACCGAGCTGGTATGGACGAAGCGCCGCACGCCGGCTCGATAAGCGTGATCGAGCAAGCCACGGGTACCCGCGATATTGGCGGCGTAGAGCGCGTCCCAATGACTCCCGCCCTTGTAAGAGTCGCGGAAATAGGCCGCTGTGTGGAAAACCACGTCCACGCCCTTAAGCGCGTCAGCGAAACCCCGCACGTCGAGCATGTCGCCGGTGATGATCTCCAAATCCAGCCCGGCAAACTGCAATGTTGCTTTTTCGGGCGAGCGAACCAGCGCTCGCACGCTCCAGCCGTCGGCGATTAGTTCGCGGACCAGATTGTTGCCAAGGAGGCCGGTTGCGCCCGTCACGAAGGCAGTCGGCGCATGGGAATCATTATTGGGATAGTTCAGCATGAAAGTGTTCCATATTTGAGGGAACACCTCGTATAAGGCTGGACTAAGGTCCATGGTCAAGAGCTTGAGGGGTGAAATATGCTGATCGGAGAATTCGCCCAGCGGACAGGGTTGAGCCAGGACACTGTCCGATTTTACGTCCGCAAAGGTCTGCTCACGCCGCAACTCGGTGCCCAAGGTGGTCGCAATCCCTATCAGATCTTCAGCGACCGGGACGCCTCGACGGTTCGGATGATCCGTTTCGCACAATCACTGGGTCTGCCACTCAAGGAGATCGCGGAGATTGCTACGGAACTGCAACGCGAGGGTTTATCGCCGGCGCGGGAAATCGAGATCATGAACGTCCAGCTCGTCAAGCTTGAGCAGAAGGCAACCCAATTGGCCGAGCTGACCAATTACCTGCGGGCGAAGCGCGACTGGGTCGTATGCGGCAAGCCGGGCGATGAACCCCGATTTACCGATGACACGCTTTGCCTAATCCAGCGCCCGGTTTCCGGCTTCAGCTGCACTTCTTCAGACGCGGATTGATTCCGGACAGGTTGGCTACCCCAACTCAGGGCAGCGCATTTCCACGGGCCTTTTTTCGGTGAGCGATTGCGGATATACCGCCCTTCTTTCCTGCTGTTGCAGCCTCCGAAATCTAATTTGGAAACACGATGAACGCATTGACCATGACCTGGGGCATAGCTGGCTTGACCGCACTCGGGGTGATTACACGGCCCTTTGCCTGGTCGGAATCAATATGGGCGATGCTCGGCGCGGTTCTGCTTGTTGGGTTTGGGCTTATCGGTCCGACCGATGCCTGGGCTGGTATTGCAAAAGGTACCGATGTCTATCTGTTTCTAATTGGCATGATGTTGCTCTCCGAGCTCGCTCGTCAGGAGGGGCTGTTCGACTGGCTGGCTTCGATCGCCACCACCCACGCCAAGGGATCGCCCAAACGCATGTTTGTCCTGATCTACGCGGTCGGAGTTGTTGTGACCGTATTCCTGTCGAACGACGCTACAGCGGTCGTGCTCACTCCTGCAGTCTATGTGGCCTGCCGGGCAGCGAAGGTGAGGGACCCTATGCCCTATCTCCTTATCTGCGCTTTCATCGCCAACGCTGCAAGCTTTGTCCTTCCCATCTCCAATCCGGCCAACCTGGTGATTTTCGGAGGCGGGGACATGCCGCCACTATCGCGTTGGTTCGCCTACTTCGCACAGCCTTCTCTCGCCTCCATCATCGTCACATTTCTCGCACTGTACTGGACGCAACGCTCGGTCATTGCGTCTGATGGCGTCGCGTCCAATGTACAGGCCGTGCCATTATCCTTCAGTGCGAAGCTTGCTGGTTTTGCTTTGTGCGGGACGGCCGTCATACTGCTTGGCGCATCGGCGCTGCATTTCGATCTCGGTCTCCCTACGTTTCTCGCCGGTTGTGTGGCAACCGCCGCAGTTCTGCTGATCACGCGAAAAAGCCCTATCGAGACGCTGAAAGATGTTTCGTGGAGTATGCTGCCTCTGGTCGCCGGCTTGTTCGTCGTTGTTGAGGCATTGAACCGAAAAGGACTGATTGATCATCTCGCGCAGTATCTTTCCGACCAGGCATCGGCCTCTCCGGCACAGACCGCAGCTGCTGCGGGCGCAATCGTGGCTCTGACGTCCAATCTCGTCAACAATCTGCCCGCGGGGATTGTCGCTGGAAGCGCCGTTCAGTTGGCACACGCGTCCGATAAGATTGCCGGCGCGGTGCTGATCGGCGTCGATCTTGGCCCCAACCTCTCCGTCACCGGATCGCTTGCGACGATACTTTGGCTAACCGCGCTTCGCCGCGAGGGACTTCGGATCGGAGCCTGGGCATTCATGAAGACTGGCTTTGTCGTGATGGTGCCCGCGCTCGCTGCTTCGTTGGCCGTCCTCGCGATCCAGTGATCATAGTGGCCAGGCTTTGCTGCAGATCGCTTGGCAACAATCCTGCGCTCTCGTAGGTAGCGAGGGGTAGACTAGAGGCGAGCCGCATGAGGCTGATTTGGTGCTGATGTTGGGCGAAATGTCGACACTCTACAGCCCTGTGCGGGCCAATGCTGTGCTCGATCCTTACGGTTTAGCGCTGACAGGGTTCATGCTGCTCGTAGCCTGGAAAGCGCCGCCCTGGATTGTTGTCAGCTGGTGGGCAGGTGGAGCCTCACTCTCAAAAGAGCGCCGACTGTCGCTGAGGCAGTAGCAACCAGCTGGTCTGTCAGGATGTGTCGCCGGGCTTGGCGGTGTTTTGCTTGCCGCCGATCTCGGCTTTTCGATCGAGCCGGGCGAGGATCACGCCCCATCACTTCGCCGCGACGCATCAAGAGCCGTCGCTCCGTCAAGCCGACCTAGGCTTAGGATAGCCATTCGGCTCAAGGTTGCTCAATGGCCTTTGGTACGCGGCGGCCCCGGACGACGCCTAGAACCGCTCCCAAAGTTCCACCTGTAACCGCGCCTGCGGAACCGCCCGCAAGAACTGCGATGAAGGCGTTCAGCAGTGCAGGCAGGACGCCGGACGCGGCCTGCACGTAGATCCCTGCCGCCAGCCCCAAAACGGCACCCACAATGCCAAGCATAATTGCGAAGCCCGTCACCGTTTCCGACGGATCGATCATTGTTGAACGTGCGGTGTCATCAATCGGCGGATGTTCGTTTTCTGCGCCTTGCTCCATTTTTCACTCCCTATCGCCGCTTCAATTGCCCACTTGCGAAACGCCCTTGTATCGCCGGCGACCCTCGCCGTCGTTCAAGAGGATTCGCGCCGCTGCACCGTCCAAATCTCTGAACTGGTGTCAGCACACAGGCCGACTGGGCCCATAAGGAGTGCCACGGGTATGAGAACCACCAGATAACTCATGATATCACGGCGGGGTGGCCGCTCCATTGTTCCCAGCGAAATATCGGGCTAGCTAACCGCATGGAATTGCAAACGACAAGAACCGACGACAACGACATTGCAATCGCTGCTGCTAGCGGCGTGACGCTTCCCGCAATCGCAAACGGAATACTGACGACGTTATAGGCCACCGCGAAACCGAAATTTTGGCGGACAAGATCGTTTGCTCGTTTGGCGGTCTCGATAATGTCTCGCACAGCCAACAGATTATCGCCCAGGAATATGAAGTCAGCATGGTTTCGGCCAATGTCCGAGGCCGTTGATGGCGCGATCGAAACATCGGCTGCGGCGAGGGCAGGGGCGTCATTTAACCCATCGCCAACCATCACGACTTTATCTGATGAGGATTGGAGAGCCCTTATCGCGGCAACCTTGTCAGCTGGGAGCAGCTCCGCGCTGTATCTTTCAATACCGAGACGGTTTGCAACGCGAGATACGGCACGTTTATTATCTCCCGAGACAATACCGAGCGAGGTCCCACCCGCCCTCAGTGTTTGAACCAGCTCTGACGCTCCTGGTCGGACGACGTCCTCAAATTCGAAGACGGCAAGTATCTGATCGTCTCTGGTGAGCACCGAAGCGGTCCCATCGAAGTCTCGTGAAAAGTCCGGAAGGTTCGTTGCCCAGGATGCTCGGCCCAAACGGTAGGTCTGCCCGTGCCTGCGCCCTTCGATACCAAGACCGTGAATTTCGTCTACACTGTCGAATACTTCCGGCTTCGAACCCGCGCGCGTACCCGCATCGGCAACTGCTCGTGCGACGGGATGGTTTGAAAGCTGCGCAAGGCTGGTTGCAATACCAAGAGCGCCGGCAGGTATTTGCTCGGCCTTGACCAACTGAGGTAGGCCAAGCGTCAGCGTTCCTGTCTTGTCGAACAACACGGTGCGCGCGTGGCATACCCGTTCCAGGGCAGAACCGTCCCTCACCATGATGCCCCGTTCGAAAAGCTGCCGTGTTGCGACGACCTGGACCATGGGAACCGCCAATCCAAGTGCGCATGGGCAGGTGATGATCAGAACCGCGATCGCAGTTGTGACGGCTTGGTGAAGGTCTCCCGAGACGTACAACCAGCCAGCAAGCGTGATTGCGGCAATGGAGTGGACCACCGGCGAATACAAGGCTGCGGCGCGATCCGCCACGCGCCTGTAGTTTGTTCGAGCGCTTTCGGCCGCGTCCACCATGCGTGCCATTTCTGCTAAAAAAGACTCGCCGGCATTTTTGGTCGCAACAACCAGGATTGGGTTACCAGCGTTCAGTACGCCCGCTGACAACGTTGCGCCCACGTCGACGGACCTCCATCGACTTTCCCCTGACACTAAGGACGAGTCGATTTCGGTTCCTCCGTCGTGCACAACGGCGTCGACCGGTACGCGATCGCCTGACCGGACAAGCAGGCGCATTCCCGGCTGAACTTCCTCCAGTGGGGTGTAAGAAAACGTCCCATCCTCATGCGCGACGTTGGCGCCCATCGGTATGAGTTTTTGAAGATCATCGATCGCGGAACGTACCTTGCCCCGCATCATTTGATCCAGGGTCCTGCCAGCCAGGAGGACGAAGATGAGCGACACGCTGGCATCGAAATAAACATGTCGCGCGCCTGTAAAGGTATCGTACAAACTGAGGATGAATGCGAGGATGATGCCGACACTGATAGGTACATCCATGTTGGTCTGTCCGCTCCGCAGCGCCCTCCATGCGGATGCATAGAAAATCCTGCCGGAGTAGAAGACAGCCGGAAGGGCCAAACCAGCGGAAATCATGTGAAATGCGTTTCGTGTTGCTGGATCTGCCCCTGACCAGACCGAAACAGAGAGGATCATGATGTTCATTGAGCAAAAGCCGGCAACCGCAAGCGCTACCAAGAACGACGACAAGGATTCATCGGCGGACAGATCAGTGACGATGTGAGCAGAATAGCCCGCCATGGCTAACGCCCCGATGAAATCGGGGCGTTGGGCCTTTTCGCTGTCCCAACTGACTGTGACGCGTCTTCGTGACAGGTTCACGCGCGCGGATTCAACAGCTTGGAGGTCGCCCAACGCCCGTTCGATCTTTGCGATACAACCTGCGCAATGCACGTCAGGTGTAGAAAAGGTTACCTGTCGAAGTCCATTTCCAACACCCCGGCTTGCCAGGAATATTTCCTCGCCACGAGAACGAACTGCATCCTTGTCTGGACAAATATCAGCGAACGAGCAGCAAGCCATGGCTATTTCACCGCTTTATACGCGTGCCAGGTTGCGTGGCCGAGAAGCGGGAAAATGACGATCAACCCGATGCCCGCGGTGGCCACTGCGATCACAAACAGAGCCAAAATCAGCGCGCCCCAGAGCAGCATTGGACGCAAGTTGTTCCAGACCAACGCGGCACTGACACCCATCGCCGTGAAGGCATCGATCTGCTGGTCGAGTAGCATTGGAATCGAAAAGGCGCTGATTGCAAATGAGAAACCTGCGAACAAGGCCCCCACAAATAGACCCACGGCTAGCATCGCCCAGCCGGTCGGCGTGGCGAGGAGCAGTTCGGCGACGTGCTGGAGGCCGGGGAAGGGGCGAACGCCAAAAAAGAGTGCATAAATCAGGACTGCGGCTCGCATCCACAAAAGCATGAGCATGCAAAGGAGCAATCCTGTGAAAAATACCTGAGCGCCAGCTCTCGGGCGGACGCCAAGCATCCCACCGAACGTGGTCTGCTGCGCGCTCTCAAGGCGAGCACTCTTCAAATAGAGACCCGACGCCAGAAGTGGTCCGATGATCATCAGACCGGCAACAACTGGAAAGAGAAAGTAATCGCGCCCGGTTGCAAACAATACCCATACCGAGAGGCTGCAAAGAGCGCAGACGACGACGCCATAGGCCAGGCTTTGGGCAGGGGAGATCAAGAAGTCGCGCCAGCCTTTAGCCAGCCAGGTGAACGGGGCGTTTATGGGCAGGTGTCGTTGCCATTTTGGGTTCCAAGTTTCTTCTATACCCGAGACCTCACTAATGAGACGCCTGGTTTTGTTGTGCGAAACCATATGACTCTCCTTAAGCTCGCGATCAGCACGATGACTTGGCTGCCTTGAACTGCCCCGGTCCAGTTCCCGCATCCTTCAGATGCGCTACACATCCAGGATCGCTGTCGTACGCCACAAACAACAAATGAGCATTCGCGCCCACAAAGAGCGCGCACGCCGCAGCAATGAGAGAGAAAACCAGGATGGCCGATTTTGATCGGTTTCTTGTCGTCATCACGGCTTCTCTACTCCAAGGGAGTTCACATAAAGAGCCAGGACCTTGATCTCGAGGGGCGTCAACCGCTCGTCCCAAGTTGGCATGTGGCCCTGCCGTCCGCCGTGAACTGTATCGATGATATTTTGAAGGCTACCGCCATACACCCAATACTGGTCTGTAAGGTTGGGTGCCCCAACCTCCTGATTTCCTTGGGCATCCTCACCATGGCACGCAGCGCACGTTGTGAGGAAGACTTCGCGGCCGCGCTCCATTTGCCCGACGTTATCGGCAGTGGAGGCGGCGGGAATAGTGAGGGAGCGAACATACAATGCGACATCCCTGACCTGATTGCGATCCAGCATTTCGTCACGGCCAAAGGCGGGCATCTGCGCCACCCGGCTCTCCTCATGCTGGGTGTTGATCCCGACTTTGAGCGTCTGAGCAATGTTTTCCGGACTGCCGCCCCACAGCCAATCGTCATCCGTGAGGTCTGGGTAGTTATTCCTACCCCGCCCATCGACGCCATGACAGGCAGCACAGTTATCTCCGAACAATTGGTGCCCCATCGATCTGACGGTGGCCATCAAACGTTCGTTGGCTCTGATTTCGTCGAAAGATAGGGTTTCAAGTTGTGTCGTCAGGGCGGCCCGGGCTGATGTGGCACTTGCCAATTTCTCTTCGACGGTTTTGCGCTGGTCGATACCCAGCAGCCCCTTGGTGTAGGTCGAACCAAGCGGCCATGTAGGAAGCAGCACCCACCATACAAGCGCGAAAATATGCGTGATGATGAGGAAAAGAAGGACCCCTCGCGGTACCGGAGTGTCCAGTTCTTTTATGCCGTTCCATTCGTGCCCGGTTGTTTTGCGGCCGCTAACGGGATCGATTTCGTCTACTTCCATGGCACATCGTCCTCATCGAGAATGTTGTGTTTTGCCCGGTCGAACCGAGCCTTGTTAGACGGCCAGAAAGTGTAAACAAGCACGCAAATCGAGAAGCCGATGAGGTAGAATAAGCCCCAACTCTTGGCTGCTTCAACCAGAGTTTCGTGCGTAAACATTTCGACTCTCCCCGGGTTCAATCGTTGGGATCGGGTGCTTGTTCCGTCGCTGCCGTGTTGGCATAGGCGGCTTCGGTCAGACGGCCAAGCACTTGGAGGTAGGCCACGAGCGCATCCATCTCGGTCACGTTCGTGGCAACGCCATCGAAGGCAGTGACTGTCGTTTTCTCCCCGTATCGCTCGGAGACGCCTGAGGATTGCGTGCTGTCGGGCACTGCCTGGCCGTAGGCGTCAGACGAGGCATTGGCAATCATAGCGTCTGTGTAGGGCACGCCAACCACTCGCTGAGCTTGGAGGTGCTCGGCAAGGTCGTTCATCCGCAATGGCGTCCTCGCAAGCCAAGCATATGCCGGCATGTTCGACTCCGGCACAACGTCACGAGGATTGCTTAGATGAGCGACGTGCCAGAAGTCTGAATACTTCCCACCGATGCGGGCAAGATCGGGTCCCGTGCGTTTAGATCCCCATAACATTGGATGATCGTATTTCGACTCGACTGCAAGCGAGTAGGGGCCGTACCGTTCAACCTCATCGCGTAGCGTGCGGATCATCTGGCTGTGACAGGCGTAGCAACCTTCCCGGACATAGATATTGCGGCCTGCTAACTCGAGCGGCGTATAAAGCCGCATATCGTCGACGGTTTCGACCGTCTCGTCGATCGTGAACAAGGGGGCAATCTCCACGATGCCTCCTACACTTGCCGCAGCGATGATTGCCAGTACAAATCCGATTGCAGTCCGTTCGAGCTTGCGATGAAACAGTTCTGGCATCGCTTTACTCCGCTGGGCCTGTTGCCGTGTTCTGTGGGATTGACGTGATGGGCGGCGCATCTCCTGCGTAACCACCGACAGGGGCTTCCCGAACGGTCATCCAGATATTGTAGGTCGCAACGATCGCGCCCAACAGGAGGAGGAACCCCCCGAAGGCGCGGGCGATATAATAGGGATACATTGCAACAAGCGAATCGACGAACGAGTAGGTAAGATTGTTGTCCTCACTATAGGTGCGCCACATCAGACCCTGGATGATGCCCGAGTTCCACATGGCAAACACATAGATCAGCGTGCCTGCAAGGGCGAGCCAGAAGTGGACTTCGACCAGCGTGGCTGAATACATGCGTTCCCGTTTCCAGATGGCGGGCACCAGCGTGTACAGTGATCCGTAGGTGATCAGCGCTACCCATCCGAGTGCACCCGCATGCACGTGCCCGACGGTCCAATCCGTATAATGGGAAAGGGAGTTCACCGGGCGTATGGCGAGAAACGAGCCTTCGAAGGTGGACAACCCATAGAAAAAGGCGGCGGTCATCATGAAACGAAGTGTGGCGTCATCCCGCACCTTATGCCACGCGCCGTTGAGCGTGAGCAGCGCGTTCCCCGCTGAGGCCCATGATGGAACGAGCAACATGACCGAAAATGTCATGCCAAGATTTTGTACCCAATGGGGCAGTGCCGTGTAGTGTAAGTGATGGGACCCGGCCCACATATAAAAGAACGTGATACCCCAGAAGCTTAGTATCGACAGGCGATACGAAAAAATAGGTCGTTCGGCTCGTTTTGGCAAATAGTAATAAAGCATTGCCAGAAAGCCGGCGGTCAAAAAGAATGCAACGGCGTTGTGCCCATACCACCATTGCACCATAGAATCCTGGACGCCTGCCCATATTGTATAGCTTTTTGCATGGCCGAGTGAGACAGGTACCGTCAGGTTGTTGACGATGTGCAAGATGGCGACCACCAGGATGAAAGCCATATAGTACCAGTTGGCGACATAGATGTGAGGTTCACGGCGGCGCGCCAAAGTCCTGATGTAAAGGATGAAGTAGGTCACCCAGACAATTACCAGCCAGAGATCAGCATACCATTCCGCCTCGGCATATTCTTTCGATTGGGTGATCCCCATGAAATACCCGGTGACTGCCAATATGCAGAATAGATTATAGCCCATCAGCACGAACCACGGACTGAGCTGGTCTGCCAACCTTGCGCGGGACGTTCTCTGGACGACGTGGAATGAAGTTGCGATCAGGGCATTGCCACCAAATCCAAAAATGACGCCCGTCGTATGCGCTGGACGGATGCGGCCGAAACTTGTCCATGCCGTATCGAAGTTAAGGCTAGGCCAAGCTAGCTGTGCGGCCGCCCAAACTCCGATGAACATCCCAAAGATCGCCCAGGCGAGGGTGAATGCGACACCGGCCTTGATCGGATCATCATAGTATCGCTCGATCCGGGTCGGATCGGGCACGCCCTCAAATGCACGCGAAATGATGATGAATATGAGCGCAACACTGTAGAAGAAGATTATTGCGCCATGAACGCCCAGGGGGTCGGTTCGACCAGCCACTCCCATCGCGATCCCGATAATCGCGAGCAAAATTAATAAGGCGGATGCCAGCCCCCGTTCGATGGTCGTCAACTGTCCCATGGTTGGCCCCCTCCTGCAGCGCCTCGTGTTCGACCATCTATCTTCCGCTAAGTGCTTTTCAAGTGCGAAAACAACGAATTGATATTCGTCAATGGGACACGAGAGTGACAACAAACTACCCTACTGTTCACTGATGCCGTGGTCAGTCGGTCGCGCCCTAGCAAGGTAGCAGAACTTTCCTCGCAAGGGCCATGAAGAGTTGTCGAAAGCAGCTTCGCGGCTTGAATAGATTGGACCTTTCCAAGACCCAGACAGGATCAAAGACGAGCTATCGATCCTGCCCTCATTGCTCGGCCGGTTCGAAATCTTGAGCCGTTGCGGCCTACGCAGTGCCCGCTTGTTTTGGAGCGGCGACGACCGCTAACAGCTCATAAGGTGCCTGAGGGCCTCCGCGTCTTGGATGCCGCTTTGGTACAGCCCTATAAGGCGGGCGGCGAGCGCATCAGCCTCTTCACTTTCCAGTGCAACCCGCTTTCGACGCACCAATTCGCGAAACACACCTTCGATTTTCCTAAAGTCTTCAGGCGCTATTATCTCTTGGCGAGATCCAACGGTTTTGTTCATCACACATAACTCCCCACCGGTAAGGAGGACATGTCATGCTGTCCCAGCGCAGATAATTATGCGCCGCATTTGGCGCGGTGCAATCGCGAATTTCCGGGAGTAATGCCTGCTCAAGTGCTGGGGTTGCGGTAGCATTGGCGAATTGATGAGGCACCGCTCGATTAAGTTGTCCACCGCACAGCAACCATCTCAATATCGAGCTGCATGTCCCTGGCTTCGACCAACGACATCACCCAAGTCCTGGAGAATGTAATTTCCATCTGGGGAACGCGCGAGGCGTCGAGCGATCGACAAGCTCTTCAAGTTTCTCGCCGAGAACGACTTCCAGTGGGCTCGCACCGGTCACCTTCCGGCGGTCAAGGCCGTCTTCGACATGTCAGAATTCAACTCGCTGCCGCATCGTGAAAGCATCGCCGCCGATACTGGCCGCTCGCTGCCCGGCGCCGTCCAGCGTCAGTTCGCCATCCAGGACATCATCGGCGAAGAGGTGGGTGCGGCCGTGAACGGCGACAAAACCGTCGACGAAGCCCTTGGCAGAGCGCAGAGTTCCGTCAACGACCTGCTTGCCAATCGCTGATTGGCGAACAGACCATTTCGGGCGTGGGACGGACTTGGGTCCCTACGCCCGAATGCAGAAAAGGATGACCTCCGTGGCGAAGGTCATCCTTGCACACGATCCCGACGGATCATCATCTGGATCGTTTTTGTGCGTGCACTAATATAACCGCCAGAGCACCGTTTTGTTCAGCCGCGTCCGACCACTGCAAAAGAAATCTTGCGGCGGCGGTGATTGACTTCGGCTGCGCGCCTGTACTGCGGCCAATCGCACGGCTGGCGAAGCTACTCTCACCGATTTTCGAACTGCTGGATCGTTGCTGCTTACCGATAATTGGGAAAGTTGGTACCAAGCAGGAAATAGGCGGACAAACCTGCGGCGATTGCAGCAAACGTCGCCAAAGCGAGCGTGAGCGCGTAGGGTCCTTTGCCGCCGGCTGAAAAGGCCAGCACCACTTTCGTCAGCAAATTGATCATCACCGCGATCAGGATCGCCGCGACGGCAGTTGTGAGATCGACCGACGTTGGCGTAAGCCGTGCAGTCGAAAGCGTGATCGCATCGAGATCCATCAGGCCCGAGACGGCGGCGACAACAAAAAGCATGACCTGGCCGATTCTCTCGACCAGAAACTTTGACGCCACAGTAACGCCGCCGAGCAGGGCGCCGAAACGCAGTACCTCCCCGAGTTCGAATGGGTTTTTCAGGTGAAGATCCGGCGCTTCACGCTTACCGCCGCTTCGCCACAGAATCAAACCACTTGCAGCCAGTAGCACGAACACGGCCGGCGCTAATACGATCCCGAGAGGTACCAGGAGAACAGGCGCTATGACGGCACCGATAATGACGACACGGACCAGCGACAGGGCGCCGGCAATCACCGCGCCGCAAGCCAGTCGCCGAGCACTCTCCGGTGCGTCAGCTGCGAAGCGAGCAAAGGAGAGTGTCAGCGCTGTGGAGGAGACCAGTCCACCGGCGGCACCAGCAAACAGTATTCCGCGACTGGGCCCGGCAACGCGGATTGCGACATAGCCGGCAAAGGAGATGGCGGCGATCGTGATCGTCAGCAGCCACAGCGCGAATGGGTTTAGCGCCTGCCACGGATCGATGGGCTCGTTCGGCAACAGCGGGAGAGCAACCAAGCTCATGGCAAGAAGAACGAGGGCTGCTCGAACCTCCAGCCAGGTCAATTGCCGGAGAAAGCCATGCAGGCTGCGCTTGGCCGCAAGCAGTGCCGTGGTTGCAACCCCACCGGCGGCGGCTAGCCGTATGTCGCCCACGACCGCAACCGCGCCAAGCGCGACGACAACGAAACTCGCGATGACTGTCGTTGCGCCGAAATCCTCTTCTTCCTCCGCCTCGCGCCGCTTGAAAATGACGAAAGCAGTGCCGAAGAGCAAGAGCAGCACCGCAGGCATGATAGGACCCGATCGTAGCTGGAGATAGCCGGCAAGTCCGCCGAGGAAACCAGAAAGTCCGAACGTCCGGATGCCCGCGGTTCTGCCGCCGGATGGCAAATCACGGTCCTGCCAGCCTCGCTCGCACCCCACTAGGAGCCCGATTGCAAGCGCCACGCCGAGTCGTTGGAAGGCTTCAACAAATTCCATTCGAAATCATAATTCTCCGGCGGGCAGAAGGACAGCGTGCACCGCGGTTACAAAGTAATCTTCACGCAGTTCGCAACGGTCAACCAGCCGACCGGCCAAAGGACATTCTCACAGGCTTCATCGGCGCACGTGATACGCCCATGGGCAGCACGGTCGCGGTGACTTTCGACCAGACGGGACGCCCCGAAAAACTGTCGCCGACGAGGTGGGCAACGTCATCTCGCGGGTACACCCGCCCAACGTGGGGAACGAGCCAACCTTCTGGCGGGGATTTCTGTCGTGAGCGTCTTCCTTGATCCGAAGGGCAGGGAACACGATGGAACATTTGTATTCGAAAGAAGTTTTGGGAGTTGTGAGTGAGCCGGACGGTATCTCACCCTTTCATCGTGCCTGCCCCCCGGGGTGAGCCGTCCGGTTTTCCTTACATGCTGCTTTTTGGGACCCGTCTCAACGAGGTTTCATTCCCTGAGTGACAGGATTGGGTGCGTTCGCAGAAATATCGACTAGCCAGGACCTGCATACGCAGGCTTGAGCACCACGCCTTGCCGGCGCGACGCTGTGGGGAGGCATCGGCGGGCATATCTTCACGATCGTCAGAATGCGCAAGGCGGCATTAGGCAGGACGCCCGCTGGAGATATCAGGCCTTGCTCGCAGGGCCGTAATGATCGTGCAAGCGCCACCACTTGTATGGCTCTGCCTGTGGGCGGCCGGATGGCACGTCCTGCCAAGTTTCCTGTCTGCCGAGAGGCGTGAGGTCCAGAAGCGTAAAGATCGGACCGACTGCCTCTACGCCGCGGCCATTCATGAAGTAGGTGCGATACGCCCGGTCACCGTCACGAACGAACACGTTGATGCCGAACGTTTCCTCGACATCGAAATCTTTCGAGAACCGATCATCCGGCAATGTCACCCAAGGCGTCGACCAGCCCATCCGCTTCTTGTATGCAGCGATGCTGTCCTTAGGCGCGGTCGACGCGAAGACGAAGGTAACGTCCCGCGCGGCTAAGTGCTCGTGATGCGTGACACTGTCTGCAAACATGGAGCATCCCGAGCAGGCGCCGTCCGGCCAGTTCTCCACATCGGGAGCATAGAAGAAGCGGTAGACGATGAGTTGGCGACGGCCCGCGAAAAGACCGATCAGGTTCGTTTCGCCGTCGGCCGTTAGAAACGTGTAGTCGGTAGGCACTTCCACCATCGGCAGCCGGCGCCGCTCTGCCGCTAGCGCGTCGTTTTGCTTCATGAGCGCCTTCTCTTTTGAAAGAAGCGCGTCTCGGGCCTTTTCCCACTCCTCCTGCGCCGCGACTTTCGGCCACTCAATATGTTTCGCAGTCGCGGACGGTGCAGAAACTCCTAATGGTTCGTGGGTCATGAGCGCTTCCTCTGAGGGCAATCTTCAAAAATTCGTCGGTCCGCACCGCTCCTGTCCCAGATCGCATAGTCAGCAATTGCAGAGCACCGAGACGAACGCAGGTTACCACCAGTAGCCTCGTCCCGACTGACGATCGTTCCGCGGCCGCAGCACCCGTTGCATTTGTTTCGCGCTTGAACGACTGTGGCTGTTTTGGTGGCTTTACGCACACCTTGGAGTGCCGGTGAAGCCGGCAGTGAGGTCATCCGTCGCCACGTCTTTTTTCCTTTCTTGATGTGATGGAGAACTGGCGACGGAGCGGAAAGTTCCAGAAGTTGGTGGAAGGGAAGAGCGCGGCTGCCCCATGCACAACACACTATGGGACTTCGCCAGCTGAGCTATTTCGTGGCGGTTACCGAGGAGCTTTATTTTGGTCGCGCGACAGCCCGGGTGCATATCGCCCGGCCGGGCTTGAGCTGTCAGATTCAGTCGCCGGAAAAGGAACTGAGCGCCTGTTGGAGCGATCGACGCGAAAGCCGAACTAACCAGGACAGGCAGATCTACTATGGTCAGTTTGTGAGGATCTTGGGCGATGTCGATCTGTCGCCCAAGGTGTTGCGTTCGGTTGCCGGCAATTCGATGGGCAAGATCGGGATCGGAATTGTCTATCCCGCAACCATTGACGTGCCGCCGGCGTTCCTGGCGCGCATCGGCCGCAAATACCCCGATATCGAGCTGCATATCATGATCAGCTCGACCAACGACATCATGCAATGGCTGGAGAATGACCAGATCAATCTCGGCTTCATCCGCCCAATCGAAAAACATCGGCTCGTTAACCGGAAACGCTTCCGCAAGAGCGGCGTCGCCTTATGGAGATCACACCGGTCAGACGCTTATCGCGATCGGCAGCACCCGGCATGGGGACAACTTGAATCTCGCACATGTCGCGCGCACCATCATCAATGTCCTCGTCTAAGCAGTATTTGACATCTGCATCGCCGCCCAGGCCGTTGGCCCAGGCGTATTCGGACGGCCGTTCGAATATAACCTCGCCCATCTCAGGCAACATCAAAGGCTGCTCGACTGTCTGGAATGCGGCCGCGGTATTGGTACCCGCCAGGTAAGAGGCGCTTTGTCGATTGCCGGCAAAGTTCGTCGGTTTCGACCTGAGAGGCTGACCGTCGCTCCGTGAATGGTCGTGCTTCGCCTGCTTCGAGGCCACCAGAACGCCGGTTGCAATCTGAGGCTCCGGATTGACGGCCGGGAAGCGATCACCTTTCTTCACAAAGGAGGCCATGAGATAGGGCATATCCTGTCCCCCCAGGCGGGCGCGGCCCACGTACTGCACCCGAACGGCGCCCGTGCCACGGGGCTTCAGGTCCAGCAGTTCGGCTGCCTTGCTGGAAACGTCGATGATGCGACCCCGATGAAACGGACCGCGATCATTGACGCGCACGATCACCGAAGAACCATTTTCAAGATTAGTCACCCGCACATAGCTGGGCAAGGGAAGGGTCGGATGCGCGGCGGAAAGGTGATTCGGATCGAAAATTTCGCCATTTGCGGTCTGCTGCCCGCGAAACGCGGAGCCGTACCAAGAAGCGGTTCCCTTCCTGTTGTAGTTAGGGTCTTCCTTCGGATAATAGCGCTTGCCTTTCACCACGTAGGGTTTGCCGATTATATAGCGGCCACTACCCTTGCGAATATTCTTGCCGTAGCCCCGCGCGCTCGTCTTCACTCCATGTAGGCTTTGGGAGGTATATCCACTGCTGCGGTTCTTGTGCGGCACTTGCGTGGATGTACAGGTAGCACAGCTGACGCAGACCATCGTAATGGCCAGGCATCGCAAGCCTTTGACAGCCGTCCTTACATCAATAACCATCCGTCCAATGGCGACAGCCTCCCGTGCATCTGCCGCAAGTCTCGACACAAACGCTCATATCGCTCAGGCGCGCGCAGTCCGCTGTGCATCGGGTCGAGGGACAGCCGGAATTGCAGCGGAGGCACTTGTCGATGCATTGCTGCAGTCTGGGGTCGGGCCACTAATTCGCTCCTTCCGTGAATAATTGTAGAATCGGACCTGATGCTAAAAGTTCCATTAGTGTGCGCGAATATATTCCGCACCCTCTACGTGGGCCGGTCGCTTCTTCATCCGGGCGTCGGGCTCGAAGGGCTTTCCCTTGATGATGCCAATTGCGGCCAGCTACCCCATAATCTCTGGATCGAGCGCCTCTGCCGGTTCCTTTTGCACCAGGTCATTGATCATCTCGAAATAGCTGAAGTCGTTGGGCGGGATCGTATTCATCGCCTTGCCGGTGCCCTCTGTGAACTTGACAGGCTCTTGGGGTTTCAGGAACGACCAATCCAATTTGTGGTCAGGCGTGCGCTGCAACGTGGCTTTGCCGTCGAGCGCGGAGGCGATGCTGGTGCCGAATCCCCCCGGCACATATGGGTAGACCTTCAACGTCTTCCTGATCAATTCCACCGTAGGTTTGGGGTCGTTGTTCTCAAGGAACGAGCGGCCCAACGCTGTCGCGCGAGTGGTCGCCAGCTTGTGCACGAAGTATCCACTTTCGGGCAGGTCCCCTTTGTAGCCGGGAGGCACCAGCAGGAATCGACCGCCTTTTCCTCGGTGACCCATCGGAACCAGATGTCGTCGATTACGCCCAGAGACATTGGCGGCGTCTCGATCACGAGCGGTCCGTCAGCAACGTTCAGGTTTACCCAGAAATAGACCGTGTCGGCATTTGCCGCCAGGAATAGGGACTTTGCGTCCATCAGATCTGACCAGATGACAGCCGTGTTGTCCGGCACGCCCGCATCCTCGAAGCCCTTGAAGATGGCCGCCACCGAAGCGCCTTGGTAGGCATTCACGAAGGCTTCGACGCCGTGCATCAGGTCGACATAATCGTAGACTTTGTCCACCGTCTCCTTACTCGGAGCCCCTTCCTTGTATTTCAAGGTGCCGATGCTGCTTTCGACCACCGAAACAGTGGTTGGAGGGCGAGCGCAGCATCCGCCGATCGCGTCAAACGCACGGTGGCCGCTATGTTTCAGTCATTGCCTTCGGTAGATGCCTCCGCGACAAAGGCAGTCCGGTTCTCTATTCGGGTATCGTGGTTCTGGAAAGCGCGACCTCAACAAACGACAACCGAAAACACCGATTTGCTTACGGCGGGACAGCACGCAACCGGGAAGATTGTGGTCCTTTGACATGGTATTAGCCTGTCGCGAAATCACCTAGCTCAAGCTGTTCGCCGATTGAACGCCTCGTTGCTCCATCGACCGCCGGCCAAACGGTGTTGGACCGTTGTTGTTGTTGTGACGTTGATCACGAAATAACCCATAAGAATTAATTGATTTTCTCCTCCATACCCATAGACTTGGCACTGCGGGGCACCACCTGGTCTTGACGAATTTGCTAACAAACTAGGCATATTGCGGCGCCGATTGCTGAATATTTGCAGGTAAGATTCGAAGTCATCGGAGAAGCCCTGGTTTCTGGACCAGGGCTCTTTCGTTAAGGCTCCCCCAGAGACGACAAGCTGCTGACAACTCGCCTCAAATGCTTGAGCCGCTGTTTCAGCGAAACCTTCGAGAAAGCCTCCCAAGTGCCCTATTCACGGATTGCCTGCGGTAATCGGTAACGTCGGCCCGACGCGTTTTGAAATGGAGGCTGAGATAGCGCAGGCGATCTCCTCGGACGTAAACAACATCAAAATCCGCCGGGCTGTGAATTGCAAAGTGGTGTCGCGCTGGCCTCTTCCAAGCGGGGCTGTTAATTATTCCGATTGAAAGCGGAGTGCGTTGGGTTGCTCATTATTTGACCACCTTGACTATCCCAGCCAACTTGTCCCCGTGGGAGGCGAGTTGCTCTCCGAGCGCTTTGGCTTGGAGGGCGGTAAGTCCAAACTGCAAAGCTGAAACTTGTTCCAGATCGTGATCGACGCCGAATTCGAGGCGAAGGAAAACATCAGAGTTCTGGTTTATAAGCGTCGCGGTCTTCCAGCCAATAATAGGAGATACCCTTATGTTGCCTTGGCCGTCCTTGTTCCAGCGGTTCATTTTATCTCGCCTCCGATATGATGGGGTGGACATTACGATGCCAGGACAGTGACAGGGCTACGCCAGAGCTCGTCGGGCGGACGCGTCCTACTGCCGGCGATACGCAGGTAGTTGGATCATCAAAGCCTCCGGACAATCGTTTCGAAGTCCACCGCCGATCAGCAGCTTTTTTAAACCTCACGCTCCAACCGAAACCGGAAAGAATAGTTCCGCCATAACACGACGCATCAACGGGGCGGGTCTTGCTTCGCATCTTCCACTCGCAAGGGCAGCACGGAGAACATCGCTTGCAAGGACCCGGGTCCCCAGACAGCCAGGAGTCCGGCAATCCGATGGCGAGAGAGGTCTTGAACAGCATTGAAGGCGGTCGACGTTAGCTGTCAGTTCTGGAACCGGCAGAACCAAAGTTACCGGCCATCTCGTTAGGCGCCTCGGATTGATCAGGCCCGCCGCAATCGCCTCGGTCCTTCACTGCCAAGGGGGAGGTGCCTTTCCCGAACTGTTTCCATGAAGACGCCGACTAAATTCTCGAAGTCGTCAGGCATTATCACCTCAGTGCGAAGTCCTATCGTTTTTACTCTTAGCCTCAATCCCAGCCGGCCCCTGGGGGTAGGCGACGCTGCCGTAATCAGGGCCCTCGCTGTGGGATTGCGCGTGGAGATCGCACTTTCTCGAAGAAGGTCTCAGCGGCTTTTGTTGTCACCGAGACCTTTGGAGATTATGGCGTATTCGAGAGTATTTAACACAAAGCTTTGTATCTGGATTAGTTCCAGCCCCTGCACGGAAGCGTTTCATGAAACGACAGAGCTTAGTGCTGCATCCAGGTTGGTGGCTGTTCGCTCTGAATACGAGGTGTGGGGGCAATCCGCCTGCAGAACCAGCGGCCGCATTCGGTCAATGCCACTTCATCAGTATTGCCGAACCTGAATTCATCCATCAAGAATTTTGCGAGGCGGCCCGCGCGAATGTCTTGGCGGGGGATTCTCGCTTCGAAGCAAATTCGATCAAATATCCTTTGCAGGGTGCCGATCTGCTGGGGTGCGAGTTCAAAGCCTGACTGGTCAAACTGAATAGCCATATAGACCTCCCTCTATGAGCTATCGCTTTCACCGGGGAGAAAAGATAGCGAAATCTCTAATTGGCTCCAAGTGAGCAAAAGTTGAGATTATTATGGCGGCGGACTGCTTCTGGTAGAGGACGCAGCAGCGCATAAAGAAAAGGCACCTTGCTGAAGGGGCCGGGAGGGTATCGCCGAGGTCGGGCAGCGGGTTTATTTGGCGAGATATGAGGTCCACGTTCCGCTCGCGCTTTACGGGCGGTCTGTGGGTGCGTCTCGCGCGCATTGCACGAGCATCTCGTCGATGGGACGATGCCACCCCATGAATTTCTCTGCCTGGTGCTGGTCATTCGGTTCCTAGTTGACCGGCTAGATATCGCCCAGGGCCTACACGCCATCGGGGCGAAGGAAGTATTCGCCTCATCGACCGCGCAAAGCCGAGGTGATCGCCGGCGCTTGCTATGGTTTGCCGGAGGTTCATGTAACTCGCCGCAGTCATGGCTGCCGGTAAGGCCAGCGCGGAACATTGTATCAGCGGCGCAGTTTTAAGCGCGGACCGAAATCCATAGGAGGAAAATATGAGAAGATTGGTTGTTCCCACTGTTTCCCTATTTCTGGCGCTGTGCTCGGTCACTGGTGCACAGACAACCGTGGTGACCGTCCCTGGAGAGGTCAGGACCTACGTACTTGAGCAGAAGACCCCGTCACTCACGTTTGAAGGTGACCTCGCTGTTGGCACGGCACTGCCTGAGACGGTCGAGATCCATACGATCCCCGATCAGCCCGAATACAGCTACGTCATCCTCAACAACAAGCGCGTACTCGTCAATCCGAAGACCCGCGCCGTGGTCGAAGTCCTTGAATGACGCTCAGCCCTGCTGGTCCGACCGTTGGTCGGGCCAGCTTCGGGTGTTCAATCGCACTATCGGCGAGTTCTGATATTGTCTATTTGTTTAATCTTCTCGCTGCGCCTGGGTGATCGCCTCGCACAGCATTTTCGAGTTCAGGAGCGGAAAGCGTTGAATCGGGTCGCTGATGGTTCTGCGCCATCTGCTTTTCCTCTCGGTGCTGAATTCTCAATGCGCGAGGCCCATTGGCTTGAAAATCATCCAGATCGCGATGCTGGGTGGCAGTCGGTGAACGCGTGAGGGGTGAGCCGATAGATGAACGACAAAGCGACAATCACCGGCAACCTTCGAGCGCTGGGCGTTCAATCTGGCGATCTACTCATGGTGCACGCATCACTGAAGGCTATCGGCGCCGTGGAGGGTGGCCCGCCTGCCATTGTGGCATCGATCCTTAAGGCCGTCGGGCCGAACGGCACTTTGATGGGCTATGCCTCATGGGATCGATCACCCTATGACGAGACTCTGAACGGCGCCCAATTGAGCGAGGAGCGACGCCGGAATTGGCCACCGTTCCACCCCGAGACGGCGGGAACATACCGCGGCTTTGGCGTCCTTAACCAGTACCTCGTCGATACGCCGGATGCTCTGCGCAGTGCGCACCCGGATGCATCCATGGTCGCGGTGGGATCGCTTGCAAGAGAGATGATAGAGCCGCATGTTCTCGGACGGGCATTCGGTCAAGGGTCTCCCTTGGAGCGTTTTGTCAAGCGGGGCGGAAAGGTGCTGTTGCTCGGTGCTCCCCTGGATGCCGTCACTGTCCTACACTATGCCGAGGCAATAGCCGAAATTCCTGGAAAGCGCCGCGTGACCTATGAGATGCCGCTTCTCGACCCGCAAGGCCAAACCATCTGGGCGCATACGGAAGACTTCGATTCGAACGGCATCCTGAGTTGCTTTGCGATCGATGGAGAGCCCGATGCCGTCGAAACGATTGCAAATGCGTACGTGCTCTTGGGTCGGCATCGCGAAGGCCCGGTGGCGCGTGCGCACAGCTACCTGTTCGATGCCAAGGACATTGTCGAATTTGGCGTCGAGTATCTCGAGCGGAATTTTGGCGCGGCGGGACTTACCTGATGCTGGCCTGGCTCCGCTGGCAATGAACGGATTCCTCGTTATCGGCATTGCTTATGAGCGCAGAATGAATCACGGCATCGCTTTGAATTTTTGACCACGGGTGTACTTTAACGATGATGACGAAAGTGCCAGTGTTATTTCGCCCCGGCCGTCTAGGCCGAACAGGGCCTCAACTCATTCCTACTCCGGGGAAGCTAATCCAGACCAGATATACATGGTATGTCCTGTGGATGTTCGCTGCTTGTTCGCCCCGCCTTGACGGACTTTCGCCCGATTAATCATCGTCGATCGCCATTCAGGCGGGGAGTTGGTAACGATCCTGGCGATTACCAAAGCCAATGCAATGTGAAGCTGTTGAATACAATCCCCGGCATCAGCGAGATCTTCGCCCGGTTGATCGAATGATGATGGCTACCAATTCCTCCACATTCCAGTTTGTAAGGCGCACGCAGGCGTGATCGACCGGATACCCAAGTAGTCGATCGCCGCAATCATCCTACCGGGCTGTGAAAACCCGAAGCGTGCGGCAGGCTCAAGTGCGGCAACTTGCCCCGAAGTCATGCGGACAGCCGAGAAAGAAATTCGCGCACAAGCACTCGTGCTTCATCGAAGTGGGTTTCCAGCAGCCAGTGACCGGCACCAGCGATCAGATGCAGCTGCGCATTCGGCAGATCACGCAAATAGGCTCGGGCAGACTGGGCCGGCATGTAGCCGTCTTCTGGTCCCCATACGATCAAAGTCGAAGGCTGGTTCTGCCGCAAATAGGCTTGATAGCGGGGAAACCAGGTAAAATTCTCTTCCCAGATTTCCATCAGCCGGACTGAAATCCTTCGCCTTTCGGGCGTATTCATCAAGGGCCAGTGCAGTTTCCACAAATCCGGTGGAACTCGTGCGGCAACCTCGGCCGACACTTCACCCACAAATTCCGCGCGAAAGCCTGCTTCCGATACCGCGTCTTCCAACACCCGGTGCGTCTCGGTCGTGCGATCCGCCCACCAGGATTTCAGCGCCGCATACTTGGGGCCCATGACATCCTCGTAGATGTCGCCGTTCTGAATGATGAGGCCTGTTATCCTATCGGGATGGATCATCGCATGCTTAAGCCCTATCCAGGTCCCATAATCGTGAAGCCAGATCGCATAACGGTCCAGCCCAAGCGTGTTCACCACATCGCCAAGAACGTCCGCATAAGCGGTGAAGTCGTAGCCGAAATCGGACAGGGCAGGCGTGTCGCTGTAGCCGAACCCGGGCAGATCGAAACTGATCGTGCGCCACTTGTCGGCAAGCGCCGGCATCAGTCGACGAAACTCGAACGATGAGCATGGATAGCCATGGGGCAGTAAAAGCACCGGCACATTCGATGACCCAGCTTCACGGACAAAAAGTTGGAAGTTGCCAACTTGAAGATGACGATGCGTGACAGCGTGATTTCCCATTCCCAATCTCCCTTCGCAGCGACAAAACGCAGCTGGTCCGCCAGCGTTCCCCGACGTGCCCGACAAGAAGAACATAAGCGGGACGGGAGGCATGGGGCGAGCGATGGGGCGCCAACCACACCCGTAAGCTGAAGCTATTCCTGACGCGTCAGGGAGGAATAGGGCCGAGGGCTGCCTTGGACCGACTTCATACCAAAAATCGTGGCGTCATCGATGCGTCGATATCGGTCCGTGATGCGTTGCTGGTCATAGACCATGGCTGCTGAACGTATTCCTTCGAAGTCTTGCATGTCGAGTGTGGTGGTTGGCGCTGAACATATGCCGGCTCAAGCGCGACCAGTTTGGAAACAGAAGGGCATCGGCACGAAGGTTCGGGTGGAAGCGCTCGCCAAACCAGCCGAGGCTTTCAAAAACACCAAGAGACGTCCTGTCGGCACTCCCGAGCCGCGCTACAGCCCAACAAACACGTTGATATCGACGGGGGCAAGGTCGCGGAACCTTCTTAACGCTTCCCCGGCAGCAATAGGAGTGACATCGCGCATAGTATTGCTTTAGCCGCGAATGGCCGTAGCGGACCGGGCTAGTCGAGTTTCGCGGTCCCGACTCACTTCTGTCGAGGCCTGTCCAATTGAGATCCAGCTGCGACCTGCTTTCCTAAACGTTGAGCCGTCACTGCATCCCGCAGTGTGAGCGCAGCGTTTCGCATTTCCTCCTGAAAGTTTTCATCTTTGTCATAGGCGTCATGGCTGGTGGCGTAAGGCTGCCAGTAGCCAATGTATCTGTCCACTTCTGCGGGCGTGCCGGCGGACACCAGATCCATCGACTTTAGCCAGTCACAAAGACTGCGACGAAGGTTTTCAACCCCTTCGGTGTCGCCGTGAACAACGACGGAAAAAAGCCGACCGGCAAGATGGCGCGGATAGTGCCAGCCCGCCATTTCCAACCGCTTGGCTTCCTCCGGGTGTTTTCCGTGTGTGCTTGTTGGATCGGGGTTGCCGCCATCTGCGCAAACTAGGCGGTCAATCATTGCTTTGAGCGCTGATGTCGCCTGATACCAATGAACCGGCGTGATGATCATGATCCCGTGTGCCTGCACCCACAAAGGATAAATCTCGTTCATCCAGTCCTGGGTCTGCCCAAGTGAGTAATTGGGGTAACACGAGCAGGGCCAATGACAGAGTGCGGCTGACGTTGAAAAACACGCTTTGCAGGGATGGATGTGGCGGCCATATTCAGATGCCACTCGGCTAAGATCGAGCACATCCACCGCGAATTCGGAAGCATCGTCAAACACCGCTTTTGCTATTTCGATCATGCGGAAACTTTTTGAAACTTCACCAGGACAGGAGTGCTCGCTTCGCGAAGAGCCGTTGATCAGCAGGATGCGGAAAGGCCCATTGTCGTCTTCATGCCTCATTTGTGCTTTCGCGATCGAGTCTCGTGCATCGAGCCAGTCCACAGCGAGATCGTAGTTGGGGTCGGCAAACCCTTGTCCAGCTTTTCGTACCCTTGGACTTTTCCGCTGATGGGCATAGGCATCCCAGGCTGCTTCGGCAATCCGTTCAAGTTCGACATCCAACTCGCCATAGGAACTATCCTGAAACTGTTGCAGAAAGCGCTTTTTGAACTCTCCTTCATCGAGGCGCGGACTTGGGCTTCCCTTTCTGGGGACAAGATCAACTTCCAAATTAGTGTCATCGCTATTCGGCATGCCCAACCCCTGCGCGGTAGTGCGGCGATCTGCACTTTCGTTGCAAATGACGAAATTCCCGTTCCGCGCATCCTCCGGTGGATGAACGATTGCCCACGTCACCGTTTGTGATCATGATTTGGCGTCAGGATGATCAGTTCTTCCCGTGGGAATCGTGCTAACGGTGGCGGCGGGCGGATCACTTGCTGGAAAAGACGCCTTCAGACCTTCGTCAAGCTGTTCCTCCAATGTGCCCGTGTCCTTGGCGGTGCGCGCGCTGCGCAATGATTCTACAGCGGGCGATACCTGGGGATCTGTCTCTGGCTCCACCTCGGTGGCGACCTTCTCAAACGTGGCCACCTGGACCATGAGCGCCTTAGCTTTTGCGACGGCACTATCAACGTCCAGATCGTGTTCGCTGTCCTGCAGCCGAACCGAGATCACGTTGCCACCTTCTGCGACCCATTCAACAGTCATCACGCCCCCTGGGTCGGAAAGCACCTGTTGTCCGATGATGTTCATAGCTATCTCCGTTGAGTGATAAGGAGAACCACTTCAGACGGCAGATGTTCCCTCGAGGCCCCCGACAGACTGCCAATCGAGCAAAAATCATAATTCGTCTGAAAATATGATCGTATCGCGAACAGCTACCGCTCACACAGCCGGCGCTCTCCCCGATAAGGCTGGTAGGTGCAGTCGGACGCTCGAAACGATCGATAGCTCCGCGCGCAAGCCCTAATATTGCAGGACGCTGCTGGCCCTTCTTGGCTTGTCATCAGCCCTGTATCTGGATCAATCTGAGGTTCAGGTTGGGCCATTGCCGCTTGCATGAAATCCCGCCAAATGCGCGCCGGGAGCGCGCCACCGGTGACGCCCTTCATAGGCGTGTCGTCATCGTTACCGACCCAGACGCCGGCAACAAGATCTTCCGTAAAACCTACAAACCAGGCGTCACGGTTGTTCTGGCTGGTGCCGGTCTTTCCGGCTGCAAATGAACCCGGGAAAGCATCACGTCCGGTGCCGCGCTCGACCACAAGCTGTAATAGGCTCACCAGATCCTGTTGGTAGGTGGCGAGATCGGTCGAAGCGGCTGTGAGCGGGCCGACGCGGAACGCCTTGGTTTGGGTCGACGCCTGAAAATCGATTACGCCCCAAGGTTCGACCGGCGATTTTCCCAGGCGGATCGAGGCATAGGCGCCGGTCAGGTCAAGCAGACTGACTTCGGATGATCCGAGCGCTAATGCCGGCACGGGATTTAGCGGAGCATCGATTCCGAGCTCTCTTGCTGCCGCTACAACATTCTCGATGCCCACTTCCTGCGCCAGCGCAACCGTTGCACCATTGAGAGATCGGGCGAAGGCTTCCGCAATTGTTACCCATCCATGATAGCGGCCTGTCGAGTTTTCCGGCGACCACCCGTCGACTTCAATCGGGCCATCGAAGACCTGATCACGCAAAGTAAGTCCGTTCTTCAATGCGGCATAGAAGACGAAAAGCTTGAACGTTGAGCCAGGCTGTCTCTTCGCGGCAACGGCGCGATTAAACTGGCTGGCCTTGTAGTCGCGTCCGCCGACCATCGCGACCACCGCTCCATCTGGCGTCATTGCGACCAGTGCGGCCTGTGACGCACCCAGAGTTTTCCCTTCCTTATCAAGATTGCGAGCGACGACATCTTCGGCAAGCTGCTGAAGGCGTGGCACCAACGTCGTGCGCACTGTCGTCGAACCTGGAGAGGCACCTGCAATTTCGCCGGCCTGGGGCGAAATCCAGTCTGCAAACCAACTGCCCGAGCGCGGCGTCGGCGTGGTCGGATGCAATTCGGCAAACTTCGCCTTGGCGGCGGACGCATCTTGCGCTGCGAGCTTGCCGTTTGCCACCATCGCATCGAGGACCGTTGTCGTCCTTTCGCGTGCGGCTTCGAAATTGTCGATCGGATTCAATTGGCTCGGCGCCTTCAACAGTCCGGCCAGCATCGCAGCTTCCTGGACGTTGAGTGCGGCAATCTCCTTGTTGAAATAGATCCGGGCTGCCGCGGGCATTCCTGTCGCGCCGGACCCGAGGTAAACGGAGTTCAAGTATCGCGTGAGGATCTCCCGCTTGCCAAGCTTCCACTCGAGCCAGAACGCGATAACAAGTTCCTGCAGCTTGCGCTTCAGCGTGCGATCGCTTTCAAGGTACTGCACTTTGATCAGTTGCTGGGTAATCGTGCTGCCGCCTTGAACGACCGAGCCGGCCTGGAAGTTTCTCAATACGGCCCGCATGATGCCTTTCAAATCGACTCCGTAATGATCCATGAACCGCCGATCCTCGATTGAAAGTACGGCATCGACCAAATGCGCTGGAAATTCCTCGTATCGGGCGTAGGGGCCCTGGAAAGGACCTTGTCTTACGATTGGCTGGCCGTCCGCGGCTTCAAGGACCACGATAGGTTTTAGGGAGCCGTCGGCGATTTCTCGCCACGGCACATCCTTCAGTGCCCAGATCAGCATTCCGATCACGAAGATCGCAAAGGTGAACGTCACCATCAAGATCCCGGTTTTCCATGAGCGAGGCTGAAGTCGCAAGGCGGGAAACCATGCCGGCGTGGAGACGACGCCTACTGCCCCGGATATTCCTTTGCGGAGGGGGGCCGTGGCTGATGCCGCCCTCTGTCGAAAATTGGAGGGGAATGAGGAGCGCGAAGCTCTCGCGACCAGTTTGAGCTTCTTGATCAGCGCGGGCGAACCTGCGAGGCAACGCTGTCCGACTGTGCCGAGATCGCGGCGAAAAGCGGATGCAAGATGGCGAAGTGCGCGCTTGCTTTCCGTAAAGGCGGGTGGGTGCGGCTCACTCTCGTCTGACGATGCAACCGCAGCGGTGTTGTCGCTAGAGCTGACAGCCGGCTCCACCGCTGCCCGATTGGTTTCTGGTTCGACCCCAATCGTCGAAGAATTGGTGTCTTCATCATCGGTCTGATTTGGGCTGTCAGCGGAGTGGGTCATTTCCTGCCGGCGATATTGTTCCTTCTAAGAAATTAGTGCGAGAAAGGGCAGAAGAAAAGCGTTGATGCCAACCGGCCGCGATCGCTATACAGACCGAGTACGAGCGGCCTGGCTGTAACGAGCGCCAAGCGCTTCGTCGTTCATCGTGACTTGGAGTACGTGATCCGCAAATTCAGCCGCCGGTTTGCGGTAACCCGCACGTCCAACCTCAGCATTCGAATTGAGCGCCTCGGCGGTCGAATTGGGGAACTTTCAGATCGCGCCGAAGTTTGATTGAAGCGTCTCGTCATCGAGCGAATTCTTAAGGAGTTCGGCCTCACCTAGGAAGGGTGGTTGGCATACGAACGGCTTTTGTAAGTCACTGTAACTTATAGATAACTACAATCTTCTTTGTGAGGGAAAAGGAACCATAACCAAGCGGTCGCGTTGTCTCAGCGTCGTTCAATTTTCGCATCGAGGAGACAACAATGAGACAAATGATCGTCGCGACAGCCTTTCTGGCGGCAAGCGCATTCAGTGCCTATGCACAGACCGCAACAACGTCGCCGGACCCTGAAACGCCGGCAATCGCCACGCCCGACACCACCAATCCGACCGCGCCTGTCGAGGGCGCTAACAGCTTCACCGAAGAGCAGGCGCGCGCCCGACTTCAGGAGAACGGCTACACCGCGGTGACCGGGCTGAAGTTGGACGAGAAGGGCATATGGCACGCCTCTGCCACCAAGGATGGAAAGCCCGTAACCGTCACCCTCGACTACCAGGGCAACATCGTCGCCAACTGAAGTTGATATCTCAGCAAACCCATCGAAGGAAAACCAACATGAAAACCGTGACTGGACTTTTCGACACCTATGACCAAGCATCTGAAGCTGTACGAGCGCTGAAAGCCGCCGGCATTCCCGATGACGACATCAGCATGGTCGCGAGCAACGGCGAGGGCCGATACAAGGTTGACGACACAGAAGGTGCGGCCGAAGGGGCGGGTACCGGTGCTGGCATCGGTGCTGCAGTCGGCGGCGCAGGCGGTCTTCTGACCGGCCTCGGGCTGATGGCGATCCCGGGTGTCGGCCCGGTCGTTGCTGCCGGCTGGCTTGCGGCGACTGCTGCGGGTGCTGCTGCCGGTGCGGTTGCCGGTGGTGCGGTCGGCGGGATTATCGGGGCGCTGACGGATTCCGGCGTGCCGGAAGAAGATGCGCATGTCTACGCCGAGGGGGTGCGCCGAGGCGGCACATTGGTAACAGCGCGCGTTGCCGACAGCGAAGCTGCCGAGGCGGAGGCGATCCTCAGGCGATCGAACTGGGTGGATCTCGAGGAGCGGCGCTCCTCTTATCGCGAGCAAGGTTGGAACCGATTCGATGAGACACTCGATCCCTATAGCCCGGCGCAGATTGAAGAGGAACGCACACGATACGCTAGCCGCGGAACGTTGATCTAACCAAACAGAACATCGAAAAGGCCGTCCATGTGGGCGGCCTTTCTTATTTGTTTACTTTGCTTCAGAGCGACGTGATCATCCATGCATCTGGCCAATAACGATAGTGGGCTATCCATTGGGAACACCTCCCTTGTCCATCGAATAGTCAAACAGCTTTTTTCGCCGTCAAGACCCGTGACCGAGCCGGTTGTGATGATTGCCGAGCCCGGCCTGTAACGGTGCAAGAAGAGTGGCGCTTCACGCCGGTCGTTGCGGAAAAGCTGTGTCCGACATAGCTACTGCCTCGGCATATCCATTGGCCGGCCGCACCAAGACATTTTTTCGGGCACTCCTGACCGCGATCGGCCCGGCCAACTATCAGCTATCCGCACCGTATCGGCGCACGCGCGGGCCAACCGCTGCTCTTATGAGCCGGTCTCGCGGTGAGGCGCGCCTACAGGCTTGGATTCAGGAGAGCCCCGGTACCTCAAGAAGATCGACAAAACAACAATCAGCGCCGTTGACAGGAATTCCGATTGCCAGTTTTGAAGGGATTCAAACCAGAATTGTGCGCTGCCGAGATGCTGCATGACCGTCGTTGTCGCTTGGCCATGCAATTGCGCCGTCTCGCTCTCCGATCTGGCGCTGGAGACAAGATGGAGTACGAAACTCGCAAGGAAGAGACCGGTGAGAACAATTCCCAGCGAGTACGCATAAAGCAGCCGCACCATACCGCCCCTCTTGACTGGCCACGGCGCCTCGGGATCTTCTTCTCGGTGCGCAAGTCCTTCGTCTTGAGGCGACCTCTCGTCAGGATCCTTGGATTCCGCAGAGCCCCTTTGATAGAGATAGGCGGTCAGCACGACATAGACCGACATTTGCAGAAATTCACTTTCCCAGTTCTCGAAGACGGCGGATAGAAAGTCGCCGCTTAAGCCATACTGCATCAATGTCAGCGCCGGCGATCCGTGGGCCGCCAACTCTTCATTGTTCGCCAGCCAGCCGGCTATGTACATGCCGGCTATGGTCATGAGTGTCGCGGTCACGAGGACGATCGTCAGGCTGTTGTCTCGTAGAAAACGCACGTCACGCTCCTCCATTTGGATGTGCCACTAACCGCGACCGGATCAAGATAGTTCCGAAATCGCAATCTCCGAGGCGCAAGGCGGTAAATCCTAAGAGCTGGTCGAGCGACGCCGTAAACTTCCCCGTGTCGCGACAATCAATCGAGCCATTGATTGCGAAACGTGAGCGTTGCGACCGAAACGGCTTTGCCGATGTCGGTACGAACCAAAACGGATATGTCTGTGCGGTTGCGATCTGGGAGTTCATCCCGAGCAACGTCCATGAGGATTTCCTGCATCACGGCATCCCGCGAGCCAAGCTCGACGCCTTGCTCATCTCGTGTTTCCCCGTCACCGTTATGAAGATCGAAAAAATAGCGCGTCATCAAACCTCCAATCGAAAGGAAAAAGCAGGAAAAGCCCTCATTGTTCCCGAGGATGACGAGCATCAGTGCACGCTGCCTCCGCAGAACGACGTTCACGCTCTCGTACACTTCCAAATGCTTGACATGCTCAACGGGTGCCTTCGTGTGCAGCACCACGGGCCTTCTCACTGGGGCGCGCAGTTCTCCTTTGTTTTTTTCGCTCCAGGCGGCGCGCCTCCGATCGCGCTTCACGCAGCTCGTCCAGAACTGGCCGCCACCAGCCCCGCGCCTTCTCGAACGCGTTCGGCTTCTCACGCGCCGGCCAGGTTGCCACCAGTTCGGCTAGCGTCGCCGGGCGCCAACGAACCCAGATAAAATCGTGCGGATCGCCTGCAGCATGGGGATAGAAGCGCTTGATATCATCCGGTTCGGCGTATTCTCCGGCCACCTCGGCTATAATCACCACGCCGTAGGAACATGTCGTCACCGCCTGACCGATCGGTGGTAGCGCCCCGGCTGGAACCGGATAACGCCGGCGGCGCCGTTCGGCATAGCGCAATTTCGCGCGCTCGTACTTCGCCGTATGTTTTTCCGCTTCCTTCCGGCGCTTGCGTTCCTCAGGTTCGCTAGCGCGCGCAGCTGCGTCTATATCAGGCCATGAACGTCGCAGTGCTTCGTAGGATCGGAACGGCACCCGCCAAGCGTGCATCTCATCATCCCACCGAGCCCAAGGGATCAACCGCAATTGCTCAACAACGTCCCTGGAATAAGGGGTGCGTATCTGGATATCGTCTTCGATTTGAAGATATTGACTGGAAATAGGATCGAAAGCGTACGCATCGCGGCCTTTGACATCCGCATATAAATCGAGGTTTTCGCTCTCGCGCGCCAGCCACTGTGCAATGCGTTTGCCGGCGGTCTTGCCCGGCACGAACCAACTGCGTTGCTCCTCGTTCCAGCGAGCGCGTGGGAACGCATTGCGGAAGCGTTCCACCGTCATTCTGTCGTAGGCGAATTTCGCTGTGGCGCCACGACGGGGTTCGCTATCAGACCTTTCCTTGGGCTTAGGCATCGTCGTCACCGTAAAATACTATCTGGTGAGCCTAACGCTCACGAACGCCACAGGTTCATTCGTCACGAACGCTCCATTGGGGCTGGCATTTGTAAATGCTCGCCGCGGTCGTTTCCGATGGAACAACACGACGTTTTCACCGTTGAATGGCATTGCCTTCATGTGAGAGGAAATAGCGATGGTGGATCAGACCGGCTACGAAAGCGATGACGATTTCGCAAAAGTCGGGGTCGTCGACGAGCCACTCGAGACGGCACCAGAAAATGACGCCAGACTGGCACGACAGGCCCAACTTGAGGCGCTGCGGACAGAAATTGTGAACCTGCGCGAGGAGCTCGCCGCAATCGTTGCGGGGACCTCCCGGTTGGCCGCGACTGAGGCTGTCGTCGCACTTGAAACAACGCAGAACCGGATCCGGGACCACCTCGCCCCCGTTCTGATTGCGGCCGCCGCCATAGGATACCTCTGGGGGGCGTCTATCCGACGGCGCTAATGATCGTCTCTGCCTTCCAGATCATGCCGTTGATCCGGCGCGCTCGATGTTGATCGCTCACGTGATCGAAAAGGTAAACACGTACCAGCCGGCTAGCTTGATCGCGATGGTCGATCTTCGGTTCTTTATGATGCCGTCGCGCTTCTGGCATCCAAGAAAGGTTCGGATGTGTTCCAACGCTAAGCGAACGCGAGGATTTGTACCGGTGTTTCGTCCATTGCAAGTTATTGCCTTTTGAGACGAGCGTGCCGCTTTTAAACATAGGACGGGTTGCGTAAGACGTCGGCGAAAGGTCGACTGAGCTTGCCTATCGATCTGGGCCGCCAGACGCTGGCGGCTTCTGTTGGGAACGGCCAAATTTCGTCGCCCACAAGGCCACCGGAGAAGGGAGGAACAGCAGTGATTTCGCATGCGTTTTTCAATCGTTACGCTGTTGATGTTGCCGAAGCGCTGATCGGGACCGTCCTGGAGGTCGACGGCGTCGGCGGCATAATCGTCGAAACAGAAGCTTACACAATCGAAGATCCCGCTTCCCATAGTCACAAAGGCCCGACGAAACGCAACGCTTCCATGTTCGCTGCAGCTGGCAATGCCTACGTTTACAGGTCCTATGGGCTGCATTGGTGCCTGAACTTCGTATGCGAAGCAGGCAGCGCTGTGCTGATCCGGGCGATCGAACCGACCACTGGCATCGAATCGATGCGACAGCGACGCAGCGGCGCCAACACATTTCTTTTATGTGCAGGCCCCGGGCGCCTTTGCCAGGCACTGGCTGTGTCACAGGAGTTCGACGGATTGTCACTTTTTTCGGCCCCTTTCAGGCTTTCCGCCGGCAGCAGTGCAGTCGAGGTTTGCCGAGGTCCGCGTGTTGGCATCAGCAAGGCTGTCGATCTGCCGTGGCGATTCGGCGCAAGGGGTTCTGGTTTTCTAAGCCGGAGTTTTCCAGACTCGACCGTTTTGTCGGAAATCGACGTGCCGGCGTCACAATCAATCCATCGAAGGGAATGACGGTGGAACATCCCAGCACCGGGTGCATTCCCTATAGAGGTCACAGGCTGTGTCAAGCGGACGCGATGGGGATGGAGAACATCAGGGTTTTTCCGCTTTCACCTTTTGGCCAACGAAACGGCAGTCGAGCTTCTTACCCGTCCAGCCTGCGACCGTCCGCCTCAAGCGCAAACTTCCCAATCCGGCACCGCAAATGCTAAAACGCGCCATCCGTCGTTGCGGATCAACAGGATAAGCTCATGGTAAAACGTTCCGGTAGTGCCGATCTTCCCCTCCACGGCGGGCGCGTGCCGAAGTGGCTCGGAGATCGCATGACGAAGCTCGGTGCCATCATTACCGAAGCTGTCATCCTGCACTACGGACGAGACGAATTCCTGCGTCGAATGGCCCACCCTTTCTGGTTTCAGTCCTTTGGCGCCGTGATGGGCATGGACTGGCACTCTTCCGGTATCACCACCAGCGTCATTGGCGCTCTGAAGCGCGGACTGACGCCGCTGTCCGCGGAGCTTGGAATTCATGTTTGCGGCGGGCGTGGTGCGCAGTCACGTAAAACTCCCGCGGAACTGCTTGCGATCGGTGATCGGGTCGGCTTCGACGCTCACCGTCTCGTAACCACCAGCCGCCTCGTCGCGAAGATCGACAGTGCCGCGGTTCAAGATGGATTTGATCTCTACCTGCACGGTTTCATCGTCACCGACGATGGACAATGGGTCGTCGTCCAGCAGGGTATGAACGGCGATCAACGACAGGCCAGGCGCTATCACTGGCTGTCGGAAAACCTGGAAAGCTTTCTCGATTCCCCGCATGCTGCCATTGAAGGAAACGCCCAAGGCATCATCGTCAACCTCGCCGACCGACGCGCTGAGCGATCGCGAGAAGGACAGCTTGACCTGCTTGCAAATATGGGACCGGACAGCATCGTGCGCGAGGCCCTCGCCGTGCGGCGGGGAGGGCCCGTTGTCGAAATTCTTCCAGATCAACTGTCGCTCCCGCATCTGATCATGCCGGCTCACCACGACGTGCGCGAAAAGGACGTCAACATGGGACGTCTGCATGCAGCGCTCGCCTCTGCAGCCGAGCGGGGACCGAAGGATTTTCAGGAGCTGCTTTTGACGCCTGGCGTCGGCGCGCGAACCGTCGAAGCACTGGCCATGGTTGCTGAAGTCGTCCACGGCGCACCATGCCGCTTTTCCGACCCTGCACGCTTTTCGTTGGCTCACGGCGGCAAGGATCGTCATCCGTTCCCCGTTCCGTTGAAAGTGTATGACGAAACACTCAAGGTGATGAAGTCCGCCGTTTCAAGAGGCAAGCTCGGTAACACGGAAGAGCTCGACGCACTTCGGCGCCTTGACGAGCAGGCGCGTCGCCTTGAACATTACGTGACCGGCCCTGACCTGAAGGAAATCGTTGCCGGCGAATTCCGAAACTCCGCCTCACTTGGCGGACGCAGTGTCTTCGGCTGGGAGCCGCCGTCAGAGACCGAGCCATCAAGAGAATAGAGGCTGAAGCATTCAGACTGCCGCCATCGTCAAACAGACCGAGCGTCTCCCAGCGTGACACTCAGATCTGTACCGGCTTTATAGTGGCTACCGATATGTCGCCTTCCATCAGGCCGCGCACAAGCCCTGGCTTTGCATGCTCGACCTCAATGACCGTGTAGAGCTTTTCGTCACGGAACGCGCTTGCATCCAGCGTGCTGACGCCTTCGGCGGGTGCGGCATCGACCTCCATGTAGTCTAGTTCGCATCCCGAAGCGACGACACGCGCATCGCCCGACGAACGAGCGGCCACCAGCACCTCACCTTGATTGAGGGCATTCTGCCACCGCGGGTCCGTGGGTGCGGCCACCGGCACCAGCCGATAGACGTTCAACGTCTCGCCATCCCCGACAAAATCGGTCGATTGGCGCCGCGCATCGGCAAACTGTGCCTTGCTTTCCATTGATCTGCCAAACTCCGTATCGCTCTCGCCGGTGGACTTCACGTCGCCACCACGCTGCACATTGTTGGACATTTTTATCTCCTTCGGGGTTCGGCCGCGGTTGATCAGTAGGTAGGGGTCGGAATTCCCCTGTCAGGAAGAAACGGCGCGCTCGGCAACCGGTTCCGTATTATCGAAAGGTCTCTCATTTGGCGGGCGTCACCCTCCAGATCGCATTGCCGACGTCGTCGGCGACGAGAAGCGCACCCTGCCGGTCAACGGCAACGCCGACGGGACGACCGCGGGCCTTGTCGTCGCCTCCGATGAACCCGGTCAAAATATCCTTTGGTGGCCCGGACGGCTGACCGTTGGCAAAGGGAACGAAAACTACCTTGTAACCGCTACGCGGTCGGCGGTTCCAAGAGCCATGTTGGCCCACAAAAGCCCCATTCCGATATTGCGCTCCAAAGAGCTCGCCGGTGTAAAACGTCAATCCGAGGGAAGCTGTATGAGGTCCGAGTGCATAGTCCGGCGCGATTGCCTTTTCGACGAGATCGGGTCTTTGCGGCTTTACTCTGACGTCGACATGGGTGCCGAAATAGCTGTACGGCCAGCCGTAGAACCCGCCGTCCTTGACTGAGGTCATGTAATCAGGGACAAGATCACTTCCGATTTCGTCACGCTCATTTACGGCAACCCATAGCGCGCCGGATTCGGGCTGCCATGAAAGCCCGTTGGGATTGCGCAGTCCGGATGCGAAAAGGCGGAGTTGTCGGCTCACCAGATCGACCTCCAGCACGGCTGCCCTGTTGGTTTCCGCCTCGATGCCGTTTTCACCGACATTGCTGTTGGAGCCGACGGTTGCGTAAAGCTTGGTTCCTTCCCGATTGGCAATGACGTCCTTGGTCCAATGGTGATTGATCGGACCGGCAGGCAGATCGACGATTTTTTGGCCCTGTGCCGTTATCGTCGTGTCGCCATCCTTGTAGTCGAACGCCATGATGGCATCGGTGTTGGCGACATAGAGGACCCCGTTCGACAGGGTCATGCCGAATGGCGAGTTGAGGTTTTCGAGGAAGACTGACCGGGTTTCTGCAACGCCATCGCCATCCGCATCGCGCAACAGCGTGATCCTGTTAGCGCTCGGAACCTCTGCCCCGGCTCGCCCCATGAACAGTCCCATGGCAAAGCCGCGCAAGCTGAAACCTGTGTCTTCCTTTTCTGGCTTGTTCGTTTCCGCGACAAGAACGTCGCCATTTGGCAGGACGTGAAGCCAACGCGGATGATCGAGTTCCTCGGCGAAAGCGCCGACAACGAGCCCATCGGCAGCCGTCGGCTTTTCGCCTGGGGCCCAGTGGGACGCCTCCGCCACATTAACCGTGGGGATAAGGGTGGGATTGGGTTCTGGCAGTAGCGGGGCTGTTCCGTAACCCTGTTCAGCCGTTAGTTTCGCCTGCTCTTGAGATAAGAAAACAAGCGCTGCACCGACAATCAGAAGGACGGCGAACAATGCCGCCATCGATATCAGAACGCGTTGCATGCTGACACTCCTCGGAAGACTTTGACAGCCGTCTAACTCGCCAATCCGTCGTTCGTTTCATCGCTTGTCGCCAAATGCGCCGAAACGTGATTTCGGAAGGAACTTCCCGCCAAGGTCGCAGTTTCCATCTCATCAGGGAAGGGGAGGGCCATTTGACCTGTCGATGCAGCCGCTGGGCGATGCGTAGTCTTGTTCGCAAAAAGAAGAGTAGTTTCATCCACCGTCACATTGTCATTGGCGTTCGCGGTTCCGTCGCCCTCCTGCTTTCCATGCCGCTCGCAAGCTGCGGCGATCGGCAATCCACCTTCGCAGCGGCTGGCCGCGAGGCTTCGGCAATCGAGAACCTGATCACGGTAGCGGTGGTCGGTGCAGCCTTCGTCTGGCTTGTCGTCATATCCCTCCTGATCTACGCCGGCCGTGCGCGCCGGGGCCAGTTGAGCCAAGAGCAGGCCCAAAGGTTTATCACCTGGGGCGGCGTGGTAGCGCCGACGGCGGCTCTCTTTGCGCTTCTGTCCTATGCGGTGTGGAGCATGCCGGCGACGAGACCATGGTTCGATCGGCAGCAGGCGGACCTGGCGATCGAGGTCACGGGCGAACAGTTCTGGTGGCGCATTCGATACCTCGACAAGTCAGGGGGGATTGCTTTCGAAACCGCAAACGAACTCACACTGCCCGTCGATCGACGGATCCGGATTTCGCTCAAGGCGCACGATGTCATCCATTCGTTCTGGATCCCCGCCCTTGCGGGCAAGATGGACATGTTGCCCGGGCGAACCAACACCCTCTGGCTGGAGCCGACCCGCATCGGTTCGTATCGCGGGCCATGCGCGGAGTTTTGCGGCACGTCGCATGCCCTCATGAACCTTACCGCAGACGTTCTGTCCGCAGAAGATTTTCAGGCATGGCAACAAAGCCGCGCGAAAAGGCGATCAACAAGAAACGACGCCGCAAACGCTTTTCTCGTTCATGGCTGCTCGGCCTGTCACGCGCTTGATGGGACACAGGCACAAGGCTTGACAGGCCCGAACCTGACAGGGTTCGGGCAGCGCAAGCGTGTGGGAGCAGGGGCGCTGGCCAACACGCCGGAAAACCTCGCCCGTTTCATTCGTGATCCTTCCTCTGTCAAGCCCGGCGCCCAAATGCCGGCATTCCCTATGATCCCGCAGGACGAATTGAACGAAATCATCGACTACCTCGCAGGTGAAACATGACCACCACCGAGGACCGGCTTGGCGAACAGGCGTCGAAGAGCGAGGAAGAGCGGCAGCTTCGAGCTGTCTGGGCCAATCCGTCGGGATGGCGCTATTGGACTTCGGTCAACAATACCCAAATCGGCCTTTGGTATGCGGGCACAGCCTTCATCTTCATGTTGTTTGCTGGCGTCCTCGCGTTGCTCGTGCGCGCGCAGCTCGCCATACCCGAAAACGATTTCCTGTCGGCGGATTTCTTCAATCAGGCGTTTACCCTGCACGGAACCGTCATGATGTTTCTGTTTGCCGTGCCGATCTTCGAGGCTGTGGCGATCTTCCTTTTGCCGCCGATGCTCGGCGCGCGCGAACTACCTTTTCCGCGGCTTTCGGCGTTTGGTTTTTGGAGTTTCCTGCTCGGCGGGTTGTTTGTATGCGGCTCGATCTTCTTTGACGCAGCACCCAATACGGGCTGGTTCATGTATCCACCGCTGGCCACGGACAAACAGTATTCGGGTATTGGCGCTGACATCTGGCTGCTCGGGCTATCCTTTATCGAAGTGGCCTCGATTGCCGCAGCAGTAGAGTTGATCGTCGGCATCATGAAATGCCGCGCTCCGGGCATGCGCATCAACATGATGCCGCTCTTTGCCTGGTATCTGCTGATTGTCGCCGGTATGATCCTTTTTGCCTTCCCGCCTCTTATCGCCGGCGACATCCTATTCGAAATGGAGCGGATGTTCGACTGGCCATTTTTCGATGCCGAGCGCGGCGGCGATCCCCTGCTGTGGCAGCATCTTTTCTGGATCTTCGGTCACCCGGAGGTCTACATCATCTTCCTGCCGGCGATCGCCCTGATGGCGATGATCGTTCCAACCTTCGCCCAACGACCGATCGTCGGCTACTCCTGGATCGTGCTGGCGGCGGTCGGAACCGGTTTCTTAAGCTTCGGCCTTTGGGTCCACCACATGTTCACCACGGGCCTGCCGCAAATCTCCCTTGCCTTTTTCTCCGCGGCCTCCGAGGCCGTCGCGATTCCGACCGGCGTCCAGATATTCGTCTTCATAGCAACGATGCTGGCAGGGCGCGTGATCCCTTCCGTACCGATGCTCTTTGGCGGCGGCGGTCTCGTGATCTTTGTCATCGGTGGCCTGACAGGCGTCATGGTTGCGCTCGTACCGATCGACTGGCAGGCGCACGACACCTACTTCGTCGTCGCGCATCTGCACTACGTGCTGATCGGCGGCATGCTCTTTCCCGTCGTTGCCGGCATCTATTACTACTATCCGCTCATCAATGCCCGGAAGCTCTCTGACCGGTTGGGCAAGATTGCTTTCTGGCTGATGTTTTCAGGCTTCAACCTCGCCTTCTTTCCGATGCACCTCGCCGGATTGCGCGGCATGCCCCGGCGTGTCTTTACCTATCCAAACGATGTCGGTTGGCATTGGTTCAATCTGATCTCGACGGTGGGCGCCTTCGTCTTCGCCTCGGGCATCCTCATTGTTGTCGTCGATGTCTTGAGGCCAAAGCATCGCCAGCCCAGGGGCGAGGCTAATCCCTGGAATGCCGGAACCCTCGAGTGGATATCCGAACCAGAGGAAAACTGGGGTGTGCGCTCGATCCCGATCATAAGCAGTCGCTACCCGCTTTGGGACCAGCCGGGAATTCGCGAAGATATAGACAACGCGCGCTTTTATCTGCCCGATGCAGCAGAGGGCTTTCGCGAGACGCTCGTCACTTCTGTGCTCGATGCCGAACCGATCCAATGTCTGCGCGTCGGCGGTACATCCTATCTGACCATCCTCAGTGCGGCCGCGCTAGGCGGGGTGTTTGTGGCCGTTACCTTTCACTGGTGGCTCCTGGCCACGTTGTTTGCCGCCGCCTTCCTTGTTTTCGTGGTCAGCTGGTTGTGGACCGGCACGGCGACCGTGCCCGAGAAAGCGGGAAAAAATGTCGGCCTTGGCCTTTCCTTGCCACTCTACGTCTCTGGACCCGCATCGGTTGGCTGGTGGGCGATGTTCATCACCATGGTTGGTGACGGAACGGCGTTCGGTAGCCTGGTTTTCGGCTACTTCTTCTATTGGACCATCCATCGCGACTTCACGGCCGGCCTTTCCGGGCCTGGTATCGGATGGCCAATGGCGTCCCTCTGCCTGTTTCTCGTAGCTTGGTTTGCAATGGTTACGGCGCGGTCGGTGAACCGCAGGGGTCAGAGAGTTGCGATGCGTCTGCTTGTCTTGTGGGCACTTGCTCTGACGCTTCTCGGCAGTGTCGCTACATTGGCCGGGCCGTGGCTCTCGCAGATGGATCCGACGCAGCATGTCTATCCGGCCATCGTCTGGGTTTTGGTGCTTTGGCTCGTTTGTCATGCCAGCGTTGGCGTGGTGATGCAGGTCTATTGCCTGGCGCGAAGCTTTTTCGGTCACCTGACCGCTGCTCATGACATCGATCTCGTCAATGTGGTTCTATATTGGCACTTTCTGACGATCACCGCGTTTACCACCCTGGGTGTCATCGGTTTGTTCCCGGCAATGATGTGAGAGGAACTATGCGGCTATTACCGCGAGAGATCGAGACTTTTTGGACGCTGTTTACGGCGCCGATTGTCTGGGCGCTGCATTTCCTCGTCTGTTATCTGACGGCGGCGATCTTCTGCGCCAAGGGAGGAAGCGCGCAACAATATGTCGGCCTTCAGTGGATGCTTGGCGCCCTAACTTTGCTGGCACTCGTAACGATAGCGATTTCTGCCTATCTCGCTTGGAGACAATGGGGATTTGGCACGGCGGACCCACCGCATGATGAACCGACGGATCGGGCGCGCAGACTCTTCCAGGGCTTTGCAACCATGCTTCTATCGGCCCTGAGTTTCGTCGCCGTCCTGTTCGTGGCGACCCCGATCATGCTGATCAACGGGTGCTTTTCATGAGATGGGCCAGTCTCATCGCTGCTATGATTTTGCTGGTGGCGGCGGTATGCACATCTCTGTTTGTTTTCGACCCACGGGCATTTTCCGGACATATGGGGACGCACATGGCGCTCGTTGCTGTGGTCGCCCCGCTCGCTGCTTTCGCTGTCTCGGGAACACGATGGGACCCGAGCAGCCACTGGCATCCTGGCGCCGGCCTTCTGTTGTCCTTCGTCGAGCTCGTCGTCGTTTGGGTTTGGCATGTCCCGGCGATGCGGGATCTGGCGGAAACCTCGATTGGCATGCGTCTGGCTGAGCTTGCAATTTTCCTGGCCGCGGGCGGCTTTCTCTGGCTTGCGTGTCTTGGAGCCGGCAGGAAAGCAGATGCAGGGCTTAGCGGGGCTGTCGCACTCCTTCTCACCTCGATGCATATGACGCTTCTCGCAGTGCTGCTGACGATGGCTCCGCGCCCTCTTTATGGCGTGGCTGATGTGACCTGCTTTGGCGTGACCATGACTGCGAGCCAAGATCAGCAGCTTGGCGGCATCGTCATGCTGTTTGTTGGGGCAGTTGCCTATCTTGCCGGTGGCGTTGGCCTGGCCGCGAGACTCTTGCGTGCGCCATTTGCGAAACCGACCGAAGGGCAGGCACCGTGAAGCGCTGTCTGAAATGTTTGGCTGCCGCCGCCGCCCTGGCGCCCGTTGCCGGCTTGCTGATCGCCTGGCTCGGCATCATTCATGTTGGTGCAACCGGCGGTCATTGGGCAGTCACCGAGTGGTTCCTGCACTGGACAATGCGTTCGTCCGTGAGAACTGCGGCGCTCGGCATCAAAAAGCCTTCCGGTTTCGAAAGTGCCAAACACCTCAAGGTCACGGCAGTGCATTTCCAGATGAGCTGTGCCGAATGCCATGGATCTCCGGATCGCCGCCGCTCCCCGGAAATGCTCGCGATGCTGCCGCCACCGCCCGACCTCAGGGACACTGTTGGCAACTGGAAGGACGAGGAACTGTTCGTCATCGTGCGCGACGGTCTGCGCTATACCGGGATGCCCGCCTGGCCCGGCGCTGGGCGCGACGGTGAGGTCTGGGCAATGGTTGCGTTTCTAAAGGAGCTGCAGATGATGAGCCCGGCCCGCTACAAAGAGCTTTCCGGTGCGAAGGATACCGAAAGCGGCGATACGCTATCCGGCTGCCTGGCGTGCCATGAGCAAGGTATCGAAGGCAATGACCCGATAGCTCCAGTCATTGCAGGGCAATCAAACGCCTATCTTGCTGAAGCCCTTCGGGCCTACCGCAAAGGGAGCCGTGAAAGTGGGTTCATGGAGGTCGTCGTCTCGCGGTTGAAGGATGCGGACATCGATGCCACGGCCGGCGACTTTGCCCGCAAGGATGGGTTGCTGTCATCGACGCCGAGAGCTCGCTCCGGCGACGAGCGCACATTGTCTCTGGTGAAAACCGGCGATCCCGTGAAAAAGATCGCTGCCTGCCAAGCCTGCCATGACGGCCGAAATCCTCTTTATCCTTTGCTTAGCGGCCAGTCCCGCACCTTCCTGATAGAGCAAATTCTCCTGTTCAAACAGGATCTACGCGGTGACAGTCCAACGGCTCAATTGATGAGCCGAGCGGTGCGCCATCTAACCGTTGAGGATGTGGCCCGGCTTGCCGATTACTATGCGTCGCAGCCGTTGGCGCGTGACGATCGCATAAACGCCGAAACCGCCCCAAGGTGGCGGTTTTGAAGAAACTTCACAACGCCCAGAGGGAACAATCCTAAATAATTAGGGTTTGCTCATATGAAGGGATGGGAGGAGTTTCGCAATGGTCCTGATCGCGCCCGATGGTGGCAGACCTCATGAACGCAGCGCAGACGCAGTCGCGCTCCTGGCTTCTATACGCTGCGCCGTGAGTTCCGAGACAACATTCGAAACAGGAGGCCTTTGTTTTCGTTTGCTCGGCGATGTGGTGATTATTGAAGGCGTGCTGCGGGAACGAGACGCTTCAGACACCATTCGACGGATAGCCGAGGAGATTGCCGGGGCCGAGCGCGTGATCGTCCGCATTGGTTGCCCGCTGGATCTACCCGAAGCCAAGTGATGCCATCGTGCCACAGAATGCCAGCGATTTTCACTCTGGACATGGCTCGACGGCCCACTTTTTTTATTTCACGCCAATGCCTTGGGGATTGTTCAACACAATCTACTTCAAGAAGCCTGGTGTAAGCCTCTCGCGGGAGAGTTGGTTCCACGGCCAGCACGGAACAGATAAGGAACGGCCACGGTTCGATCATCTCGATGGGCGCAAAGCCGCTTCAATCGTCGATCGCACTTGGGATCTATCAATCCTTGGCAATCATCATCAAAGCCGTCGCCAGGGCACCGAGGCCAAACGATGCGCCGAAAGCGTAGACCTGGAGCCCGAATGCAAGCGGATCAAGACCCTCGCCGTGCCCGAGGGCGCCCGGAGCGACTATTGCGATCGAAGCGGCGGCTGCTGCCCCTAGCAGAAACCCCACGCCCACATTCAAAATAACGAACCTGATCAGCGTCGGCATGATGAACCTCATGAACCTCGCGATCCATCCCAAACCTCAAAATCGACTATCGGTTCCGATCGCCCAGAAGAAATCAATCGATCACGAACGTCGCAACGAATGAGCGGAACAAAGGAGAGGGCCGACCGTTAGCAAACAACATCACAGCGGAAGGAATCCCAATGGAAACCGAAGCGGAAAACGATTCCGCCGCCCGTGCTTCCCTGAGCATGATTGATCAGCTTCGGCGCGTTTGCCGCCCGGCGGCTCGACTGCCATGGGAGGGAACCGCGGTTTTCCAGCAAAGATAGGAGCTAAAGATAGGAGCTAGAGCATGCAAATTGCCCAGATCATGACCAAGAACGTGCACATCGTTAGCCCGGATGATACCGTGGCTGCAGTCGCCCGCCATATGGCTGACAACGACATTGGATTTCTTCCTGTCGAACAAGATGACCGCCTCGTCGGCACGATCACCGACAGGGACATCGTCGTGCGGTGCGTGGCCGACGGCCGCGACGGGGATACGACAGTGGCTGAGGTGATGTCGGCGGACGTCAAATACTGCTTTGAAGATGAAGAAATCGGCGACGTTGCCCGTAACATGGGCGATATTCAGGTTCGACGACTTCCAGTGCTCAATCGCGACAAAAGGCTGGTGGGCGTCGTGTCTCTTGCAGACGCCGCCCGCAGAGATCCTTCGCTCGCGGGTGCGGGATTGCAGGGCGTGACGGCACCTGGTGGCGCCCATAACCAGGAATAGGCCCATGCCTGAGACGCCGGGCAACGAAAACGAACCGATGGACAGCGGTGTCTTGAGCTCCCACGATGCATTGCTTCTCGCCAGCGAAGTTGCTGCTGAGGCCCTTCAGGGGCAATTGGACAAAACGGGGCAACCGTATTTCAGGCACTGTCAGCGTGTTGCGAACGCCGTGGACGGGATGGATGCCAAGGTCGTGGCCTATTTACACGACGTCCTGGAGAAGGGACCGGGCTGGTCGGCTCAGCGATTGCTGGAAAAAGGATTTGATCCCGTGATCGTTGGCGCTGTCGTGGCGCTGACAAAAGAACCGGCCGAGCCGGAACCAGCCTTTGTAAGGCGGGCGGCGTCAAACCCACTTGCCCTCCCGGTCAAGCATGCAGATCTCTTGGACAATTTGGAACAGGCGCTGGCGAGCGGGATGGAAACGCATAAATACCTCGATGGACTGCGGATCCTTGAAGCCGAATTCGGTTGCCAATCGGATTGATCCGCGCGCAGCAATGAGCGCGTTGACGCTTAATGCAAGGGATTCCCATCGCAGGTACAAGCCCATGCGGGACTTAGCCGCCCTCTCCAGATCGGGCCGACAGGGTATCGGCAGATGGCGGTCGCTTCCTGGTAGCTCAATCCGAACCCCGCCACCTGTTCAGAATTAGCTTAGTGATGGCGTCCAGTGCGAGAGGCGGTTGCCTGTTGATCACACACGATTTCAGATTGGTGCTCGCACTTTGCAAAACTATGTAGCAAATCCACAAGTAGGAACGAGGCGTCGCCGCTCCATTTGCGCAGAGCTCAACAGGCTCCCCGTTCATTCCGGCAATCCGGCCATCCGATAACCTTCAGCCAAGCGCTGGACCGTCTCCATGTCGCGGGCGGGTTGTGCAGCAGACCAGTGAGCAATCGTGAAGTTCGGTGTCGTCGCGATGAAAAGAGCTGCCTCACGCATTGCCTCGTCTCTGCGGCCGAGCACATACTTGGACGGCTGGGTGTTCAGTCCGATCATCGAGCCTGCCGTTAGCTGGGCGATAGGGAATAATTCGGAACGCCCTTGTGTCTTGCTATACCCAGTTGGCAACGTTTTGCTGAGGACCACGATCATGAATTCTCGCAGAGTTCCGCTCGTTCTTGGTATTCCGGGGGTCATTTTGCTCGGAGCGATCACGGCAGGTTGCCTCGCCGCCACCGCGCAAAAAACCGCAACGGCGCCGACAAACGGCGGCTACGGCGCTCATCCGACGCTTCCGAAACCGAAACCCACACTGATCCCGACCATCAACATCGCCCAAGCAAAAGGGTGGAACGGCGGCGCGAGGCCAAAGCCGGCGAAGGGCCTGAAGGTCAACGCCTTTGCGAAGGGCCTCGATCATCCGCGCTGGATTCATGTCCTGCCAAACGGCGACGTGCTTGTGGCCGAGACAAACGCGCCCGCCAAGAAGGACAGCGGATTCAGCCTGCGCAAGGTCTTCATGGCGCAGGCCATGAAGCGGGCGGGCGCGGCGACGGAGAGCGCCAACCGCATTACGCTTTTGCGGGACACGGATGGCGATGGTGCTGCCGATCTGCGCAGACCTTTCATCGAGGGGCTCAATTCGCCGTTCGGTATGGCGCTCGTCAACGGAAAGCTTTACGTTGCCAATACCGACGCCGTCGTCGCCTATTCTTATTCCTCCGGTCAAACCCGGATAACGGCGGCGCCGCAAAAGGTCGTCGACCTGCCGGCCGGAGACATCAATCACCACTGGACCAAGGATCTGATCGCCGGGCGCGACGGTGGGAAGCTCTACGTTACCGTCGGATCTAACAGCAATGTCGGCGAGAATGGCATTGCGGCGGAGAAAAACCGTGCCGCGGTGCTGGAAGTAGATCCCGCCCGCCACAAAACACGGATTTTCGCTTCGGGCTTACGAAACCCCAATGGACTTGCCTGGAATCCGCACAGCGGCAGGCTCTGGGTGGTCGTCAACGAGCGCGACGAGATCGGTGACGACCTCGTGCCGGATTACATGACTTCGTTGCGTCAAGGCGGCTTCTATGGCTGGCCCTTCAGTTACTTCGGCGAGAACATTGACATCCGCGCCAAGCCGCCGCGCCCGGATCTCGTCGCCAAGGCAATCAAGCCCGACTATGCGCTCGGCTCGCACACTGCTTCCCTGGGATTAACCTTTGACAAGAAATCATCCCTTCCGTCCCCGTACCGCGGCGGTGCCTTCGTTGGCCAGCACGGTTCATGGAACCGAAGCGTGCATAGCGGTTACAAAGTGATCTTCGTGCAGTTTCGCAACGGCCAACCAGCCGGCCGGCCGAAGGACATTCTCACGGGCTTCATCGGCGCCGGCGATACGGCCATGGGCCGCCCGGTCGGGGTGACTTTCGACAAGACGGGCGCCTTGCTCGTCGCCGACGACGTGGGCAACGTCATCTGGCGGGTAACATCCGCCCAACGCGGGGAATGAGACACCGTTCTGGCGCGGATTTCTGTCGTGAGTGTCTTCCTTCCGAAAGGCAGGGAACAACTTTCAAAAACAGCAGTTCTCCGGTCAAAGGAGGAATGAAAATGGGTACCCTTGATATGCGTCTATCTCATGACCTCATTGCCAGCGACAAGGTGGTGGGGACGTACGTCTACGACCGGACCGGCAATCACATAGGATCTATCGAGAAGATCATTCTCGAAAAGCGTGGTGGACGCGTTGCCTATGCTGTGCTGAGCTTCGGCGGCCTTTTGGGAATTGGAGATGACCACTATCCCCTTCCGTGGGACGTACTCGACTATAATCCCGGCCTCGGCGGCTTCCAGGTAAGCATCACAAAGGATCAACTCGAGGGAGCTCCAAGATATCCGCGGGACCAGGATTTTGATTGGAGTGCCGAGAGAGGCCGACAGGTTTACGACTACTATGGGATTGCGCCCTATTGGGTGTAATTCAAAAAAGTCTAAACAGTGCCTGTCGGATTTGCGATAGACGAACCAACCTAACTGCTACGACCCATAACAGTCGAAGAGAAAAAAACGACATGGATTGGGTCGTCTTGCAGGTCACGTGGCGAAAAGAAAAGGCTCGCCAAATCAAGTACGGAACGAGACATTCTTGGCTCCCGGCAGACCTTCTTCGCTCGGGTTCATTCTCAATAAATCGTACGACTCGATTATCGAGACCATCTGTGTCGTTGAGGCGATTTGTTTCCATTGGCCTGGAACAGGAATGCGCGAGCGTTGTTCTGGGGCAACAAGGAGGAATCATCACCATGGCAGAAGATCGATATGAACGCGAGGAACGGTATGGCCGTGACTACGACCCTGAACGCGATGGTAACCGCAGACCTGAGCGGGAGCGCAGCCATCAACGCCCGTTATCGGGTCAAGGACGAGCCCGCCCGAGTTCCGGGGCCGATTTCGAGCGCGGCAGTCCCGAGGCTTGGAGCACCGACGATCTAGGCTATACCGAGCGCGCAGATCGGGCTGGCTACGGCCAGCGTCGACGCTACGCCGCCAATGAGGATAGCTACGCGCAAAGCGGTCGCCGTTACGACGAACAGCGTGGATTTCTCGAAATGGCTGGAGACGAGGTTGCGTCCTGGCTTGGCGATGAGGATGCGGAATATCGCCGTCGGATGGATCAGTTTCGCGGCAAGGGCCCACGCGGATATAAGCGTTCCGACGAACGCATCAGAGACGATGTCAACGATCGGTTGACGGATGACGGGTGGCTGGATGTTTCCGATATCGAGGTGGTGGTTTCGAGCGGCGAGGTAACGCTCACCGGGCTGGTTTCGTCACGCCAGGATAAGCGGCGTGCGGAGGACTGCGCCGACGCCGTCACTGGCGTTTCGCATGTCCAAAACAATTTGCGCGTTCGCACTGCGGATGCGACTACGGGCATTGGCGAGCTTTAGCGACAACGGCCAGGCAAACGGACCTAGACGGATGTCGTCTCATCAGATGGCGATGAGACGATGTTCTAGGATTGCAGGATGCAGATTTGTTCCCGTTTTCGCAGTGCGCCATGCTACTCTAGGCGCAAAGCCATGATGAGCTCGTCGATTTCCGTATCGTGGCCCAACAGGCCGATTGGAATACGCCCAACCCTTACGAACCCATGGCGCTCATAGAAGCGGATCGCCGCCGCGTTGTGCGCACCCACCGCAAGTTCCAGCTGCAGAATGCCGTGATCTCGGGCATGCTCAGCAATAGCACGCAGAAGGTTTGCGTCCTTCGGTACGAAGGACCAGGTGGACCGATACAGCACTTCATCTCGGCTGCCACGACCTGGGGCTGCAATCCGCGAAAGGACGCAATCTACTCAACTTCACGCCGCCCAAGAACGATGGCAAGACCGTTTACAAGCTTCACGTCGGCAACGTTCCGGTCGATGGCTTCTGGTCAATCAGCCTCTACAATGCCGATGGCTATTTCCCGAAGAACGACCTGAACGCCTATTCGCTCAACAACTTAACAGCGAAGAAAGGTGCCGATGGTTCGACCAACCATCCAGTTTGGCGGCTGCGATGGTAAGGTGGTCAATTGCCTGCCGATCATGCCTGGCTGGACTTATACGGTCAGGCTCTACCGCCCGCATGCCGAGTTATTGGATGGAAATTGGGCGTTCCCAGACCCAGTCATCGCCCAATGAGACGTATGGCTAAGACCGGAAGCGTGTAATTTTTGAAGCGGCAGGATCCAACTGTAGGTAGGACGCACGACGTAAATCGTCGCGGCCGTAAGGCAGCTTTGCAACCGGCGGCGGGACGAGCAGCGTTCGCCGCCGTGTAGGGTCGGCTCCCCAATGAAGGGCGTGACAGTCCGATTGGGCTCTGCTTTAATTAGAGGCGCCTTAAAAGTAATGGCCGACGGCAAGGTAGCTGCTAGTGAGCGCAAGCGGAGTGAATCAGCTGACTTTGAAACCCTCTCATTGCGTTGGTGATGGACTGGAAATGGGCCGGGAGTTGTCGCGACGATTTGGACATTGCCGGAACGCACCGGCGACCTAGTTTCCTAAACTTGGAAGAGAGGAGCTTCTAATGAATGACCACAACGATCAGCGCGGCTCGATTGATGAGATGCCTAGCGCATTGGCACTTCAAGACATTTCGTTGAAGCTGCGAAAACTGGCGGACGAGCTGGCGGATCTGAAAGATCGTGCGACTGAAGAAGTTGGCGCTGACGGCTCGTCGGACGAATTGCTCCCCGAAGCCTGAGCCATGGCCCGCAAACTCTTCATAACGGACTTGGGTTAACTTTCAGAACCGAACGAAATGTCGGAGTTGACTGATGAGCTATGACTGGAATGGCGCTCGCTGGCGGCGGATGAGGGTGGCGCGATATGGCACGGCGGTAGCTTTGGCAGGATTGCTCGTAGCCGTTGCCAGCAGGGTCGTCATCAATGCACTTTGATCGTATTGGCTTACGGCGGCGATTGAACGGGGATGCGCCATCGAGACGCGATGTCGGGTTCGTCTTTCCATTTTCAAAAAAAGGGGCCAGGTGGCAACGATGTTGCCAAGAATGACATTCGCGTTTCCGGATCTAGTGGAACCTTGGACCATGAGCTCGGTTTATGAGAGACAAACGCGACAGGAGAGTTCCATGGCCAGCTATCTCGACAACAAAAAAACCAAACAACACGACGCCGCGCCAATTCCCGCGGTCCGAGCCCGCCAAGGTTTTCTTGGCGTTCCGGTTCTCGCTGTGCTTGTCGGTGGACTTGTTCTTGCCATGGTCGCATGGGGCATAGCGGGTCTTTACGGTGAAGGTATCGACGATGACGCCGCGACCGCCCCAGAACAGGTCACAACGGAAAAACCAGCAGTAACTCCGAGCAACCAAGGCGTCGTCGACAACAATTCTTCAGAAAATGGGAGCGCGCAAACTGCCCCTGTCGATCGCGATCCGACCGCCGAGTCTGGAACTGGTGGTCCGTCAGAGATCAGGACGCCAACCGGAACCGAGAAGACCAAGTAGGTCCCGCGACTAAAGCAATGCAACCATTATAGCGATGGTCAACATAGCGAACGCGACCAGGCCGGTATTGAGCAAATGAGCTCGGCTTCGATTGGTTTTGAAGGTACGAGACATGACCTCACCTCACCATTCAAGGAGAAACGCGGGCCGTCCTTAATGGTTCAGGTGACTTTTGAGCCATTGTTTCGCCGAGCCTGGCGTAACGGTCGCGGAAACATACCGACATGGTGTTCGCGGGTGTAATGCGATGCGTCGCCCGGTGCTTATCGCGTGAAAATTTAGCAGCGTTCGATGGATTTTTTCAACTCGCACGAGAGGGGACGGACTTGCGTCGCCGCTTTTCTTGTTCAAGGATGGCGCGGTCCCAGCATGGTTCGTGAGAGTGAATATGTCTTCTAATTCTTGTGTTGAAGCGTCGCGTGGTGAAGCCGTGCCCCCGGTAGGCGATTGTCCTGAGGGACCGGATGCTGGCGCTCTTCTCGCTGCAATCGTAGAATCCTCTGATGATGCAATAGTCAGCAAGAGCCTGCAGGGGATTATCACGAGCTGGAATCAAGGAGCTCAACGGCTATTCGGCTATAGCGCCGATGAGGTCATTGGCAAACCGGTCACCATTCTTATTCCCACCGATCGGCTGGATGAGGAGCCTGCTATTCTGGCTCGACTTCAGGCGGGAGAACGTGTCGATCACTTTGAAACACTTAGACGTCGCAAGGACGGTACTTTGCTCGACATTTCGCTGACGGTTTCACCTATCCGTAATACGCAAGGCAAGATCGTCGGGGCCTCCAAGATCGCGCGGGATATCACCGAGCGTAAACGTCATGCCGAACAACAATCCCTGCTGCTCCGCGAAATGCATCATCGGGTGAAGAACCTGTTTGCCTTGGCGGGTGGATTGGTGACCCTTGCAGCAAAGAATGCTGAGACGCCCTCCGAACTTGCACACGGGTTGAGGGAGCGATTGAATGCCTTGGCCAAGGCACATGAGATCACCTTGCCTAATCTCCAAATGGACAGCGTCCCTGCGCAACATACCACGACGCTTTTCCGTCTCTTGCAAACCTTGACGGCGCCCTACCAGGAGGAGGCGCGCCCGAGATGCGTCATGTCAGGCCTCGACGTCGAAATTAGTGCTGGGAGTTTGACAAGTCTGTCGCTCCTCTTGCATGAATTTATGACCAATGCCGTAAAATATGGGGCATTTTCCGCCGATACGGGCGATATTTCGGTCGAAAGCGAACTTCTCTGCGGCACATTGCAGCTAACGTGGCGAGAATCCGGCGGCCCCCAAGTGTCTCCGCCGGATGCAGCCCTTGGCACCCTCGGCTTTGGGAGTCGCCTGGAAACGGTGCTGGAAACCAACCTTAAATGCCAGATCATGCGTGAGTGGCGCCGCGAAGGCATCGTTATTAGAGCACTCTTTCCCATCGCGGTAATCAATGGCGTAAATACGATATGATGCCCGTGCAACAAGGCGGCCGCGGCGATAGGACAACGCTGGCGAGGCTTGCGCGGATTTGAGCATGACCTGCGGAGACACGTTTGTGCGCCTTTGCCGGGATACTGTGAAAGGCTGGCGGCGTTTCGATCTATTTGGCAAAAGCGCGCTGTGGGCAAATTGGTTTCGGACGGCCGTTATTGCGGACGCACTCGCGTCCGGGCGAAATTGCAGAACGGAGCTTCGGCCAAGAACTGCGCTTTTGCGATCTGTAGGCAGCTTACCTCTTGTTAACTTTCGACTTTCCCGGGTTCGGTACTAGCCGTTCATGATGAGGAATTACGATGTCGCCCCCGAAAGATATGGATGGAGTGCTCAAACAGTTGCCGCTCCGAATCGGAGCGTACGTGCCGTGCGACCTGCTTGAAGACTGGTTTGCGCCGGGCACAGGTATGAGCCCGCCCTCCGATGAGGCATTGAAAGCGGCAGCGGACTACGGTTGGCGCTTCGAGTGTGAATTCAAGTACTATCCGGACCGCAAGGAGGGAGTATTCTGGAAATGGGTGCCGGCGATCTGAAGACAAGTGACCGAGGAGGACCAAGTCTGATGAGACAGCCTTGTCAAAGGAGCTCGGTCGGCTTTGCTGAATTCTTCATTCCCGTTGGTTGCGCTGGGTTGCAGCAGGATGTTCGTTCCACTCTCCAGCGCGTGTGAGCTATCCGCGGACGCTATGAGAGTTGTTGCAAACGCGGGCAGGGGCGTTTTGGAGGTGATTTCCCCGTTATCACGCATGTTCACCGAGGAAAGCTCTTCGGTTCAGTGGGACTCTGACAGCGACACGCAGTTTTGTTGACGTTTCGGCGTCAGCACCCACGCGGCCAAAAAACAAAGTTCCGTCGTGCGGGCACTTTCACCCGAGCACATCTTCTTTCGCCCACTGACCTGACTGACGAGCGGGATCATTCCTGGCGTTCGATGGTTGGGCAACCCAAGGAAAGTACGGCGGGTTGATGGGTGGAGGAGCAGTGTTGAAAAATTTGGCAAGAAAGGATCTGCAATGCGTGACATTTTCCTCCTGCTTATGTGCGTGACGCCGACCCTGGCACTCGCACATGACGCCCTGCAGGCTGGGTTTACCCCAGTTCTTGTTGTTCGAACCTCGACTGCCGCGAAGTGTCGCACGCAGCCGTGAGCGAGCGACCACAAGGATTTGTAATGGACGCAACCGGAGAGGTCACACCTTACAAAGATCGGAGGATACGCTCGTCACCCGATGGTGAATACCATTGGTGCACCCCAGCCGGTCTTAACCAGGGAAAAACGATCTGCCTCTTCGTGCCCGACCGTGGTTATTGACGTTGGTTCAGCAATGTTTTGGCAGTTTGAGGTGGAACATGGTACCGCCGTGTTTGCGCGTACCCGCCTGATCAAGTGCTTCGATGGCGGCTGACGGATTGCTGACTTGGTGTGGGGCGGATCGACGCGCCGATCTGCGGTAGAACAAATGCTACCCTCATCTCGGCGCACGATCACTCAGAGCTTTCGCCATCGGCAGCAAGTAACACCGCCCCTGCAGTTCAGCGATGTTGCGGGCTCGTAATGGGTAACAAATTCAGTTGGAAGGGGGAGCCGAGTCGCCCACAGTATCTGCGACATAAGCCCCTCGTTCGCCCATTGGAAGAGGGCTACCTGTTGTGGAATCGCACATCGTTTGATGCTCAAGTTCGGCGTTTATTTCCGCCCCAAGGATGAGGATGATGACTGAGATCCAGGTCCAAACCATGAAACCGACAAACGCGCCGAGTGTGCCGTAGGTTGCATTATAGTTTGCAAAATGGTTGAGGTAGAATGAAAACAGCAGTGATGTGCACAACCACATAAGGGTGGTAAAGGCAGCCCCCCAGGTAAGCCACGGAGACTTCGCCGGTTCACGACTTGGTCCGTACCGATAGAGCATCGCGGCACCTCCCGTGAACATCAGTAGCAGAATCGGCCATCGAGCGAAATCGACAAGCAGCTCAGCCCATCGCTTGAGCCCAATGAAGCCCAGCCAGACAGGTAACACCGCGACCGCCAGGACTGCCAAAATAGCTGCGATCATGCCGCCGACGGTGAAAGCCATAGCTAGACTGGTGCGGTGCAGGAAGCTCCGCTTCTCGCTTTCGCCGTAAGCAATGTTCATTGCCTCAAAAACCGCCGCGATCCCGTTATGTGCGCTCCACATTGCCATGCTTGAACTAATCAGTAGTCCAAGGCCTGCCGTGGTGGGTTTCTGCGATGCAAGTGTACCTAATTGGTCCATGATCAGTCTCAGGGCCTCCGATGGCACGACATATACGAGGAATTCCATCTGCCTTGAGAGATCTGCTGGATCGGCGGCAAAGGCATAGAGCGAGACAAAGATGCCCAATGCGGGGAAAATTGCGAGTAATAGGTAGTAGGTCACACCGGCCGCGATCATCGCAACCCTGTCTTCGGTAAAGCTGACGTAAACTCGCCAGGCCACATCCCACAATCCGTTCGCGGGTATCTGCCCTGGCGATTTGGCGTCTCGGCCCTTTGGGTCGTTTTCGGCGTTATTCTCTGGCACTCTTGGGTTCCCCTCTCGCCGTCGATAGCTTCCGTCTTTGATTAAACGGATTGGTGGGAAACTGGTTCGATCCTCTGCAGTCGAAATTGCGTGGGTGGTCGGCCAGTGGCCGTTTACGAGCAACTACCGCTGCTACGTCGAAACTCCTCCGTCCTTCAGTCTTGCAAGATCGTAGCGCAGGTATCGAGACTAACCACGAGCGGATTTGAAAGTTCCAAAGGGCCAGATCACCGATAGCCGCGCGTTGCTGAAAGATTGGACTAACCAAATGCCCTCACCGTTACGCGACGGCTCATCAAAGTTCTCCAGGTCCCATGCGGTTCGATATCTTCGGCGGAATGGCCGTCTCGAATGTTGTGGCGATCGCAAGCATGCCACTGCCGCGGCCGAACTTTATACCTCTAAGCCATGGTGTTGTATAATGTTGTCGCGGCAACAGTGCTGGCGCAGTCAACCGGCTTCCTTAAAATTGATCCACAGCGGTTTTGCTTTTGAGCGCTGTTATCGACGGTTCTGATGCCCAATTCCAAGCGATGAAGGCAGTATACAGTTGAAGGCTTTGCAGGGTTTCGGGTGGTCCGCGACGGCTGCGATGGCTCGCATCCTTGGCGAAGATCAACTTATGATCCGCTGATCGAAAGGCAAAATCGGTTTGCCCGAGAGAATGTCTCGTGGGTGGAAAGGAGCGGTTGATTGGTCAAGTGAGCCGGCGAGATTAGGTGGCCCCTCCGGTTGCCAAAAAATCGGAGGAGCCGGGGTCACAAGGTGCAATGTCAGACTTCGCTGACGACCATCCAATCGCGATCGCTGAAGAAGGTTCCAGCATTTGGGAACAAATTTTGCCCGAGCGTCTCAAACTGACATCTTCAGTTTCCTGCGGTCGGGTTCTAGAGAGCCACGCCTCACGCCATAGTGTGTGCAAGCAGCGTCACCTCGTCGTTGGTTCCGTGGAATTAACCGAGCTAAACGGTCCGCTCGCTCGCTAGGGCGCGCAACGTCACACCACATGCATACCCCGATCGAAAACGCCCTGCAGGAACTTCAATTCGCCCGGGCTCACCTGCTTGGCTTTTCCCGCAATATCCCGCATCGCAGCCTCCTTATCAGTGGACTGACGGCTGCAAAAGTATATCATAATAACAGCGGATTGGCTGTGCTTCCTCGGCCCGTACCAGTTCTCCGGCCGGTACTGATATTGCTGGATCTGGACACTGAATATCGACAGGGTGCTCCGCTTGACGTGTACTATCGGCTTGGATATTCCAAACCTCTCACTCCGTAGCTGACGATAATGCGTGGATGCACGTCTGGACATTGACGCCCTGAGGCTCTACGCGGGAAAAGCGAATAGTCCAATATGGGAGAATAACATGGTGGATGAGAGTAATATCGAGCAACCCGCAGTTCACGGCGAAACAATCAGCGATAAAATGACACGGAAGCCCGCGGCATCTAAAAGCCAGGACAAGGCATCCCCAGCCAAGGCTCCCGCAGGCAGGTCTGTCAGGCACTCGCAGGAGGAGAAAACAGCAAAGCTCAATCGGATTGAGACCTTGATGCGCGAACGCAAAACCACGCTCAAGGATGCTGTAAGGGATGTTGGTATTGGCGAACAGACCTATTACAACTGGAAAAAGGCGGCCGGTGCCCAGGTCGTAATGCAGCCGAGTAATGAGGCTCTGCCCGACGATCTGGAAGATTTGGTGAAGCTTGAAGAAGAGAACTTGCGACTTCGCAAGAACCTGGCTGAAAAGCTGCGCTCGGAAAATGCCGTGTTGCGCAAACGGCTTGGTTTGGACTAAACACTAGGCTCATGGGCGGCGGCGTCACAACGCCGCTCCGGTCGGGAAGCGTCGGTGTTCTCATGGGGCGCTGTTCCATTCGATCGATCATAAGGATCAGTTCGTAGCGAACCGCACTCGGCGATGGGTGCTCCTTTCGGGTCGCTAATTCTCATTGCTAGTTCGTTGCGGAGTGAAGGCTCATATGAAGCCAAGTAAGAGAAGTTTCGTCGTGGAGTTCAAATCGTCTCGGCGGCGCCCAAAGCCCCAGCCTACGTCGATTTGGGGTGGTACAGATTTTAAGTCGCTTGCTCGCGAGGTGGAAGTTCTCTTGCCTCATGCATCACATCTGGACGAGCCTTTCGTCGAGGCCAGTTCGCCAGCTGACAATTCCGTAAGTTCATTGCCCGTGTTCACTAGGGATCTAACCGCAAGCGCAAAAGAGCTTGAAGGAGAGGCCATCGCAGCGGACGACCGCAAAATTAAACTGCCCCGGAAAATAAGAACGTTACCGCCCCAAAAACAGGCGGCTCTTGGAGAGCAGGCGGCAGAGGTATTGGATAATCTGCCGCGCCTCAATCACAACGCGTCCACTGAAGTTGGTCTCGATTCTGCCTCCCGTGTTGAGCTAGATAAACTTGAACACGAGAATGTGTGGCTGAAGAGATTGCTAGCTGAAAAGCTCCATTCCGAGAATCTCAAGATGCAGAAAATGCTCCAAAGATTCAAGTGATCACCACATAAGCCCACCTACCGCCGCAAGGCGGACGGGTGGGATCCAAGTGTCCGATGCTATGACAGAACTAGCTGCTCTGTGCTGTCGCCCAATGTGCCCCCAGCTTCTCCGGCTGCTGTCGAGATGAACTCCGCGGCTCTCGACCGCTTCTGTGTCGCCCAGTGGTAGGCAGCCGCTGACCCGGTTCTTTAGCCGTCCGGAAGAGGGCTCCGTGAGCAGGAGCCGTTAAGGATCGTCTTTTGATCTCAGCACGATATGCAGAGCGCTCGCGGTAAGCTCCTTACAGCCACTCCGGCAGAGCGAAGACGACTGATTGAAGCGCATCGGCAAGCCTTGCCGCGCCAGAACCGCTGATCATTGGGAACCTTTCGACCGACAAACGGTTTTTCCGTTTGTCGTCTCCGGCGCCGGGCCGGTCCGCTGTGTCCCATGAAACGAAGTCTGAGGCAAAGCGCAGTCAGGGTGCGCGATGGCGACAATTTTAATGGTCGCTCGCCGCTAGTTTGCGGCTGAGGACATAGGTGTCGTGATAGCCAGGACCGAGCGTCGCCTATGGAACGGCAGACCTCTAGAGGAGAGTTTCTATGACACATGACAAAGATGAGCAGGCAAAAGTCTGGAACCTTGCTGAGAAGATCGGATTCTGCATGCTTGCTACCCAGGTCGGCGATAGCATTCGCTCCCGACCAATGTCTGCACATCCACAGGCGAGCGAAAATGCTTTTTATTTCCTCACGGACGTCGCAAGTCACAAGGATGACGAGATCGAGACAAATCGCTCCGTCTGCCTCGCTTTCGCAGAATCCAAGGGGCAGAAATACGTTTCGATTTCCGGCGCCGCTGAAGTGCTAAATGATCGATCAAAAATTCGCGACCTGTGGGCCACGCCTGCCAAGGCTTGGTGGGATAGCCCAGACGATCCGTCGATCCGTGTCCTCAAGGTCACCCCTGATTTCGCCGAATACTGGGACAGTCCGGGCACGATCGTTAGCTACATTAAAATGGCTGCGGCCGCAGTCAGCCATGTCCGGCCGGACATGGGCGACAACGCCAAGGTCACTATGTGAACGATCCAGGGAGGAAGTGGGTTATGAGCAGTTCAGAAAGTACTACGGACCACGACACGATCCGATCATGGGTTGAAAAACGGCGTGGAACCCCTTCCGTCATCCGCACGGAAGGAAAGGGCGGCGTGCTTCGTATCGATTTCGGAGAAAAAGAGGAAGCTTTTGAAGAAGTCGAGTGGGAGGAATTCTTCAGGATTTTCGACGAGGCGAAGCTCGCCTTCCTCTACCAAGATAAGACAAGCGATGGCAACCTCAGCCGTTTCAACAAATTCGTGGAACGAGGCTGAAGTCAACACTTCGATGAAGCGGATCGCAGCGCTGAGTGATGCAGCGAAATCGAGTCTTGCTTGAGTTGCCGACGGGCTTCCCCGAGGGCAGCATTTTTAGCTTAAGAGGAAGATAAACATGTACGTCGTCCTGGGAGCCACCGGACATGTCGGTTCGAGCGTTGTCGCGGCTCTCGGTTCGTCAGGCGAGCACGTTACCGCCATCGCTCATGATCCGGAAAAGGCGAAAACTATCCAAGGAAACAACGTCGAAGTAGTTATCGCTGACGTGGCAAATGAGGATCGGCTTCACGCGGTTTTCAGGCAGGCAAAACGCGCTTTCCTTCTCAATCCGCCGGCAAGCCGAGCTTCCGATACCAACAGCGAGGAACTCAAAACCGCTCGAAGCATCGCGAGAGCTGTCGGAGGATCAGACCTGGAGAAGGTCGTCGTTGCATCCTCTTATGGCGCTCAGGCTGGCGACGGCATTGGTGACTTATCCGTCCTTTACGAATTTGAGCAGCTTGTGCAAGGAACTGGGGTACCGACCGCGATAAACCGGGCGGCCTATTACTTCACCAATCTGGATAATCTGCTGGAGACAGCTAAAGAGGGACATCTGTCGTCGCCTTTCCCCGGAGATCTTGTGTTGCCGATGGTCTCTCCTGCGGACCTCGCAGAGGTAGCGGCGATACGACTTTCAAGCACCAACAATGACGTCGGTATTAAGTATGTCGAGGGCCCCCGCAGATACACTTTTACGGAAGTGGCGCAAGCCTTCTCAAACGCGCTTGGTCTTCCTGTCGCACTACAAGGGATAGCCCGTCAACGGATCGAAAAGAGCTTCCGAGAGCAGGGGTTTTCCGAGGCCGCCGCCCGCTCCTATGCCCGCATGACCATGGCGACGATTGACGGTGCCGAACTGCCTAACGAGCCGATCCGTGGGAAAGTCACACTCGAAGAGCATGTCAATTCACTCGTCTCGCAGACTTAACCTAAGCGTCGAATGCGTCACTACCCACGATTTCGAGTTTTGCGTGCGCCCGCTTTCCGTGATGATGAATGGTTTCAGCGACAGCGACATCTCCAGCCGACCGAGAGTTTCCCGGCGCCTCACAGGTGCGCGTAGCGGCGCTTTTGGAATTTCATGTTTCGGCATCGACTTCAGGGTCTTTGTTTGTCTCCAGCGCTCTTACCGTCAGAGCTTCTGGAACGCTCCTCAAATCGGTCCTCGCCCTTTGCCAGCGGGCTTCCTTTCTGTCGTTCCACCCGTCTCTCCTCCTTTTCGGCGCTTTCTTTCAAGCCTTTGGCCGACTCTTCGCCTGCGGGCGTTGGTTTTTTGGCCTCTTTCATTTTCAATCTCCAGAGTTTTGTTCCCACAACGGTGGACGCCAGGTCTCGACCAGGAACACAGTTTCCGATTTCAGTTGAACGTCGATACTCGGGCGATGTTCCTCTCACCTCTTCTCCGCGCCGCTGGAGCCGCGCGCTCGATCTGGGAACTGCCTAATCGCTGAGAAAGACGATCCGTAAACGGATCACTTATCTGCAAAGGTCCCCATACATTTCATTCCTCTTGACTGTGGGGGTAGATATTTATACGTATCATTTCGAATGGTATGATATGTCTAGGTATCAAAAATGAGATCAGAGGCTCTACTTGAAATCGGTCGATTGTTAAAGACGAAGCGTAAAGGCTTGGGGCTCACACAAGAGCAAGTTGCCGAGATGGCAGGCATATCGCGTCCTCGGTATCGCGAAATCGAGACGGGGAGCGCCGCGGCCCGTACGACGACGCTGATCAACATTGCTCGCGCCCTCGGTCTCGAAATTATGCTTATCCCTCAGGCGATAGTCCCAGCCGTTGATGCGTTGCTACGACCGAATGACGACGACGATTTGCCCGCCTTCATGTCCCGTCCCGACGGTGACACTGATGTCTAATTCGTCTCTAAATCCCAAATCGGTCATCGCTTGAGGTGTTGTTGAACAATCTGAAGGTCGGCACGATCGTCAGGACACCCGGCGATTTCAACGCGTTCAGCTTCGAGGATAGCTATCGCGCTACGGGTGGTTTCCCTGTGCTCAGTCTGTCTTTTCGCGCGGCAACCGGAGGATTGCGCAAGGATCCAAAACCTGTAGCTAGTGCTTTGCCCGCATTTTTTGCCAATCTTCTTCCCGATGACAAACTGCGCGAGGCGATGGAAAAGCACCACGCAGGCAGTGTTCGCGCTGGGAACGATTTCGATCTGCTTGTCGCCCTCGGGTCGGATTTACCAGGTGCTGTCCGCGTCGTACCAAGCGAAGGAGTGGTTGCTAATGCCGACGCTCTGTCACGTCCCGAACCGAAGGCCCGGTTTTCGCTCGCGGGTGTGCAGATGAAACTTTCGGTCGTCAAGAACACGGGCAAGGGTGGGGGCCTGGCCATCCCGCTCGGGGATGAGCAGGGGGCTTATATCGCCAAGTTTCCTTCGACTTCGTTTCCGGGCGTCTCGGAGAACGAATATGCCAATCTAGCTCTGGCCGATGCGATCGGCATGGATGTGCCGGAACGTGAGCTTGTCGAACAATCGGAATTCGCGGGTATTCCGGAGGAATTCAATACGCTGTCCGACGGGAAAGTCTTGCTCGTCAAACGCTTCGATCGCGGCGTGGATGGTGAGCGGATCCATGTCGAGGATTTTGCTCAGGTGTTCGGCATCTATCCTTCGCGCAAATACGAAGGCGCGGCCTATCACGATATCGCCGCTGCACTCGGCGTTGCGGTTTCCTCTTCGGCCGCGCTGGAATTCGTCCGACGGTTGGCTTTGGCCGCCATCACTGGCAATGGTGACATGCACCTCAAAAATTGGTCGCTGATCTATCGCAGCGCCGGCGACAAGCCGGCACTTGCACCGGTCTACGACGTGCTCTCGACGGTTCCCTATATTCCGGCTGATGCTATGGCGCTGCCGCTTGCCGGCGACCGCTCCTTCAAGGCAATGAATGCACAACGGTGGAAGGCCTTCGCTAACCGTTCACGTCTGCCGGAAGCTGCTGTGCTCAAAGCGGTGACCGAGACGGTTGAATGTGTAAACCAGCTTTGGTGGTCCCTGCCTGAACGTGCCGTTATTCCTGAAAAAGTGCTGGAACGAGTCGATGCCCACATAAAGCTTATGACGCCAATACTCGGCACTTGCGCAGATTAGCATTGGGTATCTTCCTGAGGCCTTGGAAATCCGTTCGAATGCCGCATCCGGCGGGGCCTCAAATCGAAACGAGGTGGCCGTCTGGTTTCAGAGCGTTTAAAGCTTTCGCAAGCATCTTCGGATCGTCGCTATTCAGCACGACGTCGTAATTCAAGAGTCGAGCGGCCTTAGCGTCGGATGCGAAATTGTGGTTCATCTCCTCGATTAAACGTATCACGTTTATTCTTGCATTAATGAATAAATGTGATACATAAATGCATGAAGATCACCTACGATAACCACAAGCGCCAGTCCAACATAGCCAGCACGGCTATGACTTTGACGATCTGGACAGTTCTTCATGTCGTCTCTCGTGATCCCGGCAAAGGAAGGCCGCTTCATGGCAATCGGCGTCCTGCGCAACGGCGTTCTCGCAGTCGTGTTCGCCCACCTTGGAACCGAAGGCATTTCCATCATTTCCATGCGTGACGCCAGCCAGAAGGAAAGGAACCTACTATGACCAACCAACCCCGCAAGGTTCGCTACCTCTCCGATAAAGAAGAGGCTGAAATCCAACGTAAGATAGCCAGTGACCCCGACGCGCCAGAGGCAACAGATGATCAGTTAGCTCAAGCAAGGCCGTTTGCGGAAGCTTTCCCTGACCTGGCTGAAAGCATCAAGAGGTCTAGAGGGCGCCCGGCTATCGAAAAACCTCGGCAACAGATATCCATTCGGTTGGACCCCGACATCATCGAGCACTACAAGCGCAACTGCGGCAAGGGCTGGCAAAGTCGATTGAACGACGATCTTAGAAAGGTCGCGGGATTGAAGAAAGCCAGCTAACCTCGCCCCCGGACTATCGGGGACGGGTGTCAATTAGGCGATATCTGTTCGGCCTGTGAGCGCGCCGCCGCAAGGGCCGTCAGCCATGCCGGTTCACCGAACGGTCCGTGAAGGTTCGACATCTTTGCTGCGGCGAGTGCGGGTCGGGCCGAAAGTGCAAGCGCCCTCAGCAGATGGGCCGAGCCGACGGACCACACCATCTCGATTGCCCACCAGCGATCCTCGCTGATCTCGCGCGCGAGCTTCTCCGTGCGGATGCGCCATGCCTGGGCGTAGCAATAGGAACCGAACAGGAGATGTGCGTGGTACGGATCGGGCCGGGCAGCATTCCTGCAGCCTATATCTCGATGGTGGGGCGCGATGAGCGCTATAGGAGTGGCGGTTACGGTGGCGATCTCCTTGCCGATTGTCTCAAACGGATTGCCCGAATTGCCGACCAGATCGGGATCGCCGTTGTTCTCCTTGACGTCCTCGAATCTGGCAATGAGGAAAAGACGAGGCGTCGCGTCGAACTCTACGCTGGGTATGGCTTCCAGTCGTTGCCATCGATGCCGATGCGCATGTTTTTGCCTGTCGCGACGATCAAAGGCCTATTGGATTGATCGGCCACGTTCCTTTGCGTGAAGAGAAGTTAAAGCCTTCTTTGAAAGTTTCACCCTTGATCTCGGTCATGGCTGCCTCGATGCCGGCGCGATGCGTTGCTTGAAGTAGCGATCGGCTGAGACAAGGATCCGTGAGCCGAGCAAGCAGCGCGGTTGTCCCTGCGGGTTGATCTCCTCGCTTTTTACGAAATAGAGAGACTACGATGGTGGCGAGCCTTGTGCGTCTAAAGGCCATCGTTGGACGCGCTCCGTTGCTCGCGAGCGCGTCCAAGACGAAATGCTAAATATCAACCTCTCAGAACTCTTCCCAGTCGCTGGTTGCCAGCGCCGCATTGCCGCTGAATGCGGACGCGACCTTACGGTTGAGCGAGCGGGCAGGGGAGGCGACTGCGGAATCAGCGCTGCGGGCAACGCGCGGTGAGCCGGGATGCGTCGCGGTCATGCCTTCGAGCCTGAACTGGCTGACCAGTTCCCGCAGCCTGACGGCTTCCGAGGCAAGTGTGTTTGATGCCGCGTTCGATTGTTCCACCATTGCGGCATTCTGCTGGGTCGTCTGGTCCATCGAATTGACAGCCGTGTTGACCTCGGCAAGCCCCACTGACTGTTCTTTCGCGGATGTGGCGATCGATTCCATGTGCGCGTTGATCTCGACGATGAAGCCGCTGATGGTTTTCAATGCCGAACCGGCATCGCGAACCAGTTTCACTCCGTTTCCGACTTCTGTAGACGAGTTATGGATGAGCCCCTTGATTTCCTTGGCCGCTTGGGCGGACCGCTGGGCAAGTTCCCGCACTTCCTGGGCTACGACGGCAAAGCCCTTGCCGGCATCGCCCGCCCGTGCCGCCTCCACCCCGGCGTTCAGCGCCAGGAGATTGGTCTGGAAAGCAATCTCGTCAATGACGCCGATGATGTTGGAAATCTGTTGTGAGCTTTCCTCGATCTTGCGCATGGCCTCTTCAGCATGTGAGACAACTTGCGCAGATTCGGCAGCCGATTGATTGGCGCGGCTCGCGACATTCTTGGCTTCTTCGGTGCGCTTGCTGGAATTGGCGACGTTGACAGTGATCTCGTCAAGAGCTGCGGCCGTTTCCTCGAGCGAGGCCGCTTGCTGCTCGGTGCGCTTCGATAGGTCGTCCGTACCGTCGGCGATCTCGCGGGTGCCGGTATCGAGCCCAGAGATCGAGTTCGATATTTCGGACATCGTCGTGCCGAGCTGGGAGACGGACTGGTTGAAGTCGCGGCGCAAGGCTTCGAAATCCTGCGCGAAGGCCTCGTTGAGCTGGAAAGCGAGGTCGCCGGAGGCGAGGCGCTTCAGGCCGGCGGCGAGTCCGGAGGTCGCAACGCGGAGGCGTTCGGCTGCATCGGCTTCGGCCTTTTCCTGCGTCGCAATCCGCTCGGCCTTCGCACGCCTGCGATTTTCTTCCGCCTCTTTCTCCAATCGCCTGTTGGCGATCGCGCCTTGCCGGAAAACTTCCAGCGCCTTGCCCATGTCGCCGATTTCGTCATTGTTCTTTGCAAGATCGATCTGGGCGTCCAACTGCCCACCTGCGACGAGGCCCATCGACGCACCGAGTTTGTACATGCCGCCAATGATCCGCTTGAAGGTCACGAGACCGACAATGGCAAGCATCAAAACGAGAGCGGACATGGCAGCGATCGTCAGGCTCCAGTAGAAGGAGGCACGCGCGTTCGCCTCATCCACTGCGGCTTGGGTGCGCGCTTCGAGTTTGACGAAGAAGGTATCGACCGGCTTCATGATCTCGGCCTTATAGCGATGGTAGTCCGGCGAGTTAAGCATCTGCGTCGCCTTGCGCTGGGACTCCGGCCCCTTCGTCGCGGCATTGTCCACGAGATCCATCGCCTCGGTTTCCAGCTTGATCAGGGCGTCGGAGCGCTTGCCGGCCTCGTCAAGGAGCGAGAATTCCTCGTCCGTGAAGCCGGCCTGCTTCATGAGGTCGTTTAGGGAAACGGCGACACCATCTGGACGGGGCTTGGTCTCTCCGCTTGCGACGAAGTCCCAATAGATCCGGTGATAGTCTTGCGGGCGCGGCCGTGTACCGTTTCTGATCTCTACGACGGCATTGTATTGTTCCTTGAAAGAAACGTCGCCGGTTTCGGCATATGTCCGCACCAGACGAGTGAGGTCGTCGGACGACTGGCGCAAATTATCGGCAAGCAGATAAGATCGGTACTTCTGGTCGTAGGCCTTTGTCACATCCGTGGCAGCGCCGTCGTATCCCCACAGGCTACCGACCAGGCCCGTAATAGCGACACCGGTGGCGGATGCCAGGATGATGAATTGGTTCTTGATTCTCATGATGGACATTTCTCAACGTGGACATGTCTCTTCTGGCGCGCCGAATTCATTTCTGACGTGATGAAGTCATGTCACACACAAGTGCAATTCCCGAGATCATCGTCGGGTGGCTGAGGGAACGTGATGCAAAATGGTTAGCAAAGTGAGAATCTTTGAATGGATCGGGCATAGAAGCAATATTTTGTCTGAATACAATGTAAAGTTGCACCTATAATTATCTGCGATGCTCCGACATGTCGTAATCCGTTACTTCGTCCACCGGAGCAATACCTCTTTGCGCACACGTTACATGGCCGCCTGCATAGTGGCGGCGGATCGGATTCGCATCTAAGTATTCTGCATGAAGCCCCGATATGCCTCTGGAGTTCGGAGAAGAGTAGAGTCAACGAGGCGTTCCCAGCAGGCGACGTTTTGTCTTCATCGAAGGCGTCCAGTTGGCGTTATTTGCCGTTGGGTGTCTTCCCAGTTCGGAAGCTTCGCAAGGCGGCCTCAAAGCCTCATCAGCGGCATATTTGTAGTTTCAAGAGTGCGGTTTCGGCTCTGTAGCTGAGTGAGTGAGTATATCGATGGCCCAACAATAAAGGCGTTCTTGGACCGTCATGCCTGACCTGCTTGTTGCAACACGCGCTCTGTTTGTTGCTTTTATTCCAGACCGGATTCGCAACACAGGTGGACGGTGTAGCGCGGACCGTTTAGAGCCTTTGTTGCTTTCTTCATAGCTGCGGAGCCTATGGCGCTCGCCGCCTTTCCTCCTGCCGCCTGCGACACGGGGTGTGATCCGGCTTGGATTGTTCGGCGTTGATGCAATCTCGAATACGTTTTTCGACGCTAAGGCATTTTTGCATCGCATTTTTTACGCTCGAATGCATTTTTGAGGGCGCTCTTCCGAAAATGCTTGGCCATATAGCGTTTTTTGACGGTAGAAGGTAAAATAAAACGAATCTTAACAAGCGAATGCGTTTTTGAACGGGCGGCTTCCACGATGAGCGAATTCCCAGTCGGACAGAATTGGCTGAAGACGCATCTGGGCTTGGATTGCCCTGCGCCAGCCGTCGAGTCCTGGTGCGGCCAGACGTCTCGGAAAACATATGTAGAAGAGGGGAGAGTCATTGAAAAGTACCCCCTTGTCTATGCTCCCGAAGAAAGCACTGCAGGAAACCTCAAATTCGCTCTGAAGAATGAAACACTCGACATGGGCGTCATAGCCCAGACCATGAACAAGGTCGATCCGGCAGAGATCGAAGCCTGGGTCAAAACCGAGCCAAAAGGTGCGTTCGCCCGCCGGGCATGGTTTCTCTATGAATGGTTCACTGGAGCACGGCTTTCTCTGCCAGACGCGGGTACCGTGAATTACGTCCATGCGCTGGATGAAAAGAAAAACATCGGCGCGGCCGGCAGATTCTCACAACGCCACAAGGTTGTCGACAACATGCTCGGCGTGCCGGGACTATGCGTCACCGTACGTCCCACGAGGCTGATAGCCGATGCAAGAGCGTCGGAAATCAACAGGCAGGCTCAAGACATCGTAAACGATTGCGACCCAGCACTCCTTGCCAGAGCGATCCAGTACCTGTTCACCAAGGAGACGAAATCCTCCTTTGAGATCGAGCGCGAAGAGCCCACCGCGCAGAGAGCAGAACGCTTCGTTGCCGCGCTGAGGAATACCGCGGCTTTCGATCCGGCGAGCAAACGCGATCTCGTCGAGCTGCAGAATACGATCGTCGATCCGAGATATGCGGCAAACGATTTCCGCGATTTCCAGAATTTCGTCGGGCAGACGATCGGCCCCGGATTTGAAAAGGTCCATTTCATATGCCCGAAACCCGAGGATGTCGAACCGTTGATGGCCGATTGGTCATTGCTGACCAAGCGGCTCAGGGGCATGTCGGACCCTGTGGTCGCGGCGACGGTTGTCGCTTTCGCTTTCGTCTACATACATCCGTTCGAAGACGGCAACGGGCGAATCCACCGCTTCCTGATCCACAACGTCCTGTCCAGAGAAGGCTTCACCCCCCCCGACTTTCTCTTCCCGGTATCCGCCGCCATCATCCGTGACGAAAAAGCATACGGGGCCACGCTTGATACGTTCTCGCGTCCCGCATTGGAAAGAACGGACTGGCGATGGGACAGGGATCACAACATCATCGTCAGGAACGACACCGCCCACCTCTATCGATATTTCGATGGCACTCCATCGGTGGAGTTCATCTATCAGAAGATCGCCGAGACGGTGCAGAAAGACCTCAAGGAGGAACTCGACTACATTCGTTATTTCGATGCCGGCTACACAGCTTTGACCGATGTAATCGATATGCCCAACCGCAGGGCGGCTTTGTTCGTCAAGCTGTGCCTACAGAACGGCCGCATCTCGAAAAAGAAACGCGGCCTGTTCGGGGAGCTGACCGATGACGAGGTTTCGTATCTGGAAGCCGCTGTGGCGGAAGCAGTTCAGCGCGTGAAGGATGGTTTGGATTGCGACGCCGAAGACGATGACACTTAGGAACCCTCGGGACGCACGCCTTGGTGATCGGTCCGAAGGGAGATTTGGCGTCCCGAGGCGAACATGATCGACTCTGGATTGTGATCCGGCGTGCAATATTCAGCGCTGGTTGAAAGACAGCTCCAACGAAGGCTCCAGCACATCGCTCAGATCGTGGCCCAGAATGCGGAGCGCCGAAAAAACCGACGATGACCATTCCGGAAATCGTCACTGGCAGCGAGGAAGAAACAAGATTGACTGGCATCGGGAAATCGCTTGTCCTGACGAGCGCGCCTCTGACGTTCTACCGGAAAAGCAATAGCCGAAACCGTACTATATCGAGGAATTCACGGCGGCTTCAACGGCGATTTAAGCGCAAAAGGCAACACGGACGAAACCGTGGCCATGTTCCAAAGAATGCCGTTTCGGCAATGAAGCTGGGTGAGTGAGCGAAAGATTTGCTTTGGAAGACAATGCTTTGGCGACCTCGCGCACAGGATTAGTTGTTGCAGGAGCGGAAATGGGCGGTTTGTTGCTTTTTCGCTTTCGCTCGATCGTCACCAGGGCCAGGAGGAACAGGGCTTTGAAGGCGCTCGGCTAATCCAGAAAAGCAACACTGCCCAAATGACCGTCCAGTTCCATAATTACTCTTATCTGATCTGACATAATGAAATAACATCACATAAAACGGTAACAACCGCACTCCTGGCGCGAACACCTCGCCCGTCGTTTCACTGCCCCGGTCTTGTCCCAGGGCGACAACGGCGAGCACACACTCTTCTGGTCTCGCTGAACAGGCCAATGGCGCTACGCTTCAGGCGGGGCAATCAGCATGCCGCGCACCCGCCGTTGCGTCATCCGGCCACGATCAAGCAACGCAACAAGCCGCGCCTCATGCTACTCAACATTGATGACTACGAACGGCTGATGCGGCAATCTGATGACCGTTCTGTCGGGACCCCAGACTACCCGGGCGAGCTACTCGATGAATTCGAGGCCGCGGTCGACGAGACCAGACGACGAGCAGCGATGGTTGTCATTTTCTTCTAAAATTACTTGACATAATTATGGCGATATACCCATAGTATGTCCATGAAGCCCGCAGCCCCTACCCCCAAACCTTGTGTATTTTTGGGGTCCAGTAAGAAAGATCTGTTGGGACTGCCTGACGACGTTCGCCAAGAAATGGGCTATGCATTGCATGAAGCCCAATGTGGCGAAGAACCGCTTGATGCGAAAGCGTTGAAGGGGTTCGGAGGTCGGTCTATCATTGAAATTGTCAAGGCCCATGACCGTGACACCTTCCGGGCCGTTTACACCGTGCGTTTCGAGCAAGCCCTATATGTACTTCATGTCTTTCAAAAGAAGTCGAAGAAGGGCATTGCGACCCCAAAACACGAGATCGACCTCATCAAGCAACGGCTACGTGATGCTGAGGAGCATTACCGGCTGAACTTTAACGAAGGAGGGCGCAAGCCATGAAATCGAACGTAGAGCCTGTAGTTGCTGTAGTTGGCAGCGGCAACATCTTTGCTGATTTGGGGCTCCCCGACGCAGAGGAAAATCTGCTTAAGGCCCAAATCGTCGTTGTCCTGCACCGGCATATCAAGGCCCGTAAGCTGACGCAAACTGCCGCCGCCATGCTGCTCGGCGTTGGTCAACCCGACCTATCGCACATTCTGCGCGGACAGTTCCGCGGCTGGTCGGTTGAACGACTCATGCGGATGCTGACGGCCTTCGACCAAGATGTGGAAATTACCGTTCGTCCGCATAGCAAGCGCGGCGAACGCGGTGACATTACATTCAACGCCGTTATGGCGTAGCGACGTGAAATTCTAAGCTCCCACCAAAGCCTCCGACACGCGGAGGCTTTTTTTATCTGGCTGCTACTGAACCCGGTTCGGGCACAGCGCCTTGAACTGATCGAGATCGACGTCATAGCCTGAAGCGCTCCAGCCATCCAACGGCTCGTTGCTGCCAACTCAACCAGCAGATCCTCTGTGCTCATCGTTCTCGAGATCGAGGAGTCCTTCGAGACCGATTGGAGCCGGGCCGATGAGCCACATTCGCGGCCCGCTTGGGGGCCTCTATCATCTCGAAGTCGAAACGCACGGACGAGGACGCGGTATCCTATGGCCGCGTGTTGGCTCCGCTCGTCGAACACATCGAAATAGCCTTCGCCATCGTCATCGTCCGGTAAACATTTAGTTAGGAGATGACGGTGCGGAAGCCTTGCCGACGTCGAAAGAACACGTCCATGGAGGGCTGCTTCGACATCGTCGCAGCGACATTGGGCTTCTGTCCGGGGGCCACTCCGTCATCCCCGGCTGGTGAGCCGAGGACTCACCCCGCGAAACGGAAGCTTCGCCCCGGGCCGAGCATGACGGATGGACGATCAACGGCCTCACTTCACCGCAGCGGCCGGCCAGTCCATCACATCCTCCTTGCCGCCCGCCAGACGACCGCGACTGCCGATAACGATGTCGTAGGGGAAGCCGAGCGGGATGGCGCTGGCGGTATCGAGGCGGGCGATCTGCTCTTCGGTCAGGCGAACATTGAGTGCTGAAAGATTGTCGTCGAGCTGCTCCTTGGTGCGCGGACCGATGATCGGCAGCGTTGAGCCTTTGGCTAGTACCCAGGCGATGGCGATCTGACCGGCAGGAAGTCCGGTTTCCTCGGCAATCGCCAGAACCGCGTTAACGGTTGCCGTCTTGCGATCGTCGCTTTCACCATGGATGACCGCGCCGAGCCCTTGCGCCCTGCCCGTCTCGCCCTTGCGATATTTTCCGGTGAGGAGACCACCGCCAAGCGGTGACCAGCTAACGGTGCCCAGTCCAAAGGCATTGGCCATGGGGATCAGCTCGCGCTCGACGGTGCGTTCCACGAGGCTGTATTCGATCTGCAGCGCCGAGATCGGCGACCAGCCGCGCAGGTCTGCCACGGTGGCGGCGGTGGCGACGCGCCAGGCTGGGAAGTCCGACAGGCCGGAATAGAGGATCTTGCCGGAACGGGAGAGGTCATCAAGGCCGCGGACGATTTCGTCGATCGGGGTGACGGCATCCGGCATATGCACCCAGAGAAGATCGATGCGATCGGTGTTCAGGCGCTTCAGGCTGGCTTCCACGGATTGAATCATGGCCTTGCGGCTGTTGCCAGTGCGCTGCAAGCCGCTGGTCGGCGCATCGCCCAGCGAGAACTTTGTAGCGAGCACGATATCGTCGCGCTCGCTAGTGATGAATTCGCCGGTCAGCGTTTCCGAGTGGCCGAACTGATACTGGTCGGCCGTATCGATGAAATTGCCGCCGGCGGTGCGGTAACCCTCGAATATCTGCTTCGCAGTCTCTCGGTCCGCGCCGTAGCCCCAGCCCGTGCCGAAATTGCCGGTGCCCAGCGCCAACGACGAAACGCGAAGGCCGGTGCGGCCGAAAACTCTATAACGCATGCTCATGTGCTTCATCCTTCTAAAAAGCGTTTCCGCCGGGTTGGTTAATTTAAATGACGGTCGTCATGCATTGCATTTAAATGACGGTCGTCATATAATTTGTCAAGGGTATTTTCCGAAAGGAGTTGCGCATGCGTCCGACCAAGGAACAGGCAAAGGATAACCGGCAGCGGATTCTCGATACGGCGGCAAAGCTGTTTCGCGAGAATGGCATCCATGCCGTCGGTGTCGATGCCGTCATGAAAGGGGCCGGCCTCACCCATGGCGGCTTCTACGGCCACTTCAGATCCAAGAGCGATCTTGCAGAGCAAGCGCTGGCCTATGCGATGCAGAACATGCTAGGCGCCGATGCCCTCAATGGTTCGTTGGACGATTTCGCGAAATCCTATCTTTCACCAGAGCATCGCGCCGCCGTTGGAGCGGGATGCACCGTGGCCGCTCTTGGGCCGGAGCTCGCAAGACTGCCGGAGGCGGAGCGAGGCCCGGTGACAGATCATATCCGCGGGTTGATCGCCCATATGGAGAACTGGCAGACGGAGAGTGGTTTCAAGCCTGACCGCAGCCAAGCGATCGCAGATGTCGCAAGCTTCGTCGGCGCTCTCGTCATGTCCCGGGCGGTGAACGATCCCGTCTTGTCCGACGAGATTCTGGAGAGCGTGCGCGACCGGGTGACCGGAAAGGCCCAGGACCAACCGATTTCGGGGTAACACGACGAAGACTGCATAGCTCCCTCATGCGATCGAACGTCGAGAAGGCGGATCGCCGGGATTAGCATGACGCGAATCCCCTTTCCCCGGAGTCCTGGACCCTCACGGGCGGCGGCTGTTCGCCGACCCAGAAATCTTGATTTCGTAGGTGCGCCTACCAGCCAGAGGTTCGAAATCAAGTCGCATACCAGATCCAGCCCCTTACCGCTGCTGACTTGGTCAAGCGGCCCAAGACTTCCAGGCGGGGAGTTCGAGACGCAAGACCAAGCCGCCAGCTTCACGCACGCAGATGCCCTTCAAGGATTGCTGTCCTCTCTCAAACTGCTCCCGAAGAAGCCGATCAATATGCACCATCAACCTGGTCAAGGCGCCCGATCTCCTCGATCCGACGAAGGCGGCGATCGCCATACGAGGCAAGTTTCTTGCCCATGCCATAGGACCGCTCCAGTGCGATGGCCGTCTTCGTCGCTTTGTCAGGTCGGATCCATCGCCGCCCGCGACACCGTCATCGTGACCGCCAAGAACACCTGCTCGATCCAAAAGCATCCGTTTGGACAGGCTGATTTCCTCAACCTAAAATCTTTTTGAATCCAAGATTATCTGGCGACGCTCAGGCGCGGATAACGCTTTAGTCGGGCATCGGCTCTCCTAGGTCCAAAGTTTGTGTATGAATTCTGGTCAGTAGGCGCCCGCAACACATTCATTCCGCCGGAAGAAAGGGTTTCGCTGCCGCGGTCCCGTTCTCCATCCCTGCACCGGCACATTAGATTCTCCGTTGTTTCTGAACGGGCGTTTACATCAACACCATGAATCAGTTCGCCCCAACCGATTCAAAAGTCTGATTGGACGTGGAATCTTGAACACGTGATGCTGTGTTCATGACCCAGCAGTGCTCCAACCTATACTTTCAACGGATAGATCCAAGCCGCAACATGGCGCGCTATTATATGTTGTCGATACAGCCGACGCTGTTTGGCGAAGTTTCCCTCATTCGAGCTTGGGGGCGCATCAGTACGCGCGGCCAGGAGATGAGCCACCAATTTGCATCCGAGACTGACGCTTTGGTGCTTCTTCGGAAAATCGTCCGCCGGAAGTCCGCGAAGGGCTACGTTTTCAAGGGAACTTGTTGAAAATCACTAAGGATACTGCTGTTTTTGCGGACATCGATGATTGTTGACATCGGCGCGACGGGGAAACATTCGTCTGGCCTATTGGAACATTCTTTGGCGACTGCCGTTTGGCCAGAGCAGCAGTGAAAGGGTTTCCCGTGATCACACGCTCGACGATGCACGCACCAAAGTGCGCGGTATCATTCATGGTCAACGGCCAAACAACAAACGTCGAAATCGCCCCATGGATTACGCTGCTGGATCTGCTGCGCGGTCCGCTCGAGCTTACGGGCACTAAGAAGGGCTGCGATCATGGACAATGCGGCGCATGCACGGTCTTGATTGATGGTGAACGCATAAATTCCTGCCTTAAGCTCGCCGTATCGCTGGATGGGGCTGATATAATGACGATCGAAGGCTTCGGCACTCCGGATGCTTTGCACCCGATGCAACAGGCTTTTCTTGATCACGATGCGTTTCAATGCGGCTACTGCACGCCAGGGCAAATTTGCTCCGCGATAAGCCTCGTCAACGAAGGCCGAGCGTATTCACGCGCCGAGATCCGAGAACTGATGAGCGGTAATCTCTGCCGGTGCGGCGCCTATACCAACATCATCGACGCCATTGAAACAGTCCTGCAGTCGAATGGTCGGCATAAATCGGACGGATCCGGACGATGAAGCCGTTTTCCTACACCCGGCCCGAATCCGTGGAGAATGCGATACGCGCGCTTTCAGCCAATCCGCGCGCTTTCGTCCTCGCGGGCGGTACCAATCTCGTTGACTTGATGAAATACGATGTTGTGCATCCAGAAGCGATCATCGACATCAACCGCCTGCCGTTGAAAGACATCGAAGAGTTGCCCGACGGCGGGCTGAGGATCGGCGCGCTGGTCAGCAATTCGGCGCTCGCCCATGATCGACGAGTGATAAGTCGCTATCCCCTACTCACAAGCGCCATTCTGGCTGGTGCATCACCACAATTGCGCAACGCGGCTACGACCGGTGGTAATCTTCTGCAACGAACCCGTTGCTACTACTTCTACGATCCTGCCACGCCTTGCAATAAGCGCCGTCCCGGCTCGGGCTGCTCTGCGCGCGGCGGCTTTAATCGAAATCACGCTATCCTTGGTGCGAGCGAAAGCTGCATCGCAGTTCATCCGTCGGATATGTGCGTTGGCCTGGCCGCCCTGGGAGCGACAGTCGAGGTTATAGGACCGAAAGGCCAACGTTGTATTGCGCTGGCCGACTTCCACCGGCTTCCCGGCCAGGAGCCAGACCGGGACAACTCATTGGAACCTGGCGAAATCGTCGTCGCGATCCGACTCGAGCCTAACCACTTCGTCGCGCACAACAGCTATTTGAAGCTGCGTGACCGCCTCTCCTATGCCTTTGCGCTCGTCTCCGTTGCCACAGCAATCGATCTATCCGACGGACGCATCGTTGATGTGAGGCTGGCCCTCGGCGGGGTGGCGCATAAACCTTGGCGAGACCCTCTGGTTGAGGCGGAGTTCGCTGGGGAAACGGCGCAAGAAGCAACTTTCCGTCGTCTTGCCGACAGGCTGTTGACCGGCGCCAAAGGATACGGTGCCAACGATTTCAAAATAGTGTTGGCGAAGCGCGCCATTGTGCGTGCACTGACCGAGGCGGTGACGGGTCCGTCCCAATCTCAGGGGAATGGGCCGCGACAGACACGATAGTAAAGGGCTTTTACATGCTACGCGAAAACAAAGCGGTCGGCGCGCCACATTCACGCGTGGATGGCCCGTTAAAGGTAACCGGTCAGGCGCGGTATGCCGCCGAACATTTTGACGCAGGCTTGCTGTTTGGATGCGTGGTGTCCGCCAATATAGCAACGGGTAAGATTGCATCGATCGATATAGATCATGCGGCCTGCTTTCCCGGTGTCGTAAAGGTCTTCACGCACGAAAACCGCCCGGCGGTCGCTTACCGAAATAGCAAGTGGAAGGATGAGGTCGCTCTGCCCGGTCATCCCTTCCGCCCGCTAGAAAATGACCGCATACTTTTCGACGGTCAGCCCGTGGCACTTGTGGTTGCCGACAGCTACGAGGCGGCACGAGATGCAGCGAGCTGTGTGCGGGTACACTATCTGCCCAACCGTCCGCAAACTGATCTTGAGCGCAATCTCGACGAAAGCTACGTGCCGCCAGTGCCCCGCTCTGAGCAATCTATGCCGCCGCCGCCTCGCGGCGATGCGCACGCTGCCTTCGCAACCGCGCCATACAAGATTTCCGCCGAATACCGGATGGATGGTGAACATCACAATCCGATGGAACTGTTCGCCACGACAGTGATACGAAATGGCAACGGCGATTTGACCGTGTATGACAAAACCCAGGGCTCGCAGAACTCCCACGAGTACATTTGCAATGTATTCGGGTTAGCGTCCGAAAAATTAACGGTGAAGAACAGTTTCGTAGGAGGTGCTTTCGGGCAGGGATTGCGGCCGAAGTACCAACTCTTTTTGGCTGTGATGGCGAGCCTTGATCTCAGACGATCGATCAAGGTCGAGATGAGCCGCCGCGAGATGTTTTACCTGACTTGGCGGCCCTCTAGTTTCCAACAGGTCTCCCTTGCAGCCGATGGAAATGGAAACCTGATATCGGTCATGCACCACGCCGTCCATTCGACGTCCCGTCATGAAGATTACCAGGAAAACGTCGCTAATTGGTCCGGCCTCGCCTACCATTGCGACAACGTCAAGATTACGTATGAAATCGTCAAGCTCGACGTCTCTACTCCAGGCGATATGCGCGCGCCCGGGGCGGCAACAGGTGTAACGGCCCTTGAGGTGGCAATTGACGAACTCGCTTTCGCCACAGGAATTGAGCCATTGGATTTCCGCATCCGCAATTTCGCCCATCGGGACCAGAACCAAGACAAGGAAATCACCTCCAAGGCGTTGATGGCTTGTTACCATGAAGGCGCTTCCCGCTTCGGATGGTCAGGGCGTTCGGCAGAACCGCGCTCGATGCGCGAGGGAAATGACCTTGTGGGTTGGGGAATGGCAACGGGCTTATGGGAAGCTAAAATGTCGCCAGCTCAAGCCAAAGTGCGGATTTCTTCTGATGGCAAAGTCTACGTGTCGGCTGCCGCTTCCGATATCGGAACCGGTACCTATACGATCCTCGGCCAGATCGCCGCTGATTGCTTTGATGTTTCAATTGACAACGTTACCGTGGAGATCGGGGACTCTTCTCTTCCTAGGACGGCCGTCGAAGGCGGATCCTACACAGCTGCATCATCTGGTACTGCCGTCCAGGCAGCATCAAAGCGTGTCATTGAAACTCTCCTCAAGCATGCGCATGTCATCTCGGGCACGCCGCTAAAACACGCCGCGGCCAATGAAGTCGAAATGGCCGAAGGTCGCCTCGTTCTCAAGACCAATCACCAGGTCGGTCTGGCATTGTCCGACATCATGAGCTTTATTGGCGTCTCGGCGATCGAAGAACTTGGGGTATCCGGGCCAGACAAGAAACTCGCCAAGACATTTGCTGCCTACACCCATTCAGCCGTGTTTGCCGAGGTCAAGGTGGATGCTGATCTCGGCGTTGTTCGCGTCACGCGAGTTGTCAGCGCCATTGCCGCGGGCCGCATCCTTAACCCCAAGACCGCTCGAAGCCAGATTCTGGGCGGCATTGTGATGGGAATTGGCATGGCGTTGCATGAAAAGGGGATGATTGACCACCGGATCGGCCGGATCGTCAACCATAACTTGGCGGAGTATCACGTACCCACAAATGCCGATATCGACGGGCTTGAGGTGATTTTTGTCGAGGAGGATGACAACAAGGTAAGCCCCATCGGAGCAAAAGGACTGGGCGAGATCGGCATTATCGGTGTTGCCGCTGCCGTTTCAAATGCGATATTTCACGCAACAGGGGCTCGTTTCCGCGACTTTCCCATTACTATCGACAAGTTACTAATGAGCGGCACCTCGAGCGATAACGGGCCTCGGCATCACCTTTGATGCTACCTAGGCCACTGCAGGCTTCGTGGAGAAATGCGCGTTGCCCAAGCCTGTTCCAATCGTCAATACGCCCCAGTTTTGTGCATCATCGAGAAAGGGAAGCTGCGACAACCCTTGTACGACGGCGTCATTGTGCATGACGAAAAAACTGTCTTGGTCTCCAATCTTCGGTACCGCACGTCGCAAGACCTCGGGCAGGTTGAAGCTTTCGCTCTCCCAGTTGCCCCCCGGCAGATTTTGCGCACCGCGGGTAATCGAGCCCGTTTCTTCGATGATCCCGGGACAGGCGATGCCGACTGCCGGAGCGAGATCGAGCTTTTTCTTTCGCGCATATTCCACCATATGCCTGAGCATCGCGGCGACCTTTTCAACGCACGTGGTCCGGTTCGGCTCATCGTCGGCGTGCCGCCATACGTGCGATTTGCCAACCTTCGCATGAGTAAAGTTCTTAGCCTTTTGCGTGTTCAGTTCGACGACACCAACCCGAATATTGGTTCCACCGATGTCCACAGCCAGGATCGCTTGGTGCCCTTTGAGCATCCAATGAGGTAAAAGGTGCACGCTTCCGATCAGCCCCGCGTCGTCGGGATGATGACGAATTATATTGAGCTCCATTGCTGAACCTTGCTTCCTCAGGATCATCTGGGCTCGCTTTATACTCAACGCCCCGGCCTGGCTGGAAACGAAGCCGCCTCCCACAACCACCTTTTGTGTACCGCTCCAGCTTTTCTCCGCCAGGTACCGCAGCAAGACTGACACGAGCTCATGGGCGAACTCCTCGATCGCACTCCACACCGTCACCGCCGCCGCCGGCTTTCCGTCAGTCAGGAAACGATCGATCTTTCTTTTCGAGAGCATTTCCGTTTGCTTGCGCCCCAGAGGGTCGGGGGCGTTGTCGGATGCGATCTTGCGCCATCGTGCGAGCATCTCCTTGAATGCTTCCTTGTTGGCTCGGTCGCCAATGAAGCCGTTCTTGTCTTTGATTTCAAAATTATACTCATCGACATGAACCCGGGGGAGATCCCCTGCCCCATGCGCAATGGGCTTACCCTTGCTTCGTTCCATTTCCGCCCGTGCCCTTGTCGCTTTTGTCATGAATTTCGTCCCGCCAGATAACTACCATCGAAACGCGGGTTCCGCATTGAGGTTCCTTGGGCCGCGGCAGTTCGTGAGTGACCCTCGATCCCCGCGAGCGTCTTGACGGATTGCCTCTCTCTGATTGGCTAATGCCTCCGCCGGCCGTGATGACGATCCGTTGATTGGCCCCTCACGAAGTTGACGGGCCACAGTTCATGGATCTCGTTTGCTGGTCGTCCGGCAAGAAGTTCGAGGATCAACTCGCCTGCACGCATGCCGGCTCGGTGCAGGGATGAACGCGTCGCACTTAACGTAGGTGACATATGTTCGGCGCGCAGATATGCGAGTCTATCGTCATGAGCTACGACCGACACATCTCTCCCCACTATAAGGCCGCAGGCTTTTGCGGCGCGATAGACGCCAAGTGCACTCGTTGTAGATCCTGTTACAACGGCCGTGGGACGCGGGTGCTGTTCGAAAAAGGACCGCCCAAGGGCAAATCCGTTTTCATCGGTCAGGTCACCATTGGCTACAATTTCAGGATCGTATGGTAGCGCCCGTTCGGCGAGCGCTTCGCGATATCCTCGGTGGCGTTGCGAACTAAAAGCGAGTTCTTGTGGGCCGCTTATCAGGGCGATGCGTTGATGCGCAAGATCCAGCAGATGTTCCGTTGCGAGTTTCGCCAACCCTACGCTGTCGATATCGAACCAAGCGTGATTTGAGCACTCTGGCAATTGGCCGTAGGTCAGGAAGGGAACGCCCTGCTCGAGGAGCGAAGCGAGCCGCGCGTCACCGGCCAAAGGACTGCTCAATATCACTGCGTCTACACGCCCGCCTTTCGCCAACCTGTCGCACATTTCTATATCGGAATCCTGCGAACCGGATGCCACAGGCGCTATCAGCATTTCGCACTCCCGGGCGACAAGTGCCCGTCCCACTCCCGTTATGAATTCTGCGGTTTGGTAGGCCAGCGAACGGTCAAAGATGATGCCTATAGCGCCTGCTTTACCGGTTGCAAGGCGAACGGCCGTGCTGTTGGGTCGATAACCAAACCGGCTAGCCTCTTTCAAAACGCGCTGGCGCGTTTTCTCGCGCACCTCTGGATAGCCGGCGAGCGCACGGCTGACAGTCGTTGGGGATAGGCCCAACTTCTCAGCAAAATCCTTCAATCTCATCTATCGTCCTAAGCTCCGCATAGATGGGAAACCATTTTCCATCCAATTAGATCCCTGGGGCTGCGGGAACTTTGAAAGTCAGTGGACCAAGGGATGCTGATCGCCGCGAAGAGTTACGTAACGTCCTGGACGTTTGTCTGGGAATCCCTGGTGAGGGGCCTTTTATATTAGGAAGATGTTGTTAGCGGTGGAGGCGTTGTGTGTGAGCAATGATCGAGGATGGTCATGACCGAAGGCACCAAAAAGGAGTTCGACGTGATTGGATTGCTTCCGTCGCTGAGGCAGTTCGCCAGTACACTCGAGACGGATCCGCAACGGTCAAAGCTTCTGGTCGAGCGTACGTTACGTCGAGCCGTCTCCGAACTTAAATCCTATCGCATCGGCATGGACCTTCGTCGGTGGCTCTTCAGATTAATGCTTGAGACCGCAGAACTGCGGGCTTCTCATGGGAAGATAGCTTTAGCAGCCCGGCGCGATCGATCACGACAAAGTCTTATGTCCTGACGTACGGCGGGCAGGATAGTGCACTAAGCAGCTGAGAGTGAAGCTCAGTCCTTTTTTGTTTTCATAGCGTCCGAAAGCTTGGTCCGATCGGGATCGTTAAGATTTTCACCAACAGCATCACGATCACTGTCCGGATCATCAACTGCCGGAAGGTAGCCGCGCGGGCGGGTCTGTCTTGGCCCTTCCCACCGCGGCGACTGATCGGTGGTGCCAGGTTTACCATCACGTGGCGTTTTCATTTTCTTTTCCTTTGTTTGAGTTCATAACAAGTCGACTTGCGTCTCCACATCCCGCCACTCGGCCCACCTCGACCTGGCCCAGCGAGTACTGTCTGCTACTACGATCCAGACCAACTGTTGACGGCAATGCTAGCTTCGCGCGCGGCCTCAATAAACGCACGACGGGCGTCATCGGGCGAACGCGAGCTGTGTTCTCCCATATGGCATATTGCCAAAGCCGCCTGTCGGGCCGGCCCGTCGTCGTGATGCCAGTGGTTCCGCAAGATGAGATATGCATCGCGAGTGCTCTGAACGCGAAATATCCGATCACCATCCGCCAGGAAGATCTCTTCATCCCAAAGTCGATCGACACCCAATTCTTCTCTCATGCTTCGACCTCCATGACTGCGAACTGGGCGGGTTCGGTCGATCTGCTCAGGATCATGCCCGCAACTTCCGGATGAACACGTGCGATGTCTGATAGCGAAAGAACCCCGACCGCCTCATGGCGATCATTCACAACGACAAGACGGCGAATCTTGCGTTCTGCCATCTTTTGCGCCGCATTCAATATGCTATCCTCAGGAGTGCAGGTTTCTGGCGAGACGACCATAAATTCGCGCACCGCACGAGTAGGGGGCGTGCCTTCGGCAAGCACCGACACAACAATATCTCGATCGGTAAGAACGCCAATGATGGCGCCAACACCGGGGACTTCCACCGGAAGTATTCCGACACCAGTTGCCGCCATCAACCGGGCGGCGGACTGGGCACTATCATTGGGTGAGATCGTAAAGGGCGTCGGCGTCATAAGTGAACCCACATTTGTAACCTGCTCAGAGCTTGCCATCGATCAAGCTCCTGCCGTTAATCGTTGCTGGCACCGCGATTTCGTCAGCGGGTGATTTTGGCAAAGGAAGATCGACGCGGTACGGTGGTACGACTTGCGCATCGCGGATCTTGTTCTTGCCATGTACGGGCGGCCCGAAATATTCGGGCTTCGGTGGGCGCGGCGGAAGACGTTTGAAGCGGAGGCGCATAACAGGTCCCTTTCAGTTGATTGTCAAAACTCAACTCAATCCGCCGGTAATTGTTCCGATTTTTGCTGGTCGTGGTCCTCACCAAACCGTGCCTCGACTGCGTGCAATATCGCTTGGAGCTCCTCACTGAGAGCATTTTGTGCAGCGAAGGCCTCACTCGGCACCACGCCTGGATCTTCCTCATGATCCTTCACGACCAAATCGTCCTCCACCTGTCCTAGGAGGCTTTGCCATTCCTCAGGGCGAGCTTGGCGAACAATACCCAGTAGTCCAATCAGGAGCTCTCTGTGCGCTGCAAGTTGAAATTCTAACTTGTTCATCTACGGCTCCATTCGTTCTCCACTCTGCACTCGAACTCACGTGGCCCGGCTTAGTTCCCAGGTGTGATAGAGACCGTCTGGTCGCCTAAGATTAGGAGTGCAGGAAACTGATCAATGATCGCAATGTGGAGCTCATGGACGCTCATGCTCGGCATCGAACAGCTCGTGTCCGAGCGTATGCCGCCCATGTCGGGTTTGAGGTTCACCTCACATCGTCCGATAAAGGTTGGCCAGAAAACGCTGTTTCGCAGTACTGAGATATCTCGGTTCAGCTAAAGGGCGATACCTGGCCATATGGCGGCGCCGACCGCTATCGTGCGGAGCCGGGCTATTTTCGCGATGCCTCTTTTTTACCTTTACAAAGATGGTTTGGTAACATCACCAGTATCGCGCGCTTCATCTTGGGTGGCGTCGGATGGCCAGGTTTGATACCGATTCGTCTCGCTCGGCATAGTTACCTCGTCGGGGCCCATCTCACGGGCTGCCTGCTCCCAATGACGTCTCTCCTGTCCCTCAGGGCGCCCCTCATTTTCCCATATCGCATAGGCTCGGCGTCGTATTACTTCGTCCCTGTCATTCATGGCCTGATCTCCGGATTTCGTGTCAACTACGGTGCTGCTAACCGGCCAGTCGATAATTTGTTCCAGTTTGATGACGGCGATTGTGGGAACACATTATCGGCTCGGCGGTTTTTCGACCAACGGCGGTAGCTAGGAGAAATGAGATGCCAAAACAGCGGCGCACGACTGATGACTATTCAGCGGAGCCCCGGGGGGCGGACTACGAGAACTCGATTTATGGGACCGTTCCCGAAGAAGGGGATTCCCTGACAGAAATTGCCGGCGAGCCACGGCGTCAAGCGGAAGAAATTGCAGAGCGCGTTCGGAGCGTCAGCCACGTACAGAACAATTTGCGAGTGGACCTTGAACAGGCCGTCGGACGCTTTGTCTCACTACGCGGACAGAGACATTGGATAAAGTAGATCCTAGACCGCGATTAGGCCCCGCGCTGGCAGACGATCACGCTGAGGCGAAGACGCTAAGAAGGTTGGAAGCACAGGCGCAAGTCTGTCGCCGCTGTGATCTTTACAGGCACGCGACGCAAATGGTTTTCGGCGAAGGGCCGCGGTTTGCGCGCCTAATGTTTATCGGGGAGCAGCCTGGCGACCAGGAGGATCTTTCTGGACGCCCATTCATCGGACCGGCGGGAAAGTTGTTTGCTGAGTGCTTGGTTGAGGCCGGCACCGATCGGGCAGAGTGTTATGTGACCAACGCTGTTAAACACTTCAAGTTCGAGCAGCGCGGCAAACGTCGGCTTCATTCGCGTCCGAATGCCGGTGAGATCCAGCGATGCTCTTGGTGGCTCGGCGCTGAACTTGATCTCGTGTCTCCCCAGGTCGTCGTCGCGTTGGGCGCGACTGCGGCCCGTGCTCTTCTCGGCCCGTCTGTTAAGGTGACGCGGGACCGTGGACAGGCGTTTGCGAGCGATCGCCCCTTCAAGGCGCTTGTGACCGTGCACCCGTCCTTTCTCCTGCGCATTCCGGATCGAGGGAGAGCCGAAAAGGAACGCCAACATTTCGTTGCCGACCTCGTTGCTGCCAGCCTGGCTATAGAGGCGACGGGTAATACGGGTTGAACCGTTGAGTGAGAATCTTTCAAAACGACCGGGAAGGAGCGATTATGTCTACACCTAAACCGCCAAACCCTGACGAGCAGCCTCCGATGCCCGCGCCGACCTGGATTCCCAGGCCGATCGAAGAACCGGAACCGGATGAATTGCCGGACGAGAAGCGGAATCCCAATCCAGATGAGGTGAGTGAGCCCCCCAAATATCTATCCAGCCAAGGCAGCGGCTGTGCAGCGACGTCCTGGGGAAGCAACCGCCCCGAGTTTTGGAGTCGCAAACGACTGTAGAGGAGCTAAATCAAGGGAAAGCGCATTATTCATGGTTCTGCCGTTGTGGGCCTTCGCTTCAAACCTGCGCTCTGCAAAAAAGGTGAAACGTCGGCAGTATCCGTCCGGACAAACCTGAACGCACCTGGGCCTCAGCGCCAACTCACTGCGGCTCCGGCAAAGGAGCATATGAAAGTTGCGGGACGGAGACGGACTGTAAATCTGTAGCGGTGGCCTCGAAGACACGCAAAAGGAGCGTCATATGCGGACTGTAAGTGGACTTTTTGATAATCATGATGACGCGCGGAACGCCGTTGCGCAGTTGGAAGCGGTGGGCGTGCCTTCATCCGACATTAGTCTCATCGCCAACAACGTTGATAACCGCTACTCCGATAGCGATACGAGTGCTGCCGAGGGCGCCGGTGCCGGTGCGAGTCTTGGTGCCGCAGGAGGCGGAGCGGTTGGGCTTCTAACGGGCCTAGGATTGATGGCAATACCAGGTGTTGGCCCTGTGGTGGCGGCGGGTTGGTTAGCATCAACCGCAGCGGGAGCTGCCGCGGGAGCGGTGGCCGGAGGAGCTGTCGGAGGCATGATAGGGGCCATCACCAATTCGGGGATAAGCGAAAGCGACGCTCACGTTTATGCCGAAGGTGTGCGCCGTGGTGGTAGCGTTGTCATAGCCCGCATTGATGAAGGGCTGGTAGCGGAGGCGGAGGCAATACTGCGCGCCAATTCGGTCGATCCCATTGGAAGGCGCCAGGCGTATACTGAAGCCGGTTGGCAGCGGTTTGATGACCGAGCCGCGCCTTACAGCGCAAGTGAAATCGAAGAAGAACGGCGGCGCTACACCCGCATCCCTTGATGAATGCGACAATCACCGTTGATCTAGCCGATTCAGGCTCCTCAGTGCGCCCGTGATCAGCGCACGGAGCGAGAGGGCGGCAAAACTCGAATCTGCGAAAATTGTTGTCGACATCCTTTCGGAGCGAATGGCTGCAGGGCGGCTCTTTCTTCTCACCGACGTACACGACCGAAGAGCCCGCAGAATGTCTTCGAGGCAACTGAGGATCGCGACGACATTTCTGGTCGTTGTAAGACTGGCGGCGGATCGGTTAGCAGCGCTCGCGCCAGAAGTTGATGCTAACTGGCCGGCAACTCGTAGATTGCTCGGGCGCACGCTGCATCGGTGGACTCTGTTATTTGTCACTGGCCAGATCGGCCTCCCGCGCAGCCTTGAAAAATGCGATTCGCGAAAGATAAGCAGGAGCATGACCCGAAAGGACCTCTTCGCATGCGGTTAGCGCTGAGGTGTACGCAGGGCCTGTTGCCGCAGCCGGCGGCCAGCGCTGCAAAAGGATTTCCTTTGCCTGACGAGCGTTGCCGACAACCTCTACACGGTCGGCATCGGGCAACCTGATCACGATTGATTCATTCCATGCTCCTGGGTGAGGTGACATGCTGCTTCTCAAACGGTTGATGATTGTTGGCTAGAACTGCCCGTCACTGGGCCGCTTGTTGTGCGAACCCTCGAGTTGCTCTGGACATGTAATACTCCGGAAACTGCGTCGACGCAGTTCTCGGCTCGCCATATGTCCTGACGAGAGGACACCTGGCCTGGAAGCGTCACTTCTCCATTGAAGACCGAGACCAATTCGTCAGTGCTCCAAGCACTCGGATCACCTTTGTCGAAACCAAACCTTGGGTCACATCGCGGCGTGCCTTCGAGTGATAGATAGCGGCGTCCCCTTTTCATCCCCGGATGATCGTCACGCTGGGCTTCATAGTCGCGCCCGTAACGTTCCTCGCGTTCGTAACGATCCTCTGCCATCGCCAGCTCCTCCTTTTGATCTGCCAAAACATCGCAATCGCGGTCCTGTTCCGCATAGATCAAAAAAGATTGCTTCAGGCAGTTCGAAGGATCCGGCTGCATGTTCCGGCCATGCACCCGATCATCACGACGATGTGTTTAGCTATGCGGAACGTTGTTGGCGGTTCCCAGTTTGGCAAGGTGTTCAAGGCATTTTTTAAACAGGAGTTCATCATGCTCAGGAAACTTTTAGTGGGAGCGTTTTTATGCGTTCTCGTGGCGCCTTCTGCTTTTGCTCAGTCCGATATCACCTGTAACCAGGCGGCCATGACGAAGCTTGAGACAGACGTGAAGGCCATCACCGATGAGATGAAAAAGGACTACGCCAACAAGGAGTTGGCGATGGCGAAGCAAGCCCTTGCATCGAATGACGCTGACAAATGCAAGACCCACATGTCGAACGCAATGAAGGGAAATGACCCGATGTGATCGTCCCAAATCACTGTGCGCAAGCAGTGCGGATCGCGCCACAGATCGCGATCCGACGGCAGCAGTGAGATATCTTTGACAATGCGTTTATATAATTGACGATGTTGTCCAAACGGATCAACCGACCACCCATCTCAAGAGTTCAAGTTGAAGCGTGCAAAGATCGGAAGATGGTCAGACGCGCGTCTTGCTGGAGGCGCAGTGATCACCTCAAGCGATAGGAGCTCAAGTGCGCCCGAGTGCATGACATGATCGAGCCGCAACAGAGGATAGAGCGACGGGAAAGTTGCCAACGAACGACGCGACCCGGTCTGCGCAACGAGGACCTCCTTGAGGCGTTGCAATTCGCGCGAACCGGGGAGCGCATTCAGATCGCCAACAAACACCGTCGGGTTGTCTCGACAACGCTGATTACCCAGCCAGTCAGGTCCCAGCAATTCCATGGTCTGTGCGAGACGCTCCCTCCGTCTGAGGCCGAAATGGGTATTTAAAACGTTCAGTCGGAAATCGCCAAAACGGACCTCCACCCACAATGCGCCGCGAGGTTCACCAATCGACGGCAAGGGCCCTGCACGCACCAGCTCCGAGGGGTGTGCTGTCATTATGGCATCTCCATATTGCTCTTCTTCCAAATGTAGAGCCGGATGGAAGTGCGATTTCATCCGAAGATGTTCGGCTATAGCTTCTGCCTGATCGATGGTCTGCGTACGCGCGCGGCCCACATCCAGCTCCTGGAGGGCAATCACGTCAGGATCGCAAGCGGCAATCACCTCTGCGACGCGCTTGATGTCCAGTCGGCGATCCGTGCCGATGCAACTGTGAACGTTATATGTCAGAACAGAAAATTCCATGCGGGAGATCCGATGTGGTTGGTCATTGAAAATGAAACAGGCGCAAGCGGGTTGGCGCCGTCCCTATGGTCGTCTCCTGAAGATTGCTTGCGTGAGGTCGCCGTCACGCAAGAACTACAACTTCGGTGTCTTTGCTTGCGCCTCCTCCGTGAAGATATCCCACGCGGATATGAAAAGGGCGGCTATCAAAGGACCGATAACAAATCCATTGGCGCCAAGCACGGATAGGCCCCCCAGCGTTGAAAGCAGCACCACATAATCTGGCATTCTGGTCTCCTTGCCGACAAGCCGGGGACGCAACAGATTGTCCACCAGCCCGATTACCAGGAGGCCGACTGCGACGAGCACAACGGCTTTCAACCAGAGTCCGATCAAACCGAGGTAGATGGCCGCCGGTACCCATATAAGGGAGGTGCCCAGTATTGGGATTAACGAGACAAAGAACATTACGACAGACCAAAGCAAGGCTGGTTCGAGGCCCAGGAGCCGGAAGGCCAGTCCCCCGATGATGGCTTGAACCAGCGCTATGACGAGGGTCCCACGCACCGTTGCGCGCACAACTGAAGTGAACTTGACAGAAAACTGGCGCGTATTCTCCTCGCTAAGCGGAACGACGCGGCGAATGGCTCCGACCAGATCCCGACCATCACGGAAGAAGAAGAACAACAGATAGAGCATAAGGCTCGACGAGACCAGGAACCCAAAAGTCCCCTGCCCGAAGCTCAAGGCTCTTTCGGCGAAGAAACTCCCACCTTCCATCAGGCCCGAGGATAATGACGCGTTCAGCTCGTCGAAGGTCTTAAACTCAAAGCCTTGAAACCACCTGCCGACGGATGCAGGAAGAACATCCTCGATTTTGCGCGCAATGGGTTCGAGATCGATCGCACCGCTTTTTATCCGAGTGTAGAGTTTGCCACCTTCCCTAAACAGCGAAACGATGACAGCCAGTCCGGGAACGACGACCAGGCAGACACAGATACTAAGGCTGATTGCTGCCGCCGCGTTTGAGCGTGGACCGAGCATGCGGGCAACGCGGCTGTGTAAGGGATGGAACATGATCGCCAACACAACTGCCCAAAGAATCGCCGAATAGAATGGAGCCACAATCGCAGCGAAAGCCACCGTCACCAGGGCGAGAAGCAGATAGAAAAAGAAGCGGTGTTTGGTCATCAACGCCTTTCCACTGTGCGGACTTCGAAAAACTGGCCAGTTTGCGCCGAACTTCTCGACCCATCAGGTGAAACGCGTGTGAGGGAAGATCGTTGCCCGACACCGTAGCCAACCTTCGTCCTTCGCAAGTTAGGCCGCCACTTGAACGCAGCAACGCGACTCCCTCGCCGATGCATCCGTGAGTTGACGGGCAAATCCGCGATCGACGCTACTAATCGAACTCGGTGTCTGCCCGGGTTGTTCCGGTTTGCCGTGGAAGACTTGCCTGACGGTTTAGGGCTAAGCTGAAATCTGGAGCATCAAGTGCAATGTTGATACAAGCTCGTCTTCCGCGACAGGTTTTTGAAGCCGTAACATCGTGGAAAATTCGGACGGTACGCTCTGGTGGTCATAGCCTGTCAGGAAAAAGAACGGGACTGCACGCTCCTTGAGCCACCTGGCGATTTCGAAACAGGGGCCCTTGCCCATGTTGATGTCAACTACGGCCCCCGAAATCTCACTGGTGGCAATTTGTTGCATGCAGGAGTTGACGGAAGGAAAAGGACCAACGACTACCGCGCCGGTTTTTCTGATGATGCGAGAAATTTCATCTGCCTGAAGATAGTCGTCCTCGGCTACAAGGATGCGATATCCGGTCAGTTCCGTCGTCATCTTTAGGCCCTAGTTTCACCCCCAGTTTGTTTCAAAGCACTCGATAAACGAAGTACGCGCCAAAAAGTTCACATACGGACATTGCGGATCTTACTGCCTCCGGCGCTCCTAACACTGATGCGAGTAATCCGCGACAATTCTCAGCACGGCTATTTTTTCAGAGATCCCTGCCCGTGGAGTGGGTGGGAAATCAGACACTCAACCGGACCATAGCTTCGGTGGTCACGATTAACTCGGACACGTAGCTCGGAAACGTTTGGCGGCAATAGCGGGGATGCTGACAAGGCCCGGAAGAAAAAGCTTCCCAGATTCATTGCCCTCTTAGAAGAAGAGCAGGGGCACTTTCAATGCAAGTTCAGGACGCGGAGCCTAATGGGCCACCTGGGAAGCTGCCGACATCAATTCCTCGGGATTGGGCGCGCTGAATGTTTGTAGGCCACCCTTCAGAACTTCAGTGAAGCTCCAGCGTATGATGCCCTCCCGATCAATCAGGAACTGACCGACAAGTTGCCCCTGGTCGGAAGTGATCATCTGCTGATCGGCTGCGGTAATTTCATATCCTTCCCTCTTATTGATAAACTCGTCCATTGCCATCACGTCCATTGGCTCAGGCAACTCGCCCGGGAGGTCGATCCGTATCGCCATGACCGTGTCCATTCCGACTTCACGCAAGCCGAAAGCATGGTGCGAAGCCCGCACCGGGTCGGACGCTGCAAGAACTTCGGGAATCGGATGGTAACGGAAATAGAGTCGGGCGCGTTCGACCGGGGTGTTTACGACCGCTAGAGTTTGAACGCCCTTTTCACGCAGGGCCGGGTTAAGCTGTGCCATCGCCGCGACATGGCGCCGGCAGAACGGACAGTGCAAGCCTCGAAACAAACCAATCAATAATGGATTACGGCCTCGAAAATCTTCGAGCGCGATCTTGCCGTCGCCCGAGATCGCATCGAGCACAACATTCGGCGCCCGGTCACCCGGCTGCAGCGGGCGGTCGACGCTGCTCATGGGCATGGACAACCTCCTGGTCCGGCTCAGTCAAAAAGGCAGCGGCACTCGCGCGGTCTCAAAACTTCCTGCACGAGGCTTTGCAACCGGATCATAGCACGGAAAGTGCCTCTGCGGTTCGCCGATTTCCGCAGCTTTCTGCCATCAAAGAAATGATCAGTTTCTGTTTGCTTTGTGACGCTGCCGGCGGCGGTCAGCTATTCTCCATGGCAAAAGCTAAATAATCGCGCAGATCTTGCGGCGACTGGATCGTACCGAGTGCGCATGAAACAGCTGATGGGCGCCCGATTCGGATCGAGTAACCACCCATCGCGTTAGCTGTCGCAAACATCGTTTCATCCGTGAGGTCGTCACCGATTGCAAGTGGCCGCCTGCCACGGAATGGAGGATTGGCCATGAAGCGCTCAAGAGCATCGGCCTTGGAAGCCCCAGCAGGGCGTAGTTCGCACACCTTTTTTCCCATTTGCAGGGTCCAGTCTGGTCCTGCTTTCTCAGCATAACGCCTCATTAACGCTTCGACTTCCTGCTCAAAACTCGGCGCGAGCCTATAATGGAGGGCGACCGCGGCACCCTTGTCCTCGACAAGGACATCCGGCATGTTTTGCGCTTCAGCCAGTAGGTTCCCCTTCAGTATGGCGAAAGCTGTCGGCGCCTCTACAAGGAGGAGATGACCATCAGTACCGCGCATTTCACCGCCATGTAATCCGGCGATGGGGAACTCGAAAGGTTGAAAAAGCTCATCCGCATACAGGAGCGCGCGTCCCGTCACAATCGCAAGCGCGCCATCCATTCGGGTAGAGAGATGGTGCAGGTTCTCGGGAAGCTCCGCGGGAACGTGAATTGCATCGGGCGTTGGTGCCAAATCGAGCAATGTCCCGTCGATGTCCAAAAAGAGCGCCCAAGCAAGCGGGTTTTCAACCAGGTCGCGCAGGGCGGTATCCAGTGCAGGTGTCTTGCGTGCGAACGGTAGCTTGCTGTCGTCGGTGGTCATCCTAGCTTTCTCCGTCTAAGGCGCCCCACGAATGCCCAGTACATGCTTCCGTTCAAAATAACGCGTAGCGGTCTTGATGAGCAGGCGCGTCTCTTTGGTCGGTGTTTATTGCAAGGGCGGCCCCTCCAGGTCGTCCAAAAACCATTCGCACCAATGCTGGACGTCATGTTCCAGCAGATGGTCGTACATAGATCTCCATCTTCCCCGCCTCTCTTCAAGCGACATCGTCAAAGCTGTCGAGAGAGCCTGGGCTATCCCCTCCACGTCGTAGGGATTGACCTTGATCGCGCCATCGAGTTCCCTGGCCGCGCCGGCGAATGCAGAGAGTACCAAGACTCCTGGATCGTCCTCGCTTTGGGCGGCCACATATTCCTTTGCCACCAAGTTCATGCCGTCTCGCAAAGGCGTAACGAGGCCTACTTTCGACAAGCGATAAAGTCCGGACAAAAGGTTATGCGGCACGGAACGATTGATGTATCTGATGGGAACCCAGTCGAGCGTACCTAGCTCACCATTCACCCGCCCAGCCTGTTCGGCAACCACGCGCTGCATCGCTTCATATTCAGGGACTTCGGAGCGTGATTTGGGCGTGATTTGTAGGTAGGTGACTTTTCCTTGCATGTGCTTTTCAGAGCGAATGAAACGTTCAAAAGCATCGATGCGCTGCGTTATACCCTTTGAATAGTCAAGACGGTCGGCGCCGACGATTAGATCTCTGCCCCTGAGGCTCTCGGCTGCTTTGCGCAGGGGCCGGCTGGTCGCGGATTGTGCAGCAAGCGTGCTGAAGCGAGCCGTGTCAATTCCGATGGGATACGCCCCTACCCGGAGTGATTTGCCTTCCGTCGTGGTGATTATCCCGCCTACGTGTCTGGCGAGGCCACTCCTTTGCAAACAACCCAAAAAATTCTCTACGTCGTACTTTGTCTGAAAACCGACCACATCGTAGGAGCAGAGGCTTTTCAGGATTTCTGCGTGAACAGGCATGGCGAAAAAGACGTCGGGAGGCGGCCAGGGAATATGAAGGAAAAAACCGAGACGGTTGCGAAGCCCGGCCCTTCGCAACTCCGCTGCGAGAGGAATAAGATGGTAATCATGGACCCATACAAGGTCCCCTTCCTGTACCAGGGAGGCTAGACGCTCGGCGAAAAATCGGTTGACGCGGAAATAGCCGCTCATTTCCTTGCGCTCATACTCCGCGAGGTCGAGTCGATAATGGCAGATCGGCCAAAGCACTCGATTGGCAAAGCCTTGATAATATTCTTCCAGGTCTTTCTGAGTAAGATCAGTCAACGCGTAGGTAATTTTTCCCACTGTGCTGATTGCCAACGGTGCGGGGGCCTTGTCGTCCGTTTGCTGACCTGACCAACCCATCCAGAGACCTCCCCGCTGCGCCAAGGCTGCGTTCAATGCGATAGCGAGTCCGCCAGCTGATGATGGTTGAGCGAGAGTAACGCGGTTGGAAACGACGATAAGACGGTTCATTGGCAGGGGGGTCTTCCGTTTGTTCATGGTGACGGTGGAACGAAGAAGCGAGTTCGAATGTTCCAACCCACCTGAGCCATGCGGCAGGAACAAGCACCCGTTTGGCGAATTGTACTGGCGGAAACGCACAACTGCCTACGCGTGGAGATTGCCATGAAGGAGAGTTTGTTTTTCTCACCGGACGAAATCATGGTGGGCTTGGTGGCAGACGATGTTGAGACCGTTCTCGAGGCTGGCGCTATTGCCTTGGGGGCAGCGGCTGGAATGCCGTCCCAAGGCATTTACGGACGCCTGCGCGAAAGTGAGCAGCTCGGCTCCACGGCCACTGGGGCAGGCTTCGCACTGCCTCATGCATTTATGACCACGCTACATGAGCCGATGAAGCTTTTGATGGTGCTTCGCGAGCCTGTGCTATTCGATCCACATAACCCACTCACAGCAGTCGATATTGTTGTGATGATGATCTGGCCCGCATTCCGTCAGCAGGGCTTCCTTCCCTCACTCGCACGCCATTCGAGGATTTTCGCGAATATTAGGCTTTTGGAGCGTCTCCGCTCCGCGCGGAATGAGGCGGATGTCATCACGGTACTCACCGGACACAAGCGGGGCACTCCCGCCATGCGCTCCGGCGTCGCAAAAGGCCTGATAAGTTAAATTAACATCGCTCTCTAACTTAGGCCGAAGAAAGACAAAATAGCGATGACCACAACAACGAGGCCTACGAGATAGATGATTTGGTTCATGTCACACTCCTTCGTTCTCATAACAAAACAGCCAGAAAGCCAAACTGTTCCCGAATGTTGCGCCCTGCGCGTATCCGCGCTTGCCACGACGAGCCTGGCCCGGTTTTGTCCGATGCGGAAAGCTCCTTCGATTAAAATATACGTCGGTCTCGCGAAGCAATTTTTGACAAACTTGGAACAGGCTTGGGTGGGCGCTGTTGGAAGCCTGTATCTAGTAGAGAATTGGATGACGCTTCGAATGCACGTACATCTGGCCAAGCAGTATGCTCTACACAGTGCAGGCTATCTTCGCCGACCTACGCCGTTGCGAGCCCTCTTGTGTTCGCATTGGCCATTCACGTCGTGGGGCGCTGAAACACGCCTGCTCAATACCTTCAACAGAAGGATATCAATATGTCGCATTTTTGCGTAGCGCTTGTTACCGGCGCCGGCTCGGGTATCGGCAAAGCAGTCGCGGAGCGACTTGCCCGCGAGAACGTCACCGTTGGTGTTCTGGGACGCAGCGAGAGTGAACTAAGGGAGACATTCAACAAGATTGTAGCTGATGGTGGCAAGGCGATCGTGCTGGTGGCCGATATATCAGATGAAAAACAGATGAGAAGAGCGGTTCAGCAACTGGTTGACGAAACCGGGCGCCTCGATATCGTTGTTGCCAATGCCGGCATAAACGGCGTTTGGGCCCCCATCGATGACCTGCAACCTTCCGAGTGGGATCAGACCATCGCCGTCAATTTGCGCGGAACCTATCTTACGCTGCACCTGACCGTGCCGCATCTCAAAGGATGCGGAGGCGGATCAATCGTTGTCGTATCGTCGATCAACGGCACTCGTACCTTCACGACTCCGGGTGCTACGGCCTATACTGCAACCAAGGCTGCTCAGGTGGCGATGGTGCAGCAACTCGCGCTGGAATTAGGAAAGCACGGCATCAGGATAAATGCCGTATGCCCTGGTGCGATTGCAACCAAGATAGAAGACAACACCAGCCTGCGTGGTGAGAAGGAAACCGTAATTCCGGTGAACTGGCCGGAGGGCGATGTCCCGATAACCGGCGGAGACCCCGGAAGGCCTGATGATGTCGCCGAGGTGGTCTGGTTCTTAGCCTCCCGTGGTTCGCGGCACGTGACCGGAAGCCCCATCTGGGTAGATGGGGGCCAGGGTTTACTGCGCTGATTACGAAGGCTTGGAAGCGCGGCGCATTCGCGCAGGGCCCGTGCGCACTTCCGAGAATCCGTGCGGTACCTCACTACCTTATCAAACAATCCGCGCTCGCCATGATGTAACGCATTTGGTTAAAGACAGGGAGTGCCATCGGCCCGAGATGGTTTAACTAGAAAACAAAGATCAAAAAATCGGCCTAAGACCCGGGATTTGAAGTTTGGGTCGGAACTTTGTTTAGCCGAGAGCATTCCACAGATTGATCTCACGTCTGGCTAGATGAAAGGCGTCGTTCATGTCCACGGTACCCTCCGGCCAACATCAGGTTACAATCCAAGATCAGGTCGTCGATCTTATCCCGGCTCTACGCGCTTTTGCGCGCACATTTGTTTCTGCCAGCCACGAGGGCGATGATCTTGTACAGGAAACTCTGTTTCGTGCGTTGCGCAGCATTGATCGCTTCGAGGAGGGAACTAATCTGAAATCATGGCTCTTCACGATCATGCACAATGTTTTCCGTACGCAATATAAGGTGCGTAAACGCGAGGCCCCTGGGGTGGTCGATTGTGCGGAGATGCCCATCCCCATGGCAGCGCCGCAGGACTGGCACGTGCTGAACAAGGATCTTCGCAAAGCGCTCCAGTCCCTGTCCCCTGAACACCGAGATGTCATAATACTCGTAGCTGGCTATGGTTTAAGTTATAAGGAAGCGGCGGATATTTGTGATTGTGCCATCGGAACAATCAAGAGCCGCCTTAACAGGGCCCGCGATGAGCTAGCCCACGAGATGCAAGGCAACCCGTTGCATTGAAGCGGGTTGCCTCATCGAAAAGGGGCCAGCGGCCAGATCTTGACTTGGAGCCGCCTAAACCATCTCACTTTTGTATGGGTCCCACGCGACCTCGACGATGTTTCGAAGGGCTCGTGCCTCCTGTCTTGGGCACGCGGGCGTCTTCGTACCCGCCAAGCGCGCCGGTGGATCCCTCGGTCTCGACAAAACGATCCCGGGGTTCTTCTTCTGACGAAAATTGGCGACTTGCTTCTTCCCAGTGCCTGGTTTCCTGCCCGTCCGGTCGCCCTTCTTCTTCCCAGATCTGGTAGGCTCGCTGTCTGATGCGTTCGTCCCTGTCATTCATCTAACTCGATCTCCGGCTTCGAATGTTAGCGCAGCGGCAGAACTGGCAGTGCTTGGTTTTGTTCCTTCTTGAGCTGCCAAAATCTATCGCAGGACGCTGGCGGCCGAGAACCGACAGCTTGTGAAATCACGCATCCGCAGCGATTTCCTCAGACAGAAAGACGACGGCGGTCTGACCCGCTACTGTTTCGACGGCGTTTGGTGCTGGACTAACTGCGCCTTCGCCTGCACTGTCAAATATACACTTCCATGCCGAGTGAGCAGGCTTGGGAAGGGCGAAGTCGCAGGGTTCGCCTGCGTTGAGGACAAGCAGGATTTGAGTGCCCGCTAAGGTTCCCGTACCCGTCAGCAAAACACCGAGAGTTTTCCGTTCACCGTCCTGCCAATCACTATCGTTCATGTTCTGACCGTCGGCGCGAAGCCACGTGACCGCAGTTCCATGCTCGTCAGTGAGGTCGCCCGTAGGAAAACGATCGTGCCGCAGGAGCGGGTACGATTTTCTCAAATTGATCGCAGCGCAGCAAAATTCAAAAAACTCGGGTTTCATGTTGCTCCAGTCTATCCATCCAATCTCATTGTCCTGGCAATAGCTATTATTGTTGCCGCCTTGAGTGTTGCTCAACTCATCGCCGCTAAGCACCATCGGCACGCCTTGGCTAAACAAGAGCGTCGCCATCATTGCCCGCCGCCGTCGATTGCGTGCAGCTAGAAGATTCCCGTCTTCCGTTTCCCCCTCAACACCAAGGTTGTCTGAATAGTTATTGGAATGCCCGTCCTGATTGCCTTCGCCATTCGCATCATTGTGCTTCTCGCGGTACGACACGAGGTCACAAAGCGTAAACCCGTCATGGGCAGTGATGAAGTTCACGGAGGATGTTGCGGCTCTGCCCGAGTGATCGAATTGCCTGGGCGAACCAACAAGCCGCTCGGAGAGGGCCGGCAACATTCCGTTGTCTTGTTTCCAGAATCGTCGGACATCATCCCTGAAGCGATCGTTCCACTCGCGGAAGGGGTGCGGGAATCCTCCGAGTTGATACCCGCCCTCACCGATGTCCCACGGCTCGGCTATGAGCTTGACGCCCGCCAGAACTGGGTCTTGTCGTATTGCATCAAAGAATCCCCCCTCCTGGTCGAACTCGTATCCCTCCCTTCCAAGAGTGCTCGCTAAATCAAACCGAAACCCGTCCACATGCATGGCGGTAACCCAGTATCGCAGGCTGTCGAGAACCATGCGCAGGACCATGGGATGAGCGACATTGAGAGCATTTCCAGTTCCTGTGGTGTCGTACGTATGACGCATTTTTTCGGGCGACTGCAAGTAGTAGCTCAGGTTGTCGATGCCACGGAATGACAGGGTCGGGCCCCGCTCCGAGCCCTCCCCGGTATGATTGAAGACCACGTCCATAATCACCTCGATGCCGGCGGAGTGAAAGGCTCTGACCATGGCCTTGAATTCCCGAATGGACCCGTTCGATTGATATCGGGGCTCCGGCGCGAAGTATCCAAGAGGTTGATATCCCCAGTAATTGGACAGTCTCTTTTCAAGCAGATGCCTGTCGTCGACAAAATGCTGAACAGGCAGAAGTTCGATTGCTGAAACACCCAGTTTCTCCAGATGCTCAAGTATCGCCGGATGCGCGATTGCTTCAAACGTGCCCCGGACGTCGTCAGGCACGCCGGGATGCGTCATCGTTAATCCACGTACGTGGGCTTCGTAGATGATGGTGTCGTTCCAGGGGCGACGTATCGCCTCTTCTCCCGACCAGTCGAATTCCGGATCCTGGACTATCGCCTTGGCCATATAGGGAGCGCTGTCTCGCTCATCGAACGACAAATCAATGTCTTTGTGGCCGATTGTGTAGCCGTACAATGCATCATCCCACCGAATGTCACCGAATATCTGTTTGGCATAGGGATCGAGTAGAAGTTTGTTAGCGTTGAAGCGATGGCCCCGCCTTGGATCATAAGGACCATGAACGCGATAGCCGTAAATCGTTCCCGGCCCGATGCCTTCCACATACCCTGACCAGATGTCGCCTTCGCGGTCGGGAAGGGGCATGCGAGCGACTTCCTCTTTGCCGTCGGACGAAAATAGGCAAAGCTCCACCTTCTCGGCGTGGGCGGAAAACAGCGCAAAATGGGTCCCGCGCCCGGTGTACTCAGCCCCAAGCTCGGGCTTTAAAAAGTCAAGCTTCGAGAATGTAAGATCCATGAGAGGTTCCCGAATTTGATGAGCTAAGCGTCGATCGGCAGGATAGCTGGCCAGGCTCGAACGCGCCGACTAAAGTTTTGTTCCCCTAGCGCTCCGACGTCGAGGAACCTTGCCCAATGTGGCGGGTTCTTTGGCGCAACCTAAGGAGAGCTATAATGTCTTTTGATTATGTTACGGGAACCGTATCCCTAAGCTGGGGTGCGGCGATAGTATCGCATAGTAGGGAACTTTTACTGCTGTGGGCACCGCATGAACTGCGCCCGCCCGTTATTGGTGGTCCAGCTATCGCTTGGATGGACTTGGTTTCGATGCGGTTGAGCATATCGTAGATCGCCGAAAACCTTCGTTCCTTAACGAGCTCACGTCTTCGCTGGGTGCACCAGGCAAGCCTTTCGGCAACGCGCTGCGCTGTGGTGCCTACCACGGCGCCCGACAGATTCTGCTGGCGGCCTCACCGCAGCCAAACTGGTAACTGCGAGAAATCAAGAAACTGCTCATTCTTGGTCTTGTAGCCCAGGGCCTCCCAGGCGAATTTCTGAGCTGCCCGCCTCGCAGCATCTCGGTCGGGATACTGATCGGGCAACACATAGTCCCTAGATCCGCACGACAGCAAGGCGCGGCGGCTTAACACGTCAAAGTGAAGTTGTAGGTTTTCGCTTGCTTGCATAAGTCGGCTCCCTGGGCAGCGAACAAACAGCGGGGAAGAAAGTTCCATTCGGAAATTAGAAAACTGTCATCCAAATACCGCGCCAAAATAGACAGTCGGGATCATCGATCCCCACACGTTCCTTGGGAATTTCTCTTTCGGGCGCGCGTAAGGGTTCAATCGGCCGATTTTTGCACTGTCCGCCTTGCCCCTGACCTCCCGCGGTTGTTCGTTTGCTTTGCAACAATCAGGGTAATGGGCATTTTAGCCCTCCTCCTTTAAGCCCCCAGCTTTCGCGGAGCCAGCGATCGGTCCGCATGCGGGCCGTTGGCTGCGACAGCCACCCTCGTCGTCGCGCAGTCCGCGCATCCGAAGTGATTTGAGCATTCGAGTTCGCACGGCGATGAGCTCCAACTCGTCAGTGGCGACAGAACCAACCCCTTACGGCCAGCGGCGCCAGTCGCGAGATCTCTTTGGGCAGCGATGCGATGAATTGATCCGCTGAGAATTCTCGCCCTTGAACACGGCACCCCCGATTGTTCCGTTTTCAGAATCTTCTCCGTCGGAGTTTTTGCGCGGAACATTCCACCCCGGCGCAGTGTTGGAAGTCGGAGTGGTCAGACATTGAAGGGATGACTTCGATGGACATTTTGGCGGTGACGGCTGAGGTATTTCCCTTAATCAAGACCGGCGGCCTCGCGGATGTGACGGGCTCGTTACCCAAAGCACTGAAAAAGTTTGGCGTCCGTGTTAAAACCCTTATTCCGGGATACCGGGCAGTAATGCGCGCTCTGCCGGGCGCTAGATTGGTCAAGACCTACGACGATCTATTCGGTGTACAAGCCAGAATTCTGGCTGCGCAGGCGGCCGGTCTAGATCTTCTTATTCTCGACGCTCCCGAGTTCTTCGACCGGCCCGGCGGCCCCTATCTCAACGAGTACGGGAAAGAGCATCACGATAATTGGAAGCGGTTTGCTGCGTTTTCGAAGGCCGCCAGCGAGGTGGGAGGGAGCGGGGTGAAGGAATGGAAGCCTTGTCTGATTCACGCCCATGATTGGCACTCGGCGCTAACACTTGCCTATCTGAAGTATGGCGAACACTTCGAAGTGCCTCGTGTGTTGACGGTTCATAACCTTGCGTTTCAGGGGCAATTCCCGGCCTGCCATTTCCCGCGCCTCGGCCTCCCCGCTCAATCCTATTCAGAGGCGCTCGAGTATTATGGGGAACTGGGATACCTCAAGGCTGGCTTGGCAGCTGCGGACAAAATAACAGTTGTGAGTCCGACCTACGCCCGCGAAATCATGTCACCGGAAGGCGGGATGGGTTTGGATGGCGTGATGAACGCCCGGCATGACGACGTGATCGGAATAGTCAATGGAATTGACCTTGAAGTATGGGATCCATCCTGTGACCCGTACCTGAACTACCCATTTTCAGCACGCACGCCGCTCAGAAGGCTTGGCAATCGCTACGACCTGCTTGATCGGTTCGGGCTGCCTCACCGGCACGGCCCGGTCTTTGCAAGCGTCAATCGTCTGACCTGGCAGAAAGGCATGGATTTGCTTGCAGACGTTGCCGACGAGTTTTTTTGGAAAGACGGGATGCTGGTTGTGCATGGTCAAGGCGACCCACACATTGAGGGGAAGTTCCTGGAGGCGGCCGAACGGTATCCCCAACATGTTTCTGTCAAGATTGGGTATGACGAGAGCTTGGCACACTTAATACATGCTGGAGCCGACGCGATGCTCGTCCCTTCTCGGTTCGAGCCCTGCGGATTGACGCAGTTGTACGCGCTTAGATATGGCTGCATACCCATCGTCGCGCGCACAGGCGGCCTGTCCGAAACCATCATCGACGCTAATGATGCAGCCGTGCATGCGCAAGCGGCAACCGGCATTCAGTTTCTTCCCATAGACCATCATGGGCTTAGGCACGCGCTGCGAAGGGCCTTCAAGCTCTACCGGCGGCATCGCACGTGGGAACGGCTCCGACGACAGGCTATGAAGACCGACTGCTCGTGGGAACGCAGTGCCGAACAGTACTGCGAGATATATTCGCGGCTCCTGAACGAAAACGCGGAACTGCGCCAAACGGGATAGGCAACTCAACGATTTGGAAGACCCCGATCGCGACCACAGGCGCGAGGAGCAAGGGAGGCAAGAGTCGGGACCGGTGTCGACACTGCGGTGGTGAAACGCTCCGTTCTGGACGCGCTGGAGCCGGACCAACAGGTCAGAAGTTTAAGGCCGGTCTATGAATTTATTGAAACGACTGATCTTTCCATCAGCCGTCCTGTCTTGGTGCAGGAATAGGAGTTTGTTATGATCGAAGATCGTGAAGAACTCCTCCCAAGAGATGGGCTCCAATGTCTCGTCGCGCTCGCCGAAATCTATCCGCAAGATTTCGCCGTTAATGGCTCCCTTCGCCCGTGATGGGCGTCCTCTTCTCTTTTCTGCCCAGGCCCTAATCGTTTCGTGATCGTCGGTCGTATCAGCTTCTTTCACTGAATTCTCCCGTGTTAGCCACATCCAACCGAGCCGAAAGAAGATTGTTCCTCCAAGCGATTTCGGCTTATTGAGATGAACGGGAACATCGGGCATCACCCGTATTCGACAGTTTGCGGGCAGCGATGGGGCCATCGCGCCGACCCACCGGTGTCCGCCGGGGTGCAAGTTGTCGCATCGAGACTAAAGATCCGTGCAAGAGTCCCGTTCGGGTCAGTCGCACGCTCCCCTGCCTCTTATAGTCGTCGCTCCTGACTGGTCCCAGCGCATTGTTTGGGTCCGGCCAACTTAAGGTTTAACCTTGAGATTGTTCTTTTCGAAGGGGCTTGTTTGTTGTGGCGGCCGTGGAACTGGCTGGGTAGTGCCGTAGCGCTAGTTTGGTCCGAATGGCGCCTCTGCAAAAATAGAAAGCATAATCTGGTGCAACCACGCATCCAGAGGCTGCCCATCACCCCTGCTGGAAACCTCTGCAATTGCCTTTTCAAGCGTCCTCTCCACAAGTCGATCCGCAGCCCGCGGCGTCGGAAGCAAAAGCCGTGCCCGCAATCGAAGCCCAGGCACAAGCTCGAGAACGCGCTCTTCTGGCGCTTCGGGCCTCATCGGCGTCAGGCCAGACATCGTTTTCAACCGCTGCTCAAACACTGCATTCAGAAGATCGCTCACACTCGCCGTCTTGCTCACCGTTAGAGCCGTCGAAAATCGCTCCGGAACGTCTATTTCATCGTAGCTGGTAAAAAAAACCACCGGAACGGCCCGCCTGGCGAGTTCGTCAGCCACCGGATATATCAATTCGCCATTCAAGTTTATGTCGAGAACCGCGACATCGATCTCGGGGGTTGCACTCAAACTTTTCAGTGTGCGCTCAACCGACGGCAATGGTCCAATAACAGTTGCGCCAGCCCGCTCGAGCCAGGATGCGATGTCGTCGGCAAGCAAATATTCGTCTTCCGCGACCAAAACGCGCAACGGTTGGCGGGTTGGCATGCGGTGTTTCCTCCTCCAGGCGCCCGAAGCTTAATGCTTCTTAACGCGACTTAGGCTCTTTAAGCCTGCAGAGCTACTTCGCGCGTCGAGTGCTTTTTGCAGGCGGTTCGCCAGCACCAGCAAGCTGTCCGGCGAATCATCGACCAACAGGTTGGCGGTACCCTGGTCCTCGTCCTCAAGGAGGGGGGAGGAAAAATCCTCACCACCGGCGCCGCCTTTTTTTTGAGGTGCCATAAAAGTCGCCTATATTCGTCGCGCTCACATGGCGCCACTAAATCACAATACGCGCTCGCGCTCCGCATGCCAAGACTAGGCCCGGTTGAGGGAACGGACCGTCGGTGCCGGGCGTTTCGTTAGTGCAGCGAGACTTTCAATCAGAACCTGAGAACGCGATGCCTTCCTCCCTCATCGACAAGTTCAATTATGATCCGGCCAGCAAGATATTGTCGATATGGCTCTTGCCGTCCGGGAACCGGTATGATTACCGCGATGTTCCGCCGGAAATCGCGGAACAATTTAAGCTCGCATTCGCCAAAGGCCGCTTCTTCAACTCGTCCATCCGCGGTAAATTTAAGTACACACGGGATAGCGTCTCCACTGCCGTCACCCGCGCATCGCCGCGAGCTGGCTCTCGGTGAAGTGGTTCTATTAGGGATGCGTAGAGGCCTGTTCCGCGTAATCCGGCTCCGTCTTTGCGCTTTGCCCAACGGGATCGACGGCTTCTCGATAACGACCTTGCGAATGTGCGCTGTGGTGGTTTACGCAGTGCCGGGGGCGGTCGGCGCAGGTAAACTGGAGTGCGAGAATGGTGCGGAGTTCGGAACTATTGGGCAGAACTAAGGTTTCTAGGGAAACTTCGATTATTGACCATAGGGAGACCACAATGTCGCTATCTCACCAAATCCCGTCGCCGCGTGAACCCGACCAGTACGAGGGTCGGGAGGCCGACTGTACGGCGGCACTTAGGCCCTTGGTGGCTGATATCGCGACCGCCGAGCCTGAAGCGCTCGTTGCTGCATTAAACGGAAACATGGACAGCCTAGAAAAGGATACTGCTTTGTCTTTCGTTGTCGAAGCCGCGAAATCCGCCGGCTGGGACAGCGAGGAGGTCGGCCCTGCGGTGATGCGATTAGCGCGGGAATACGAGGGCGCAAAGGGCGCCATTTTTGACTGAGGCGCCCTCATATCTCAAAAATTAGGTTGTTCTCGGGTTCCGGGCGCCGCCTCCCGCTGTTCGGCGTCGTCAAGGTCTGTCTTACGATGTAAGTGTCAGCGTGTTGACGCGCGGCTTCGCGGCGAGCATCGATGTTGGCGATCTTATCCGGCAGAATTCGTCCTGTTTGTTCAAAAGATCTCGTTCACTGTCGACAGTAACCGGCTCGATCGTCTTTTTGATGTTTTTGGCATTTTTCATGAGGAAATCCTTTCATACTCTCTCATCGGTGACCCTCGGGATCACCCCTAGGTTCTCCATCGATCACGCCAATGCGGCGGTTGATCAGCGACGTGTCCGAGCCAAGGCGATCGCTGCAAACCCGATGACTACGACTGTAAGAATAGCGAAGGTGGGTAGCGGCCTGCTTGCTCGCAGGCCGCCTTCCACGCCGCCTGGATTTGCGGCAGAGCGAAACAAGTTGCCATGGCTCACCTCTGTGCGAGGCGCGCCCTTCAGATATCTGGCAAGGATACCGGCCATTATTCGTGCCGTACTGTTGGGAGCCAAAAAGTGGCCAAGCCGCGCCAATCTGGCGGGACTGCCGAGAGTCAAGGAAGCGCGCGGATGATTTGCAAGTCGCACGATCGAGCGAGCGGCTTTTCGTGGATCATAGACAGGTGGAGGTACGGTCAGCGCGCGTCCCGTATAGTTAGCGCTGTGTGCAATTCCAGGGGTGTCGAGAAACGTCGGATAGACGTCGCAGATATGGATGTCGCGATAGGATGCTAACTCCGCTCTCAGCGACTCGGTAAGCCCTTTGAGTCCGAATTTGCTGGCGGAGTAAGCAGCAGCATAAGGCGCTGAGGCGAACCCGCCGAGCGAGATCATATTGATGAATGTACCATGCTTCTGGCGTTTGAAAATGGGTACGACCGCATAGGCGTCGTTGAGATGCCCGATGAGGTTCGTTCGGATCACCTGCTCATGGGCTTCCTGCGGCGTCTCGTCAAATTTTCCCACCGCACCGACGCCCGCGTTGCTAAACCAGACATCGATTTCGCCAAAGCTTAGAGCCTTCTGTGCGAGCTGGCGCACCTCATCCGCCTTGGTGACATCGGTGGGTACAACTAAAACTTCGGCGCCCAGTTCCCGGCAGCGCGAGGCCACAGAATGGAGTGCTGATGCGTTGCGCGCTGCGATCACCAATCGAGCACCGCGGCGAGCAAATTCTTCAGCGGTCGCCTGTCCAATGCCGGATGATGCGCCAGTGATGACGACGACTGGGTGGTGGGGTCTCTGTTGCAGCATTTGCACATCCTCATACGATTTATGGCGTTCGAACGTCGGCGCAGACGGGCTCAGTCGCCTTCGCCGGGGTAACGTGCGTTGGACAGCAAACGAGCAAGATGGCTAGTGTTGCGCGCGAGCATGCCCGCCATCGTTTGCACGGCCTCCGGAACTTGCTTTAGGTCTATGAAGTTTTGGCTACCCATGGCTTCGCCGACCCAGTAGCAAACAGCATTCGCCGGAATCGTAAAACCGACATCGTTCAGCGCCTGGAACAGCTCAGCCGAAACATGGTGAGCTCCATCTTCGTTTCCGACGACTGCCACGGCTGCGACACGTCCACAGGACACCATACGTCCCTGCTCGTCAGTCTCGTCCAAAAACGCATCCATGCGCTCAAGTGCCCGCTTGGCCACGCTCGAGGGCTGTCCGAGCCATATAGGCGTTCCCACGATTAGTATGTCGGCGGCTAGGATCTTTTCGCGGATCTGCGGCCATTCATCACCTTCGCCCTCGTCAGATTTTACTCCAGGCAGAATGGCACGATCAGCGAGCTGGATGGTTTCCGTCTCTACGCCGTCTTTTTTCAGTTCCTCGGCAATCAGAGACAGGATGCGTTTGGTTGATGAAGCGTCTGACGGCTTAGTTTTCAGAGTACAGTTCAGGGCGATTGCATTCAGCGACATAGGGTGAAGCCTCCTTCGTTTGGTTCAAAGATTGTCAGCAAGCCCAACGCTCCACGCTCAACCCTTAGCTCGCCAAAGGGTTCCGAGAACTGCGCGGTTGGGGCCTGGTGAAGCGCCCAGCGGACTGCGCTGATGCTCGTGTTCTCGACGCACCTCAACGTAGCCGCTTCGCTCCGGCCCGTGGCAGGCAGTTGAAGACCGAGGCTTGCAATTTTGGAAGTTGCGCGCGTCGCTCTTACGTCAAAGCGTTTTGGCTACCCGCAGGGTTGATGGGACGCAAGGGTTCGGCGCCACGCACTGGCCGCCCAAGAGCGAGAACGTTCGGCTATGTACAGAGCAGAGCAGAGTGTTACAGTGCTGCGTGTAACTCGGGAGGTAGGAATTCCAGCAGTTTGCGGGCGGTCCAGCCATCAACATGTCTCGCCCGGCTCACGACCGCGTCCTACTGCATCGCTTAATCAAATCGACGCATCGTTTGCTGAAATCTCGCGTACATGATGTCTGACCGATCCGCATAACAAAAGTTCTCTAGCTTTGGGAACGACCTGCTACCACTTGCCCGCGCAAGCACTCTCAAGAAAAATAGAGCCCAGGACTTGGGAACATGACTTGCATTCTGTTGTTGGGATAGCTCTGGACGCGCGGCTGAGTACAGCACACAACTGAGGCGCGCGAGGCCAATTATCAGCTAGGGCAGTCGGATGAACCTCGAATACATAGGACGCCAGCGGCTAAAGTTGCGTCTACCCGATCGGCGCGGTGCACTAATCGGCGTGTCGACATCAGCGCTCAAACAATTATGCGTGGCTTATGCAAAAGCGGCCATTTTCCGCGATGAATTGCGCGCGATGAGGGGTGCCGACCACAATCTTATAAGGGAATACGACCTCGTGTGTCGTGAAATCGAGGAAGATGTCGTGCGCCATCTGGCACTTCAAGACGATCGCAAAGCCTCTCCCACAACGGGCCGCTAAGCTGCTTTGCGACAAGCCTGTCGCCGGCTCCTGTTGATGTCTGGCAACGGTCACAAAGATTTATCCTGATCCGACAATCGACGGAACCTTTCCGTCTTCCTGTGGTTTGTAGCTCGGGCAAAATGGAAGGGCGTCCGAAAATGTCGAAACACGCGGACGGGTTAGAGGTCCTAAAAAATCCCGTACTGAATCTACGATGTTGCAAGCCGGAGCGACCTGGAAGCCAAATTCCGATGAGTGGCGCACACAATAAACGTGCCGTCGATGCGACGGGAAGGCGAGAGGTTAGGATTGGTTCAGGTCTGGAGTATTCGCTCGATATGATCCACGTCCTACACTATGATCTTGAAGAGTTTATTCATGCATACAAATTGACTCCGTTGGAGGGCCGAAGGGTCCTTTCTCGATCACGGACCACGTAGGGACGATCTTGATGATTATATGCGCCGGTCACCACTGAGCTGATGGGACATCGCTACATTCGGGAGCTCCGCTCATGGCAACGCGGATTGGCTAGAAGGTTCAGTCGGCAAGCGGATTACCTTTCACGGTGAAACCGCCCAGTTGCCCGTGCAGGGACCAAAGAAATCGGGACTTTTCGTACACAACCTCGGCGACGGAGTTGAGCGCCTGCGGTGCAACTCTCCTGAGAACTACGGAGCCGAACCCGGAACGGAGTTCACCTGAAGACGGGAACTGTCCCAATGTTTGTTCGTCCCAACACACTCTGAACGACGGCACGTTGTCGGGCACTTCAACTCGCCACGATATCTCGATCTTTCCAGGTTTGCCGCTCAGGACGCCGTGCCGCGCAGAGTTTAGTGCCAGTTCGTGGAGCGCCATGCCCAGATTTTCGACGGCGGTTGGTGTTAGCATGATGGCGGGGCCGGCAAACATAAGCGCTTCATCCCGGCCGAAGGGCTTGAGCTGAATGGCGACAAGATCAGCCATCGTGGCACCTTCCCAATCCGCCGATACGATTAGGTCGTGTGAGGCTGAAAGTGCCATGATCCGCTGCGCGATATGACGCTCGAACGTGGGGCGGTCGTAATTGCCCTGTGCAGTCTGACGGATCATAGACAAGATGATCGCATACTGGTTTTTGACGCGGTGGTTGACCTCGCGCAGAAGAATGCGAATGCGCCGTTCACGATCTTTAGTGGCAGTTATATCGCGCGCGATCGCAGACGCGCCGACGATTTTGCCCGCAGCGTTCCTGATCGGTGACACGGTCAACGAAATCGCGACATAAGTCCGATCCTTGAGTTGCCTCACTGTCTCAAACGCCGAAATTCGATCACCTCGGCTGACCCGTGCCAGGATTGCACGTTCCTCCTCCTCAAGATGGGGCGGAATAAGCTTAAAAATCGAGGCTCCTATCATTTCATTGGCACTGTAGCCAAAAAGCTGTTCGGATGCCCTATTCCAGGTACGCACGGTGCCATCGAGGTCTTTGCTAATGATCGGATCGAACGAGGAATCGACAATCGCAGCCAATCTGGCCCGATCGAGTTCCATGGCATCGACGTGAGTTTCGCTTCTTTCCGAGTCCATATCAATCGATCGCCCGAGTGTCCCGCCGCATCAATGTGTTCCGGCATGGCGTAAACGACCTCAGTGACCGAAGGTTCCGACCTGGGCAGTCGCAGTAACCGAATGACAAGCTCAGATTTTGATTAGTGAGGGAATACCATCTGATCGGTCAGCCGGTTGTTTGTCTGGAATTTAGCGGGTAGGAAACTTTCAGTTTGGGTAGGCGCAGTTGTCCTTCGGCGCCGCTTGGGCCCTGGCGCCGCCGCGGAGCGTCGCTATGTGCGAATTACCGAAAAATGCGGCGAGCCCGTGAAATTTGGTCGGACCGCAGTCTCTTCTCCAGATGCTATGAACTTCCTTCCGCATGCATGTTGAAGAATTCCGATCGGCTCGTGCGAACAAACTTCGCCTTAACTGGTTGGGGAGTACATCTATCTATTCCGCTCATGCGCAGGCGCGCTGCCGGCAGCGATTGATTGGAGGAATGATCCATCCCGTCGCTGCGTACAACAATCGACGCCCTGTACGGAAAGGAGAGCCGTGTTGAACACGTCCGTGCCTTGGAGTTCGTGTTTCGCTGGCAAGCGTGTCCTTGTCGTTGAGGACGAGTTCCTGCTTGCCGACGAAACCCGACGCCAACTCGAGCAATTGGGGGCGATCGTGGTGGGTCCAACTCCGCAAGTCACCGCAGCGCTTGTGCTCATCGACAAGCAGATGATCGACGTTGCAATCCTTGATATCCTGCTCGATGGTGTCGAAGTTTTTCCGGTCGCCGAGCGTCTCAGGGAACGCGGTATTCCTTTTGTCTTTGCGAGCGCGTTCGGATCGTCCGCCATACCAGAGCGTTTCAAAGGGTATGTTCTTTGCGACAAGCCAATAGAGCTCGAGAATATCGCTCGTGGGCTCTTTGAGCCAACCATTCGAGACCACTGACCCGGGTTCGCTTGTTTGAGTTCAGGTCTTTTTGCTGGAAGTCAGAAGCGCGACTGGGCCGTTCGACAGAAGCGAGCCGATGCGGAGTGTATGGCTAGCAAACAATCGGTCGGTCAGGAGGTCAATACTTTCTGGATGAAATCGTTTCGGCAGCAATACTGACGTATCGCCCCAAAAATCTTTTCCGGCCGTTAAGGTGACGGGCTCAACGTTATTTAGCATCCGCACCGAGGCGATAGCTATGACATGGTGATCTGGGTTCCAGCGCGCAAACGCCAATACATGGTCTTTTCGCTCCCCAACCGGGATCAATGGCAGATAGTCGCCCTCGGCAAATAATGCCGGCCATATGCACCTGAGGCGAAGGCCCTTGGCAATCAGCTGAAACTTGGCTGTGGCTGGAACTGATGGATTTTTACCAGTGTGCGGATAGCCGGTTTCAAGAGGGTACCGGTTGTCGGGGTCAACGAGCGCGTACTGCAGATATTCGCTGCCCTGATAGAAATCTGGGATCCCGGGTACGGTCAACTTCATCAAGGTGACACTGAGCGAATTTACAAGGCCGGCGAGCATAAAAGGTTCGCAGAAGCCATGAAACTCCCGCAGGAATGTAGCATTATCAGTCGCGAGCAACGCCGAGGCGTAGTCGGAGAGCTGCGCCTCATATGCGACATTCACACTCTCCCATGACGTAGCGACCTTTGCCTCGCGAGCGGCTTTTATCAAGTAGGCTGTGAACCGTTTTTGCAGACCATTTATCGCATCGGGGGAAAGATCGACGGGCAGCACTGCAAGGAGTGCTTGAAAAATCATCCACTGGACGTTTAGTGCAACCAAAGGCGTCTGGAAGCGCGTCGTACTGGTTACCCATCTGTCGAACTGCAACGACCACGCTTCGACATCCTCCCCGATGGTAAATAGCCTTGCGCGGGCATCCTCGCTCCATTTGGTGTCATGGGTGGAGGTGGCGGTGAGGCCCGCCGGCTGAAGGGCCAGACGATCCCGCATGCGTCGGTGAAATTCTTCAACGCCGCCATGGGCAATGTGGGCCTCGCAGCCCACCTCATTGACTGCCAGGCAACGCGTATACCTGTAAAGGAGTGTATCCTCGACCGCCTTCGCCACGATGGGACCGCTCAGCTGCTGGAAACGATTTAGAAAAGCCATTGACGTTTCTGATCCGCCGCTTGCCGACAGCAGATGACTGACCTCAGATAGTGAACTGGCATCCCTCACATGGTCGGATGCAACAGCGATTGCCTGAGCAAGCACCGCATCGTCTTCCTGAGTGCGGGTATTCTGGGTGAAGTAAGTCCTATAGCGCGGAAAAGCGATCAAAAGCTCCTCGAGCGCCTGTCTAAAAGCCGGCGCTTGGCCCGTCCCAGGTTCGGCAATTTTTACAAGACGAGTGACCTCACCAACGAAATGTTTGCGCACCATCTGCCATTGAGCCGCCCGCCGTTCGGTGTCGATGTCACTGTTCTGCGGCGCGATCTTGCGATAGGCTTCGTCAAGTTCGCAAGGACCACAGGGCGGAAGAAAAACCGCGCTCGATGCGGCAATGAATTCGTAACCGGTTGTTCCCTGTACTGGCCACGCAGGCAATCGCTCTCCCTCAACCAGAATTTTTTCCACGACGATGAAAACGTCTGGTCCAACGGCGTCGCGTAACCAGTCCAGATAACCTGCCGGATCCACCAGGCCGTCAATATGGTCGATCCGCAGACCCGACACTTGCCCACTTGCCACTAGCTCCAGTACCAGTCGATGGACGTGGTCGAGTACCTCTCTCTTATCCATTCGAAGTCCAACCAACTCACTGACTTCAAAGAAGCGCCGGTAGGACAGCCGGTGCGCTGCCTCCTTCCATGGGATCATTTCCCAAGGCTGTGAAGCGTGGAGCGATCTCATGAAGTCGTTTGATTGCGACAATGTATCCAGTTGGGTCGACTGCAGGAGGGATGATGTGGCGCCGCTCAGTGTCAAAGGATAGCAAACGTCGCGATACCTTATGCTCGCTTCATTGCCATCGGTTGCAAGAGAAAATGCGCCTGTTCCGACTTCCTGAGAGAAATCCTGTTCGAGAATGGGCAGCGTCAGACGGCGGCTCCAATCTATATCGAAATAGCCGGAGTAAGCGCTTTTCTCACCCTGCGCCAAAACGTCCCGCCACCACACGTTCTCGAGCGATGCGGCCATGTGATTGGGCACGATGTCGAGGAGGATTTGCAAATTGTAACGTCGCAGGACACTGCAAAAGTCCTGAAAGCCGTCACTTCCCCCCAGGCATGGATCAATCTCGTTGAAATCGGTCACATCATAGCCATGGGTGGACCCTTTTGCCGCTGTCATGAGCGGCGAGGCATAGACATGGCTTACACCGAGCCGCACGAAATGTGGAACCAGTTCGGCCGCGCGGGCGAAGTCCATGCCTTGGCGAAACTGTACGCGGTAGGTGGAGGAAGGAAGGATCATGTGCGCGGCTTCCGAATGGGAGGTCAACGCGGGTAAAAGCGGCTGTATCCGTAAAGGTTCCAGCTTGCCCCGCCTCCAACTCGCTGAAAAGCAGCTACGAAAACGACATCGTGACGTGTAGGGATTTGAGCTTGCAAAACATCAATTCCCGAACGCTCGTTTTGGCCTGTTGATAGTGAGCATCATCGATCCGCCTCGAAACCTAGCTCCCACAAACTCCAAAACTGCCCGCTGCTCGCCCAATCGAAACTTTCGACCCAATGGAACCTGTCGACTTTGCTACCGTTCACCCATCGTGGAACGGAGGACTTAAAACGATATGCGCCTACTTTTCAGGATCGCAATCAGTGTCGCGGTTTGCGGAGCGATCTTCCTACTCTACCAAACCCTGCGCGAATACACCTTCACCGAGATCATCGACGCGCTGGGCACGCTCCCCAGCAAGAACGTTGCGCTCGCCCTTTGTTTCGCCGCCGGTTCGTACCTTTGCCTGTCATGCTTCGATGCGCTTGCTGTTCGCTACGTCGGCAGGTCGCTGGCGTTCCATCAAACAATGTTAGCCTCGTTTGTGAGCTTGTCCATTGGTCACAATGTCGGCGTTGCCGCCTTGAGCAGCGCGGCAGTGCGCTACAGGTATTATTCGCGATGGGGCCTTACGACAGGGGATGTCGCTCTTATCGTCTTCTTTTGCGGGACAACGGTAGCCCTGGGGCTTTCCACGCTTGGTTCTTTTGCTCTGTTCCTGCGCGCAGCCGATGCCGCATCGATGATGCACATTGCTGAACGCACGGTCTATGGGGTTGCAATCATAGCTGCCCTGGTTCCGGTCGGCTATCTGATGCTTGCCGCGACCCTGCGCCGGCCGGTGCGGTTTCGCCAAAGGAACTTCAGGTTCCCCTCGCTTCACTTAGCAGCGTTCCAGATTGTGGTCGGCTCGTTGAACTTTGCGTTTGTTGCCGCCTGCTTGCATCAAACGCTTTCAGCCTTCACGCAAGCAGCCTATTTCAAGGTTGCCACCGTCTCAATCATTGCCAATGTGGCGGCAATTATCAGCCATGTGCCTGGTGGGCTCGGTGTGCTTGAAGCCACGGTCGTGCAAATTCTTCCGGGCGTGACCTCCCTCGCCGCTGTAATTGCCTTCCGTGTGATTTATTATTTCATTCCGATCATGATTGGCCTCCCGTTGCTTGGGCTGAGCGAACTCATGATCAAAGGCGACCAAACCTCAGGCCCAAAGGCCGAGCAGGCGCGAAATCACGCGCTTTGCGCGGCTACGCAGCCAGACAAGCGGGTGAAAGGGCTTTCGGGGGTCGATGAGCGTGGTTCCCGCGATTTCTTTGGTGGGGCCTCGGGTGATGTCGATGTCGAAGTGGCGCAGGCCCCTGGCAGATTTATTAAGGCGCCTGATGGTCTCCATCAATGAGTTGGTCTTCGCGAAGACATCGTGCACAGCGTCAGGGGTTGTGCCCAGATGTTCGGCGAGCAGTCGATTGCGGACCGTACTGACTGAGTGCCGGCAGGAAGTGGTCAACCCCTCGATCGTCAGGTCCGCTTCTGTATCCAGGCCCTCCGATCGGCGGTTGAGGTTGGATGAGCCGACACGAAGAAAGTGATCATCGACCACGAGAACCTTCGAATGGACGAGAATCTCGCGTTCATTCCCCTGGTTGTCCGGAACAACGGGATACATAACCCAAAGACGATCATCGCGGTCGGCGCGCTTCAGCTTCCGTATCAATCGATCGCGGTTGTCGCCCATGATCAATTTTTCAAGCAGGCCATGCGAGATCCGGGTGACGAGAATGACGATCTCAGGTCCATCTTGTTCGCAAAGACGTTCCAGCAATATGTCGCCGACACCGAATGATGCGAGATACTGAGCTTCTATATATATGTGCTTACGAGCGGCGCGCAGAATGTCGTGTACCAAGGTAATTGATTCACGACGCGACCGCCGGCGATCGCCATGGGCTTCCGTGCGGGACAATGCAATTCTGCAATCGGTGAAATCCGCGGCGAGACCGGGTGGCCAGAGTGTGACGGGGTTTTCAAGAGGCTCGATGACCTCGCGGGTGGCGTGGAACCAGCGCCGGCGCACCAGCGCGCCGATCATCTGTGCCGCTTGTCCGTGAACGGCCGCCTGCACATCGTGGACGGGATCATAGGCCTTGCCATCCGGCGTCACGCGCTGCGGGTTGTCCGGATCGTGGCGGCTGTTATCCCATCGCCGTGCCGTCAGGTCGATTCCGCCGAGAAACGCCAGATTTGCATCCACAGTCACAAGCTTCTGGTGGTGGGAGCCAAAAAACGGATGACGAAGGTCGAAGGCGATTCTGACCCGTTCGTGTTCAAGGATACCTTGTTTTCGGAATATCTTGAGCGATTTTCCTGAATAGAGCGGGCCAAAACCCCAGACAAGTATTCGAACCTCGAGGTCTGGGTTCGACGCGAGAATGCGTCCTAGTAATTCTGCAAGGCTCTCAGGGCGCTCGGAGCCGGGTTCAAGGATGATGTCGGGATTAAAGTCCCAGCCTACGATCCAAATCTCCCTTCGAGCGCGTTCAAATGCGCTGCGCACCTGCTTGAAGTAATCTGCAGCGTCGACAAGGATCGATATCCTGTCCGCGATCTCGGTTCTCCAGACATTGTCGCCCGCTTTGAATATAGATGCACTCATCGGAAAAACACCGGTTTCCCATCGCTTCTTTACTCGGCGACGAAGACAACGGCCGTGTCTTAAAAATATCGCCTTAATTGATCGGCTTCTTCTTCAAGTAAATTCGCGACATCGTCTATCGGCATGTGGGTTGCGCAAAGGTGAACTGCGCACTCCAAGAAACGTATTGATGAACGACGCAAATAGGCTTCTCGTTCGCTGCGAGTTGTTTTATAATTCGATACTTTTTTCCATCGTCTGTCATGGCACCAAACCTTGAACACGCATCTAGCTGCCGAATCTACCATAGCCTTGTTGGCTTGAAGTTGTTCCCGGGCGCCCTGCTAAGTACACCTCGGGTTAAGTGGGAGGGCCACTTTCGGGCAATCTCTGCCAGAATGGCATTCCTTATGACCGAGGAACGAGAGGGAACCGAGCGGCTGCGTTGCGCAGCCCACAGCACGGCAAATGCTGCGGCTGCGGCCGCAGCTCCGAAAAGGAGGGTTGATGCGCGAGGATCGACCCGGGTAGACTGTATATCAACATCGTATCCGGCTTCTTTGAACTTCTGCCGAAGATTGGCCAGCTCCCTACGCAAGTGCTGAATTTGCTTTGCCTGGCTCATGGGTTTTTGTTCGCCCACAGATCCTGAAGCCGTGTCGATGACACCCTTTGGGATGGTTTCTCCGATCCGCGTTGGTTTCGCCATGGTCCTATCCTTGATCATTTATGCTGTGAGGAAAAAGCCAACCATCGGTTACCTGCGGCGGCACAGGAGAGAGCGCCGCAAGTTTTGCGCCCGCCTCCAGGCAGGCAGAGATGAAGTGTTCGCGGGCGACAGCAGCAGGAGCTCTGCCATTAAGAGCGGCGCGGCAGGTGATGTAGCACTGTCTATATTGCTCCCCATCAATCCGCGGCCACCCGTCCTGAACCAGTGCGAAGGCCTCGTTGACCGACGAAACCGTATGCTCTTTTCCATTCGGCAAGTTTATGTGAAGCGGTGTGGACCATATGAGTTCGGTATAGATCATTTGTCGCTCCGAGCGCTCGATCCGCGGTAACGCGGGAAACAAGATAATTGCCACCCAACGCCGCAACGGCCAGGAGGTTCCCACCCCACAACAGCATTTCTCCTTGGAACACATAGAGCGCTATTGAGTTCGACAGATGTTTAAAACGGCATTTTGCCGATTCCAAAGGAGAAATACGATGTTACTTAGATCAGTAGCCGCAATAGTGTTCGTCGCTGCAGCCGTGACTCCCGCGGTGGCCCAGCAGGACATCGTGTGCGACGAAGCTTCAATCATGAAACTTGAGCAGGGACTTGGTCAAATTCCCGACGGGGCAAAAAAGATTGAATCGGCAAAAGAGATAACTATGGCCAAGGAAGCTATGGCGGTAAATGACATTGAAAAATGCAAGTCGCATCTTGGAAATGCGGTCAAAGGCATGGATGCGATGTAACCGATACCGGAGGGCGCGATCGGGTTCGCGCCCTCCGTGTTCAGCCCGAAACGTTCCCGGGATAAGTACTGGTTCAACCCCGTGTGAGCCGATATATGGCGGGTCAATGCGAATCGGGGATACCAGACCTTGGACGAGACCCCATCACGTTTCGCTCAATTAACCTAACAGGCCCTGTATAATGTGCAGCCCTGCTTGGAGATGGGGAAATGAGTTTGGTTGAGACGACAGAATCGAATGATGCGGGGTTGGCATTCACACGATCTGAAAAAATCCAGCTGGCGCTAAAACTCGTTCTACCTGTCGTAGCCGGTGCTTTCCTGATGGCTGCGATCTACTCGTCTGTGTACTGGTCGGCGGGCGGCGCCGATGATGTCGCAGCCGCGCGCCAGACCCGCCTGTTCCAATTGGTGATCTCAAAACTGAGGATGGAGCTTGCTCACGAACAGGAAAGCGTGACGGTCTGGGACGACGCCATTGATGCCGTAACTGCCCAAACAAAAGACCAGGAATGGCTCGACATGAACCTCGGGCGGTGGATGCACACGTACTTCGGACACGATGGTGCTTTCGTACTGTCACCGGCCGGGCGCCCCGTTTATGCTTTCTGGCGCGCAGAACGGCGCGGGCCAGAGGCCTTCGACGAAGTCGCCGATGCCGCCATGCCCTTGATCAGAAACTTAAAATCGAGGCTCGCCGCAGGCGACGAGAGCGGTATCACGCAACAAGTCCTTTCCATCGGGGAGAGCGACTTTGTAGTGATTGATGCAAGGCCGGCGGTGATCAGTGTCAAACCCATCGTTTCTGATACGGGCAATCGCACGCAGGCGCCAGATGAGATCTACATTCATGTCGCGGTGCGCTACCTGGATCGTCGCTATCTAACGACGCTTGGTGAAGAATATGCTTTCGATGATCTACAGTTCCACAATGGAATTATTGGCGATCAATCGAGGGCGACGGCACCGTTGACCACACGTTCGGGTCAGGTGGCCGGTTACTTTTCTTGGTCACCTTTCTCGCCCGGAGCCGACTTGGTTCGAGCGACCACTCCCATCCTAGCAGCGACCACAGCGTTGATTTTGGCTTTGACAGTCTCAATGGGTGCCTCAATCTGGAACCGGTCACGGCGCTTGAAAACGAGCCAAGCACAATTGAACCATCTTGCCTTTCACGACGGATTGACAGGGTTGGCCAACCGGCGAACGTTTCACCGACGCCTTGCTGAAAGGCTCAACGGCGCGAGCAAGCCGCGTGAACTTTCAGTTCTGTACATGGATCTGGACCGCTTCAAGCAGGTCAACGATATGCTTGGACACCCAGTCGGCGACGCATTGATCATAGCGGTGGCTAAACGATTGAATGAGGCCGCCGGACTTGCCGAAACAATTGCGCGCATTGGTGGAGATGAATTCACTGCTATCATAGCCCATACAAACCGGCAGGATGTCGAAAAACAATGTCAGCGGCTGATCGACGCGATCCAGGAACCCTTCGAGGTCAAGGGGCACCCCATTCGAATTGGGCTCAGCATCGGCGTGTCCATGTTAGGAAGTGCGCATGGCACCCAACACAAATCGGCGGACGAAATGATGCGCGAGGCCGATATCGCCCTCTATCACGCCAAGGGCGCGGGACGGAACTGCTATGCCATCTTTGGCGCGCACATGGACGAACTGATCAAAATGCGCCGCGAGCTCGAGCGAGATCTACGCGCTGCTCTCGAAGCAAAGGATCAGTTCGAAATCCATTACCAGCCGGTCTATTCCGCATTAGGCCGCCAGATTACGGGCGTCGAAGCCCTGTTAAGGTGGAGGCATCCTCTCAAAGGTTTGATACCGCCGGATATGTTCATCGGTCTTGCAGAGGAAATTGGGGTTATTGAAAAGATTGGCTCCCTTGTCCTTAAGGAGGCCTGCACCGCCGCCTTACCATGGGAGGGCCTCGGACTTTCCGTCAACGCATCGGCGCTTGAGATGCGGAACCCGAACTATGCCCGCAATGTGCTGGCCGTTCTTGATGAACTGAAATTTAAGCCGGAGAGACTGGAAATCGAAATCACCGAGACAGCGCTTGTCGATGAAGATGGGCAGTGCGAGAAGAACATACGCGCACTTAGAGCGGCGGGCGTTCGCTTCGCTCTTGATGATTTTGGCACGGGTTTTTCTTCCTTCGGGCGCCTACAGCGTCTGGAAGTCGACCGCATAAAGATTGACCGTTCTTTCGTGAGTGGTTTCGGAACGCCGGGGGGAAACGAGGAAATTGTTCAGGCAATCATAGGTCTGGCGCACGCCAAGGGGCTGAAGACGACCGCCGAAGGAATCGAAACAATCGAGCAACAAGAAGCGCTGTGTCGCTTGGGATGCGACGACCTACAGGGTTTTCTGTTATCTCGCCCCGTGCCATCGCAGGTCATCGCGGAGATCCTGCAGCAGCGCGCATCGACAATTGAGACGTAGGCCCCATCGTGAACCACGTGCCCGTGTTGTGAGTTGAAGGTGCCAACAGCACCTTAACGCGAAGGCGGAGTAAGGGCACGAACGTCACCTTTCGAGTGAAGGAAATCGGCAGTCGTGGAGAGCGTCAACTGCGCCGAAAACCGTTCACCTAACAAGCGTAGCGCGGCATCATGCGTCTGGTCAGCGCCACTACAAACGGCATCTTCGAGCACAAGGACCCGGTAGCCGAGATCGACGGCGCCGAGCACAGTCGCGAGGACGCAAACGTCCGTTTCCCCACCCGTCAGCACCACCGTATCCACCCCGCATTGTCGCAGTGATTGATGAAGTTGGCCTTCGAGCCAAGGTGAGTAGATGCGTTTGTCGATGATCCTTGCCGGCGGAACAAGTCGGGCCAAGCAAGCTGGAAGCTCCAACAATTCTCTGGGCAGATGCTCGCCTGTCATCATCCACCATTTTGCGTAGTATTGAGCCCACATGCCCGGTGCGTCCTGCGCGCGTTCCGGTGGGATGAAACGGGTAAAAATGGTCTGCTCTGGAAAATTGGCGGAGACCTCCGCGACATTGGGTAATACCCTGGACATCCATTCCACTCTCCACGGCGTGTCCTCATTGAAGAGCCGTTGCATGTCGATGCAGAGATGCTTCCAGTTACGAGCCAAGTTCAAATCTCCCTCCGAGCTTGCCGGCGGTTGCCCCGCGCATCATCCTTCGAACTCAATTTGTGTATGATCGTTCCCTGAGAATGTGCGGGGGTAGCGAGCCGGCCTTGCAGCAAAATTGCTCAAGCCTAGTGCCTTTGATTTTTCACTCAGCGAAGCCCACCCTGCAAACAGCGGGTTACGTCGAGGGGCGACCGCGAGCAGGCTGAAACCACCTCGCAATTGGTCTCTCGCGAACTATGGTCAGCTAAGTTTTGGGAAAGGGAACATTGAACATCGAACGCCGTTGTTCGGAGATCGCTGGTGTAAAAGCGAGAAAGGCCAGCTCGTCGACCGTAAGCGCGATTTTCGATGCGCATTGACGGCTGCGGCACTGAACCGCCCTCATATCGGTAGCGTATCCAGCTCTATTAGGCCGCAGAGTTTTTGGAGAAGTTGAACGGTAGCAGGTCGACGATGTCGGCCGCTTCGTCGCGCTGCAGCAGCTCATTTAGCACATTGCGCAGCCAGGTGAGTGGGTCGATCCCACAGGCGCGGCAAGTGAGCATCAGACTGTAGATCACGGCGCTGGCCTTGGCTCCGTCAGCGATGTCGCTGAACAGCCACGATTTTCTGCCGGTCGCAAAAACTCTGATGTCGCGTTCCAGAATGTTGTTACCAATCGGCATCCTGCCGTCGCTGGTGTAGCGCGTTAGGTAATCCCATTGGTTCAAAGTGTAGGACACGGCATCGCCGAGCTTGGTATCCGGCACGAGCTTCGACGCGATGTCGTCGAGCCACGTCTTTAGGGCGTTCAGGACAGGCAAGCTGTGCTCTTGCCGGAAGCGGTGAATGCAGTCGGCCTCGTCTCTCCGGCATCTGGGGTTTTGTCTCTTGCCTGCTTTTCGATCCGGTAGAGCTGTTCGAAGAACCGGAGCGCCTGTTCCGGCAGTCCACCCCCGTTCTTTCTGGTTCTGAGTCGTCCCAGCCATGATCAAGCTTTTGCTTGAAAGTACGGATCGATGCGCAACATGGCAGTGCGAACCGGCGGCAGGCGCTCATCGAGACGCATGGCAAAGATCATTGCATGCGACAGCAGAATGGCGATGGCGAGCAATGCCGCATAGACCAGCAGGACCGTCGCCATCGGAACAACGAAGTTGAGTTGCGGCAGGGCACCCAGCATCATCGGCACGTACCAGGAGGTGGCGGACACAGCGCCGGAAACGAGAAAAGCGCTGCGCTGCGTCGATGTCATGCCGTCCATCAAGGAGCGACCGACCTGCTCCTTGATCTTCGGCAGGATGATCGAATGGATAAACATGCCGTTGATGGTAAGGATGAGCACGATCGCTATCTTCGCCCAGACCTTCTCGTTGCCGAGCTTTGCAGGGTCGAAAATGCCGTAGTAGATCAGGAAGCCGATCCCTGATGCCCACAGTATCATCAGGCCTGCATTGACGATGCTGGAGCCGAACTGAAACACTGCCAAGTGTTCTTTGGAGATTTTTCCCTTCAGCAAAAACCGAAGGATCAGAAGGTCGAGTACAGTAGCCGCGCCCAGCCCCAATGCGAGTCCTAGAAAATGTACTATTCTCAACGCCGACTTAAGTGTCGTTGCCGGCTCCTGGCAGAGCGTATGGATTAGGATATTCAGATCGATCACGTTGCACCTCTTCTCCAGTCCACAGTGCACAGGTATTCCTCGCCGCAGACCGATTCCGGCCGCAACTCGAATACTTTGTCTTTTCAGGGATAACGGAGAACTACAGCGAACAATCTAACCGCATCATGTCCTGACTACATGTGCACTACGGGATTTACCCGTGCCCACTTGTTGATCTATTGGCGGAATGGGCCGGAAAGGGGGCATTTGGGTGGCGAAAAGGGGGCTGCGCCCTGATATATAATGACATTATAATAAACTCAGATAGTTAGCGGGTTGCCTGAAGCCACTTTTTTGATCACCGGCCTGTGAATTTCCGTGATTATGGTGCTTGGTCCCATGCAATCCATCCCCGTCAAAACCTGGTGCGGCGAGTCCGAGATCTCAAATCACCCGCTCTAGGCAACGCAAATCAACCGCGCCGGCGGTAAATAGCTTCCAGCCCGCCGGCGGCTTTCATTGAATTCTTGAGTACAGATTTGAAGCGTCGACCGAACCAACGCACGGCGTTTGGCTGAGCTTTCGAATCTGGACGGGACGAATAACGGATGCATGAGCCAAGCCTTGCGCCCTCGGGACAGGAAAGCGGCTCGGCGCCAATGCGGCAACTTCATATCTTCCCACTTATGACGCAAAGCGCGGGGGTTCGGTTACATTTGGAGAATCCCATAGTCCAAGCTTGGCCGCCCGTGAGCCAGCACCCTGCGCCCCGTGTTAGAGCGGGGCACGGCGGTTGCTGGCTCACTGTAGTTCAGGTCAAGCTGCCTTTGCCTTCATATTTGCCGCGCTAACCGCTAACTGGGTCAATTTCTTATCCGTAGCGCCTTCTTCCTGAAGGGTGGCGTCGAGCAAGGCGACTGCGTCCTTAAGACCCAACTGTTGGGCCCAGGTTTTCAGCGTGCCGTATCGGGCGATTTCGTAATGCTCAACTGCCTGGGCAGCAGAGATGAGGCCAGCGTCGATCGCCGGTGAGCCTTTGAACTCTTCGATGATCTCCTCTCCCTCAGCAATCAAACCCTGGACCGCCTCACAGGTCTTGCCCTGGGCACGTTTCCCGATGAGTTCAAAGACTTGCTGGAGCCGTTCCACATGCCCCTCCGTCTCGTCCTTATGCTTCTCGAACGCGGCCTTGGTGTCACTTGACTGGGCGGCACGGGCCATCTTCGGCAGCGCCTTCAAGATCTGACGTTCTGCGTAGTAGATATCCTTCAGAGTCTCGTGAAAAAGCTTCTCCAGATTTGCTTCAGCCATGTGTTCCTCCTTGGTTGAGGATACTCTAACCTGACTTGCAGCAAAAAGTTCCGGGCTCGTGTGCAGATCGATAACAGCCTGGCTCTTCGGCCTCCCGCGAACGGGACCATTCGGAACCTATCTCTCGCGATGAAGTTATCTTGATAGGCTACAACCAAGCCACCATGGCGACATCTCGCCAACAACGCCGTTATGGGGCGGAGATTAAGCATGCCGTTGTTTTACTTCAGGACGACCGATCAGGAGGGGTTTAGCGCCGATGATCGTGGCTTCGAGTTCCCTGACGAAGAATCCGCCCTCGCGGAGGCGAAGTTAACACTTGCTGAAATGGCAGCAGATGGGCTGCCGCTAGATCCCGTGTCGATGATTAGCGTGCAGGTCATGAACGAGGACCGTATTTTGCTGCTGGAAATGCGGCTCGTCTTGGAGATAATTCCGAACACGAACTGGTCGGAAACTGGCAACGACACGCTCTCCCATTTGCCTGAGTCGCGACAGGGCCGCGGAAGATAAACGTGCTTTAGAGTTGTTTCAAAGGAAGATGGCCAGGACTCAGCCGATGAGATGCTCCTGCCAGTCCGCAACATCCTTTGCTGACGGAACCCGTTGGGGCCCTCTCGCTTCGGGCGTTAGTAACAACGCTGTGTTGCCAGGTAGCACCCAGCGTCGATCAAGATCGGCGGGCCGTTGCCCGCCTCCTCCATATGGAAAATCCTCGCTAGACCAGACTATTGTCCACCGGTGAAACTCCGGAGGAGCGAATAAAGGATCGGCCAGGCTGGCAATCACCAGATCACGACCGAGATTTATGAGCAGAAGGCGATCATCCTTGCCTTGCGCAGTGAGGTATCGCAATAAGAGGCAGCGATCGGTCAAAACACTTCCATCCACCGCTGCCGGCGGCTCCCCTTCGCCAACGACCGGAATGCACCGCCGTAGGGCGATCAGGTCTGTGTGCAGTGCGAGCATGTCTTCATTGCGCTCGGCATCTTCCCAATCAAGCTTGCAACGCTCGAATGTTGATCGATCACACGGATCGGGCATGTTCCGTCTGATTTGCTGGTCCCTGAAACTCGCGAACTGCGACAGGAAAGCAAGCCTCCCATCTCGTACGCTCGATCTGTTGTCCTTTGCAGCGTCGCTGAAATAGAGGAAAGGTGTGCTCGCTGAAAACTCTTGCCCTTGGAACAACATCGGCGTTTGAGGTCCGAGAATAAGAAGCGCCGTCATTGCCCTGAGGCGTGCGCTGCTCGTCAACTGATGGATGCGTTTTCCGCTCGCCGAATTCGCGATTTGATCATGATTGTCGAGGAAATGCACGAAATTCGCCGGAAGCAGATCGCGCGCTGGCTTGCCCCGGGCCTTGTTCTGCCAGTTGTATCTTTGGCCCTGGAAAAGGTAACCATATTTCGCTGCCGACACGAATTCCTGCGGGTGGCCCCGATAGTCGTGGAGATAGGCCTCGCGTCGACCGGTAAGCGCAACCTTGGCCGAATGATGGAAATCATCATTCCAAACGGCGTTCATGCCAAGCCCCCCTCGTTCCGTTTCTCGGACCAAGTTCGCGTCCTGAGGTTCGTTTTCGGCGAGCAGGTACAGCTTCCTCACGCCCGCTGCCCGTCGACAGGCGTTCGCGATCTCTGCCACAATGTGCTTCTCGCTTTTGTCTTCAAGTGCCTGAGTGGCATCAATCCTCAGCCCATCAAAGTGAAACTCCTCGATCCAGTAGACAGCATTGCAGATGAAATAGGTCCTGACTGCATCACAACCGTCACCGTCCAGATTCAGCGTTCTGCCCCATTCGTTGCGTTCGCCCTTAAAATACGATGCAGCGAACCGATCAAATCGATCCCCGGGCCCGAAGTGATTGTAGACGACATCAAGAATAACACCGATGCCGACAGCGTGCGCGGCATCCACGAATGACCTCAGATCGTCGGGCGTGCCGTAAAGTCGCGTTGGAGCGAAGAGTAAAACGCCATCATAGCCCCAGCCGAAGCTGCCCAGGAATTCGTTCACTGGCATCATCTCGATCACTGTTACACCGAGATTGCGCAGATGTTGCAGCCGTTGTCGCGCTGCTGTCCAGGTCCCTTCTGGCGTAAACGTGCCGACGTGTAGCTCGTAGACGACTCGGCCTTGTGGGGGCACTCCTGTCCAGCCCTGGTCGCGCCAGATGAAATCTGACGGTTCGATGACCTGCGAGGGTCCCGTCGGTCCGAGTGGCTGGAACCTGGAAGCAGGGTCGGCTTCCAGGACCCCGTCATTATCGAGGTCCAAATGATAGTTTGTCCCGATGCCCAAACCAGCTACGAGGCCAGAGAAATATCCATTCCCTTCAGCGTGGAGTGGGTAATGTCCATTATCGGTGACGACCGAAACGCACTTGCGCGCCGGTGCCCACACTCGAAAGGATACACCTCCCCGCATCGGTTCGGCCCCAATGGGGAAACGCCGGCTAATCAGTGCCTCGTGCGCACTCGGACTCATCTGACATACTCCATTAGCCAGCATCACTCGAAGGGAGGGTGATGGAGCCTAACCGGGAACTTTGAGGCAAGTTCCAAGGACGCTAGCTGGCACCGAACTTCCTGCGGCATTCGATCCGACTGTTTTCTGCCTGGAAGGTGCTTGGCTACACGCTGACCAGCGTAATCTCGCCTAAGCTCGAGGCTCACCAAGATGGCCTCATGGCGGCGCGGCGCATGCTCTTGCGGATCCGCGGCAACGAGACGGTACAGGATATTCAGGCTCTAGTGTATTTGTCGGTCGGGCGTCCAGGCTGGCCCAAACCACAGGAGCCAGAGAGCCGCAAGAATGGGAAGGGACCCAACGGTTAACAATATTACGGCCACCATGATTCAAACCTCCGTCGGGACATGGTGTTGCGGTATCGGCCCGTCGCATCACATGCACTTGCCGTCAGTTAAGACCCAACAAACCGGCAGTGTTTTCGTTCCACTGCTGCAGCAGCTGCGTGATGGGCCTGCGCTGCCACCTACCGCATCGTCGAGGCAATTTCGGTGGTCTTGCCTGCTCCCGTCGTAGTGCGATCAAGAGAAGAAGAAACCGGTCGCGCGGCTGGGAACCTTTGTCAGGACCAGCGGTTAGTTCCTAGTATGAACGTCATCCTGCAAAAGGGAAATCGGGTGACCAACGAATGTCGTCAAGACAATGAGAAAATCGGAATGGAAAGGCTCCAACTACCGGGACCGGAGAGGTGAAAGCGCAATGACGACCGGCGTGGAAAACAATCCACGCACAGGCGTGCTCCCTCCCCTTGAATTGAACAGGTGAGAAGTCGTGAAATCTGCCGATAGAGATGTAGTAGCGCTTTCCGAACAGCTTCGAGCGATGACGGATGACGAACTGTTTGGCCGCATGGGCGAACTGGAAAAGGAAAGTGAGCGACAATCGGTACCAGACCAAGCCGTCTTGGCATCGATCGCGCTTGTGGAAACCGAAATCGAAAGACGTTTTCCAGGTCAACTCATGGCTCCTTACCGTGAATGGCGGCGCCGCGAGATCTTATAGCTCCCCGGCGTCACGCATTGCGGGGCGCATGGCCCCGCATCACAGAAGCCGCTGATCTACTGGCGTGACGTCTTGCGCCGCGCCGCCCGCATTTCGGAACAGTACTGGAGACCCCGGCAAAGTACGGCACACCCTATGGCACCGCCTGCACCTCGATGCGCTGCTATCGTAAGGCATTTTCAGCGATCGCTGCGTCATCGAGTGATCGCGTTTGCGTTCCTCCTAGCCAGATCGGCAGGCCTGCGAGATGATCTGCAACAAGTATCTGAACGAGAGCTACCTGGGCACTAGATCCGCAACCAGGCGACCTTGGTGGCTGAACCCTTTGCCAAGCGGCCCCAGCATGTCGTGAGCCGGGACCTAACCGGTGGCTTTCGAATCTGCGGCAGCACTCATCTAAGCCTCGGAGCGCCGCGGTTGATCTCCGGAGACATCGCCAAACGAAGACTCGGAACACAACGGGGCTCAAAGGGTTGGAGCCGCACGTATGGATTGAGAGACTATACAAAGGAGTTTACGATGAAATACATTGCCCTTGCTACCGCGACACTGCTTCTGGCGGGCTCCGCCATGGCCCAGTCCGCGGCGGAGAAATCCGGTGTCAATACAGCGCTTGGTGTGCCGCCTAAAACCGAGGATTTTGTCAAGGAGGCAGCCACAAGTGACATGTACGAAATTGAATCGAGCAAGCTTGCCGTGGAGCGGGGCGATCAAGCGATCAAGAGCTTCGCCGAGCAGATGGTTGCAGATCACACCAAGACGTCGGATGAACTGAAGCAAATGCTCTCGTCCAGTAAGGTGAAGGCAGAGCTTCCAACTGCGATGACTGACGAGCAAGTGGAAGCGATCAATGAACTAAAATCCATGCAGGGCGCGGACTTCACCAAGGAATACCTCTCCCAGCAGGAAGACGCGCATGAAGATGCGGTGGATCTTTTTACCCGATACGGGAGCGAGGGTGACAATCCCGAACTGAAAGCTTGGGCTGAAAAGACCAGACCAGCGCTCCAGCATCACCTTGAAATGGTCGAGGGCATGAATAAGTAAATGGAGTTGCTTGTTAAAAGCGAAAGCGTCGACCGTTGGCCGCAAGCTCGCCGCGTCCCTAATGAGGATGCGGCAGTGCCGCTTGGCAGACAAATGTGAGAAGTCGCTGTTTCGATTCTGCTGTTCATGTTCTCGTCCATCCCAGCCGTATCAGAGCACTATCCGTCGAGCAACGATCGTGTTAGGGTTGCAGGGCTCGAGCAAAAAACGTCTTAGAATATAACCCGACCCAGCCCGGTTGTCTGCCGAGCTATAGATCCTGAGCCTGGTTTAGCACCACGCGCTTGGCCAACCGGCCAGGCAAACCCCAAGGAAGGAGCATGATAATGAACCGCATAGCGACTTTATCCGCGATTGTTGCCCTCTCCGTCTTAAGCATTAGCGAAATTGCTTATGCCCAGGGTGCCGAAATGAACTGGCCGGCCAACATCGAGAAAACGGTGACGGACTTCAAGGGCGACAAGGTTAGCGTTGTTCAGGTCAGCACGCTGGCGGAAGCGAACCAGACGCGCATGTGGGTGGAAAAAGCGACTCCCGAACAACGCAAAGCATTGCTCACGGCGGTCGAAGGCAATAAGGCCCTTGCCGAGCAGCTGAAATCGCAAAAAATCGAGATGGAAAACATCGCAGGCGCCGAACAGGCCGCGGACGGCGCATTGATCATTTACGTTCGCTGAGCCCGACAGACGCGGGATGTGAAGCTTGAAACTGTCGCGTCCCGCATCTGCCAAGATTTGCCGGGGGAGCAACTCCCCGGCGCTCAAACTCACTATCAATACACTCGTCGGTTCCGCGCGACTGAAAGGGCGGAGGCAACGGTATGCGTGCCGCTTTGTTGGTGCCGCGATATGAGCGTTTGGATATGCGCTTCGCTTGTATATCTCGACTTAAACAGCAGGATTTCTGAACGGTTGTGCGTCAATCCGTATCGGTTTTTCTTTGCGCCCTTCTGCCGGTAATTGGTACCCATGCACTTTGATGCCGCGGGGGATAGCGGCCTATCCTGGCGTACCGACCAAATCAGCGATCAGAAGATCTGGTAGGGGATGGGATCCTTTCCCCCCTGCGTCGTGAAGCGGCGGCTGATCTCCAGCGGTGTCTCGTTCTCGGAACTTCCGTGACAAGCAAACGTTTGATTAGCACTGGGCATGGGCCCTTTCCCACGACCTGGCTAGGCGAGGTCGCAAGATCGAGAAAAGGAGCGCTTATGCAAACCGTGGATAGACTTATCATCGACGCGGAGCGCTTGGCCGATTGCAGGGACATGGTGGAGATCGAACTTCACGAGCTTATCGAGCGAGCAATCAGATCAGGTTACGCGGCCGGAGAGGTACTCGTAGCCGTAAGTGAACTGGCCGCCGAAGAGCTGGCACCAGCGCTAGAATTTCCAAGCCTGCACTGAGATAGGCGACTTCTAGCGCTTTACCAGAAAAATAGAAAGACGGTACCGCGTGTGCCGGCATGCGTTGGGATCAGCGCCTTTGACATAAAAAGGCCTCCCTATCCTCCCCTTTCCACCGCGATTGCGAATAGTAGATCTAGGTTCGAACCGGCTCTCGTTTCTCGCCTCGCTCCTCTGTCACCTCTTTGAACTGCTGGAATTTGCGAGCCGGAAGTCCGTGCGATGCCAAAAGAATCGTGAATCCGACAAGGCAAGCCCGAATTGCCAGTTGCGCGGGCCTTGCTGACGCCAACAGAATCGGTGTGTGATCGGCAATTGGAGCCCATTGGCTGCACCGCGGGCGGACAAGTCGATCTCGCGGCCAGTTCGATGTGGCAAAGTGCTTCGCTTAAGACTGGCGTTGGCCGGATTTGTGCGGAGAAGATGAAACAGGAGTTGGAACGCAGAGGAATAAAGACCGCCAGACGTTTCCGTTGTGGAGCCCTTCTCGATCTGTAGCGAGAAAGAGAAAGAACTCTCCACATTAAGTTGCATCAAGTGCAGCATCGGCACGTTCCGGTGAGCGGCATTCTTTTGCCTTTAGCAAGGTGAAATGGACGATGGAGAGAGATGCTGTAACGACGCCCTTCGGGCGGCGAGCGATGACGCTTGGCATGTTGGCCACCCAAGTGCTTTCCCGACAAATCGGACCGGGACAAACGGCCGGAAAGTGGAAACTGTTCCAGTCGTTATGCGAAGCAAGGTTGCATTTCGGCCTCAGTGAGCGTTCGCTGCTGGTGCTGAATGCTTTGTTGACTTTCTATCCACACGACGAGATCAGTGAAGAAAACGGGCTTGTAGTCTTTCCGTCCAATTCGCAGCTTGCTCGTCGGGCGCATGGGATGGCCGAAGCGACTTTGCGCCGACATCTCGCTGCCTTGATCAACGCGGGCGTCTTGGCTCGAAAGGATAGTGCCAACGGAAAGCGCTACGCACGCAAGGACCAGTCGGGTGGCATCAGCGAAGCGTTTGGCTTTTCTGTCGCGCCGCTTCTCGTGCGTGCCGAAGAGATCACAGCGATTGCCATATCAGTAGCAAATGAAAGGCAAGAACAGCGACGATTGCGCGAGCGATTGACCATCTGCCGTCGTGACGTTTCCAAGCTCATAGTCGTTGCTCTGGAAGAGGGGGCACCAGGAGACTGGTTTGCGGTCCAAGAGCGATTGCGAGTTATGACCCAGACGCTTGTTCGACGCCCGACCAGGCAGCAGGTGGAGGACGCGCTTGAGGAATTCGAGATGCTGCGAGAAGAGGTCACCAGCCGGCTGGAATTGAAGTTTAAATCGGAGGTTATGAGCGGCAATGCCGATCATATTGATCGGCACTTACATAATTCAAACCCCCACTCCCCATCTGAACTTGAACTTGGCTCTAGAAGGGAGCCAAAAGCGAAATCCGAGCCAACCAACCCCCGTGAAAACGGGGAGATGACGATCTTCCCGATTCAGGTCGTGCTGAAAGCATGCCCCGAGATTGTTCCCTACGGACCCTATGGAACAATATCCAGTTGGCGCGATTTGATGGTGGCGGCGGTGACCGTGCGCTCGATGCTCGGTGTTAGTCCGTCTGCCTATCAGGAAGCTTGCGAGGCGATGGGCCCGGAGAATGCCGCAACGACCCTCGCCTGCATTCTCGAGAGAGCCGGTCACATCACTTCCGCGGGCGGCTACCTTCGGGACCTGACCGCCAAGGCTCGCGGCGGAAGGTTTTCGCTCGGTCCAATGATCATGGCGCTGATGCGGGCAAACGGACAAGGGATGGGTTAAGTGCGGTCGGTCGTCGTTCGCTCTACGCCTATTTTGCAATTGAAAGCCTGCCTAAGGGCCGAATTCGCTAGCCCCAATTCCTGTCGGATTTTGGAGAGCGAGAACACGACGCATACGCCTGCTTCTCGCCAGTGATTTGGTGGAGCTTGCAAGGAGAAATCATTGGAAAGAGGAGCGCGTGCTTGCGGGTGATGGCCGTTCGTCAAACAGGGCGGATTAAGACAGGAGCCAAAACATTTGAAAACATGCGTAATAAAGATCTTTTGAGGCGGAACATACACTCGCGGCAGATGTTGGGTGTTCGCAAGAAGCCGGACGGTCCAATTCCCTCACCGCGCCAGCCCCCCGGTGGACCGTTCGGCGCTCCCGGTGTCTTTGTGAGGTAGGCGGCGGAACAAGTCGGTCCCGGTTGTTTGTTCCAGGACAGCAGGAGGAGGTTGATGCGTTCCCCATTGCCAACTCACTTCAGTAGATTTCTCCTTTTCACTACCGCCGTTACCCTGTCAGCGACTGCCTCGGCGCAGATGAAAGGCACGGCAGGAGAGTTCTCGGATGTCACAATCGAAAGCTCCGTATTGGAGCCGGAGAAACTCGCCGTGCCGGACGACAAGGAGCTCACGTCTTTAATCAAGGCGCCGGAAGGCTTCACGGTTGAAGTATTTGCGAGGAACCTGGTGAACCCCCGTATGCTTGCAGTCTCCGAGTCAGGAGTTCTTTATGCAACTCGTCGAGCCGTTGGTGACGTAATCATGTTGAAAGACGACGACGGCGACGGCAAAGCGGAAACGGTACGGACGGTTGCCAGCCGACCCGGCATGCACGGCATTGCTTTCGATGAAAACGACGTATTTCTGATCACCGTCAATGACGTCTACACTGCTCCGGTCAAGGAGGATGGCACTTTCGGACCACTGACGCGTATCATCAACGATCTTCCCGATGCCGGCCAACACGCCAACCGAACGTTGGGTCTCGGGCCCGACGGCATGCTCTACATTTCCGTTGGCAGTACCTGCAACGAATGTCAGGAGAGTAATGCTGAAAACGCGACTATATTGAGGGCGTCCAAGGATGGAATCTCGAGATCGATATTTGCCAGCGGACTGCGCAACACCATCGGGTTCGATTGGGAGCCTACCACGGGGGCTCTTTATGGGTTTGATCACGGTATCGACTGGTTGGGTGATGAGGTCCAGATCGAAGAACTCAACCACCTTGAGCAGGGCAAGCGCTATGGCTGGCCATACATATTCGGCGCCGGCGAATTCAACCCTCATATCAATCCTGCGGAAGGCATAACCCTGTCAAAGTGGGCCGCGCTATCGACTGAGCCGGTGCTCGGCTACACTGCGCACAGCGCGCCGATGCAGATGGCCTTCTATCAGGGCACTATGTTTCCGTCGGATTATCGGGGAGACGCCTTTGTGGCAATGCGCGGATCGTGGAACCGCCGTCCTCCCAGCGGCTATGAGGTCATTCGCGTCAACTTTGAGGACGGCCAGCCGAAAGCTTTCGAAAAGTTTCTCCAGGGTTTCTTGCTACGCCAGGAGAACGGCAGATACGGTTACCTCGGACGATTGGCCGGCATTGCGGTCGGCAAGGATGGTTCCTTGTTCGTCGCCGATGATTCAAATGGCTTGGTATACCGGGTCTCATACTCGGGCGAAGTCAACGGCTCGCAGTCAAGCTTAGTGAACACCCCCAATACTTACCGCGAACTTCCTCCATCGAAAATCGCGATCGAGCTGCTTGTGGCGAAGTCCCCCGCTCCAATAGAACTCAACGCAATTTTCGCTGACAAGAAACCGATCCCGCTGTCTTATGCCGCAGACGGTGAAAATGCTTCGCCGACGCTGGGCTGGCGCGGCGCGCCCGAGGCAACGAGATCCTTTGTCATTATCGTTGATGATCCCGATGCTGCAACGCCGAAGCCATTCGTTCACTGGCTAGCCTACGATCTGCCAGGCAATCTCAATCACTTGAGGGAGGGCCTGCCGAATGATCCGGTCCTCTCGCACCCAAAAGATGCAAAGCAAGGCATGAATTCGGCTGGATCGCTCGGCTATATCGGTCCGAAACCGCCGGTCGGTGACCCAGCTCATAATTACCACTTCCAAATTTTCGCGCTGGACGTGGAGACGCTAGGGCTCGATCCTGGGATGACAAGAGACGCCGTGATTGCAGCGATGAACGGACACGTGCTCGCCAAGGGTCAAGTTATCGGGACGTTCCAGCGTGAAGACACTCGTTGAAAGCCAGGTTCGGCTCCAAGGATGGGCCCTTGGGAGACCATCAACGGTCCAAGATCTTTTGAGATTCAGCCGATCCCACTTCGGTTACCGAGCCGTACCGCCCAACCGTTCGATCGCCGTTGCGAGCGAGCGCTGACTGTTGCAATAGTCCTGCCAGGCGGTGCTCTTGGCCAATAGGTCTGGCACGCTGCGGATGGTGTAGTGTGTCGGGTCAAGGCCCTTTCTTACCTGGCTCCAATTCAGGGGCATCGAGACGGTTGCCCCGTCACGGGCCCTGGGCGACAACGGCGCAACTGCGGTCGACATTCGGTCGTTTCGCAGATAGTCGAGAAAGATGCGTCCCTCCCGCTGGTTCTTTGCCATTTTGATCAGATAATGATCTGGATTGTCGCGCGCCATTTCCTCGCAGACATCGTGGGCGAACTGTTTGGCCACAGACCAGTTCAGGGCTTTGCCTTTGGCTGCTGCAAGGGGGGTGACGACGTGCAGTCCCTTCCCTCCGGTTGTCTTACAAAAACTGACAAGACCGAGTGTTTCCAGGCGGTCGCGGATTTCTCGCGACGCTTCGATGACGCGATCAAACGCCACTCCGGGGCCGGGATCGAGGTCGAACACAAGGCGTCCGGGCACCTCGGGTTCACCGGGTTCGCAGTTCCAAGGATGCAGCTCTATGCCGCCTATCTGAGCGATGGCGGCAAGACCTTCGACCCGATCGATCTGGAGATACGGCTTCTTGTCACCGAAGACAGTGACGAGCTCGAGCAAGTTCGAGGTACCAGGCAAAGCGTGCCGTTGGAAAAATTGTTGACCATTAATCCCATCGGGCGCTCGGATGATCGAACAGGGGCGTCCTCTGATGTGCTCGATAAGCCAAGAGCCCACAGCCTCATGATAATGAGCAAGATCGACCTTCGTCACTGGCTCGCCATCACCACTATCCGGCCATAGCGGCTTTTCAGGGTTGGAAATCAGCACCCCCATCACTTCGGCTTTGCTTTTCTTGCGAGGAGGTGTCGGCAATGTTGCTGGTGTTTCGGGATCCGCAATCGCCTTCTTCGGGGAGGCGGGCGCTTCCGCTTCGACCTCTCGGGCCGGTTTATCTTCGCGAAGACCCTTGAACGCCGCTTGGCGCACCTGCCCGTCTCCCGTCCAGCCGGCGAACTCGATCTCGGCGACAAGCTCGGGCTTGAGCCACACGACACCGGGCTTCTTCTTGGGCGCCCCTATGCCGGTGAACGGAGACTTCGCCGCTTCAAGCGCCTGCAGTTTGGGCAAGATGCTTTTAACTGTCTTGGCACTGTAACCCGTGCCAACCCGCCCGACGTAAACGAAATGGTCACCGCGATTAACGCCAACAAGTAAGGAGCGGAATTTGCCGTTGGTTGTCGAATAGGCGCCGATCACTACCTCATGTCCCGCGCGGCATTTTGATTTCGCCCAAGTATCGGTTCGGCCCGATTGATAGGGCGCGTCCGCCCGTTTAGAAACAATGCCTTCAAGTGAAAGTCGACAGGCCGACTTTAAGACCGCATCTCCGCCCGTTTCAAAATGCTCAACAAAACGAACGCGGGGATCATCGCCAGCTTTCGAGAGCATCGCAGCTAGTTGATCCTTGCGGGTTGTAAGTGGCTTTTCCCGCAGGTCTTCGCCTTCGGCAAACAGGAGATCAAAGGCGAAGTAGACCAGGTCATCAGTCTTCGCCTCTGACAGGGCTGCCTGGAGAGCCGCGAAATCGGGCGCCCCATTTTCATCGATCGCGCAGACCTCACCGTCAAGTATACTGTCGGGAAGAAAGGCTCCCGCCTTGGCAATGGCTGGATATTTTGCGGTCCAATCCAGGCCCTTTCGGGTCTTCAGCGTAACGTCGCCGTCTTTGACCCTCATTTGGATACGGTAGCCATCGAATTTGATTTCGTGAACCCAGCCCTCAGTCGAGGGCGGACGAGCCAATGTTTCGCATAGCTGCGGCGGGATGAAATCTGGTGCGGGTCCGCGTGTGCTGCTTGCTGGCTTCTTGCTGGTCCTACGACCGGCTTTTTGCTGTTTTGCGGCTAATCCGTTCTTGCTGTCCCAAACAGCGTCGGCCTCCAATCCCCCGTCTTTCGACATGAAGGGCGTAGGCTGTCGTCCTTTTCCTGACGCGATGGCTTCCATGGTGCGGCCAGATGCAACCGAACGGTTATTCTTCTCCAAGACAAACGCACCGTTCTCCTCCACGGAATATTCGTCGCGATGTTTGATCAACAGCCAGTTGGTGCGTTTGCTGCCATTGCGATCGTTGCGCATGCGCACGAGCACGAAGCTGCCTTGCAGACGTTCACCTTCCAACGTGAACTTCAGGTCACCGTTGGCTAAGGCCTCGTCCGGAGCCTCTTTCCCCTCCGGTTCCCAGTAGCCGCGATCCCACAGCATCACCGTTCCGCCGCCGTATTGACCCTTGGGGATGGTGCCTTCAAAATCTCCGTAGTCGAGGGGATGATCCTCGACCTCTACGGCCAGGCGTTTATCGTGCGGATCGAGCGACGGCCCCTTCGTCACGGCCCAGGATTTGAATACGCCATCAAGCTCGAGGCGGAGGTCGTAATGCAAACGCGTGGCGTCATGCTTCTGAATGACAAAGCGCCGGCGATTAGAGGGCTTTACCTCCGATTGACCGCTTGGTTCACGGGTCTTTTCGAAATCGCGTTTCTGTCGGTAGCTGGATAATTTCTCACTCGCCATGACGCCCTCGACTGACATTAAATGGACCTTCCGGGGGAGGCTTGCCTTAGCTAGATAAAGCCCCTCAGGCGATGAAAGTTCCTGGCTGGCCGAGTGTTTGGTTCTTGCGAAGAGAGCTATTGTTAGGCGGGCCGCAAAACCGGTCCGGCGGCAGATGATTGGGGCAGGCTCCTTATCCTGCGCCATTGAGGATGACATTCCTTGAGGCTTTGCTGCAGCGCACACCGGGCCATGGTGGCAAGTGTGCAAGGGGCAAGGCTTTGTCCAGCGAGCAGGTAGAAGATGACCGCTAGATATGCGTTATGGTCCCTTTGCGGGATGGGTATTGCAGCTCGTTGGTGGCGTCCAGTTACCTGCTCCAGGAATGGTTGCGACACTCCGAACCAGAACAATCCTATTCCACGCGGTTGCCGTCGAGGTGGCGGAACAAAGGCATTGCCTTGTGGTTGGAGCGCAAAGTGCAGCAGTCGCTGCCTGAAACACCTCGTGAGGAAGCCATGCCAGACCCAACCAACCAGATCACACAGGGTGGCGTTATGCCCCCAGCCGAACCCAGGTTCTCCGAAAGCGCCAAAGATGGAGCAAAACCCGCCAGTCTCAGCGACTTAAAAGCGAGGGTCAGCGACGATTTAAGCGCTGCGACGGATGCCGTTAAGGACAGCGCGAACACTGCGATGGAAAGGGTGCAAGACACCCTGGCAGAAAAAACGACGTTCGCGGCGCGTCAAACGGCGGGGATCGCTACTGCTCTAAAGAAGGTGGGTGCGGAGCTCGAAAGGGGTGACCAGCCGGAAGTAGGCCGGTACGCTAAGCAGATCGGCGCGAGTGTCGCAGCGGTTGCACGGAATATGGAAGGCCGAGACCTCGGTGAAATAGCCGGAATGGCGGAAGACTTTGGCCGCAAGCAGCCGGTCGCATTCCTGGGGTTGGCTGCACTGGCCGGGGTCGCTGCGAGCAGATTCCTTGCAGCGTCTGCACGACGCGCTTCTAGTCACGCTGCAGCCAGCAAATCGGCTGCCGGTGACTTTCAGTCCCCTGGGGCGAGCTCCCCACTAGGAGGGCGTGACAATGGCTAAAACGACCGATCAGATGCCCCTTTCCGAACTTGTTGGCGGCCTTGTTTCAGATGTCTCAGGCCTCTTGAGGAAGGAGATTGATCTTGCAAAGACCGAGGCCTCCGAAAAGGTGGCAAAAGCCCTCGGCGGCGTCGAAGTCCTCATGATTGGGCTGATTTTTGCGATCGGCGCGGTTGGAGTGTTGCTGAGTGCGCTGGTGAGCGGTCTTGCTGCGTCTCTCGTCAGCAACGGAATGAACGAGGTCACCGCCAATGCGACGTCCGCCCTAGTCGTCGGCCTGGTGGTTGGCCTGATTGCTTGGGCGCTCATTTCCAAAGGTCTCGCAACATTGCGGGGCTCCAATTTCAAGCTTGACCGCACGACCGCATCGCTTCGCCGCGATGTCGATGTCGTCAAGGAGAAAATGTGATGGACCAATCGTCAGAAAAATCCTCGGCCGACATTCAGCAGGAAATTGACGCCGACCGTCAACGGATCGAAGCACGTATAGGTGCGATCCAGGAGCGTATGTCCCCCGGGCAGCTCGTCGATGAAGTGATTGCCTATGCCAAGGGCAGCGGCGGGGCCGAGTATCTCAGCAACCTCGGCAACGCGTTGAAAGCAAACCCCTTGCCCGTGGCCTTGATGGGGGTGAGCCTCGCCTGGTTGATGGCCAAGCAAGGGTCAGCCCCGGACGAGTATGCAGTACCGTTCGAAGAACCTTATCCGCTTTATACCGCCTATGGATCCGTGCGGCGCGTTGGTCCGCCGGAAATGGTTGGCGAGGAACGCTACAGCCATTTCACCGACGACGCTGGACAGCGTTTCCGGGCTCTGACCGACAGCGCGGGTCGCCGTGCAGGCAACTTTCTTGACGCAAGCGGAAAGGCCTATCGGGGGTTTGCAGATGCCACTGGCAAGCAGATCTCGAATATTACCGATGAGGCGGGTGCGGTGCTCCATGCCTCTACTGGTTGGGCGTCTGCGAGTTGGAACAAGGTCAAGGACACGGCTGGTGATGTTGCTCGAAGAGCCACGGACGCGGCAAGCGCCGTGGTCGGTTCGTCATCTGCGGCAGGATCAACTCTCAAAGACCAGTCCCATCGTCTTAATGATGCTATCCTAACGCACTTCCGCGACCAGCCGCTTGTTGGTGGGGCACTGGCGTTTGCCGTCGGAGCCGCCATCGGTGCAGCGTTACCGCACACTGACGTGGAAGACGAAGTTCTTGGAGAGGCGGCAGATGCCGTAAAGACCAATATCGCCGCGCAAACCTCCGAACTTGTCGAAGAAGGCAAGGAGATGGCATCTGATGTCTACGAGACCGCTGTCCACGTCGCCTCGGACGTTCATAATGTCGCCAGGGATCGCGTCATGGAAGAAGTTGAACAAGTAAAGACGGAGCGTTAGCGCTAATCGCGCCATCCACGGTGAACGGTCGCGCTGGTGCTGCGATCGGTATCAGAGCCTGTGGGCGGTCTGGACGAAGCCCCTCGGTTGGTCATGGCGAGAGGCTGCAATCTGGCCCAGTGAGCGCATAGTTTACGAATATCAATGTAGTGAGGGTGCGGCGAAGGTGTTGAGCGAACAACGGATAGCCGCGCTCTAACTGAAAGGACGAACGTCTCACCAGCAGAACACCCCGACAAACACCCCAATCAGGGGGCCGCATCATCTCGGAACAAGGGGGCGGTTAATTCTCGGAATTGGGGGGCGGCATCATTTCGGAATGCGGGGGCGGATTGCCTCGGAATCTGCACTCCTTGGTGCTTCCGCGTTCTCGCGAGCCACGCGTTTAGGGTGGTTAGCTCCCCAGCGGCTGACAGGAATTCCTGTTCACGAGTGAGCATACGATCTTGTGAACAGGCTTGGGGTCGGAGGTGGAGGCGTTCGGCGGAAGGCACCGCGCGAACATAGGCTATCTCGGTCGAGGAAGCTCGTTACAAGAGCCCGTATTCAGGACGGGCTCTTGTTCGCTTATTTTGTGTTCTTGTGGCTCTGCTGGCCGGCTTTCACGTCCTGTTCGTGACTTCCGCCTTGTTTGCCCGGGGACGTGCTCTTTTTCGTGGCAGCGTCCTTCCTGCCCGCCGACTTTGCACCTGGTTTGCTTGTTGCTGCCATTTCGCATTACTCCCTTAATCGTGATCCTGATTGATCTCGATGGTGTGCAAACCGCGAAATCGAAAACAAGTTCCAGGCTTCGCCTTGGTAAGTCGAGAGCTGTTTGGCTGAAGATAATCAGCTCCGTTGCGCTCTACGGCTCGACGGCTTCGTGGCGGTCTGGACGCCTGCGGGCATTGTTGCCTGGGCACTGATGACCGCAGCCGGTTCGATCTGCCTAAAATCACACTGGGATGGCTTCTTATCCGGGCGCCATCTAAGGAGCTTTGTCCCGTGCCTAAATCTGCGTCCCGTAATCTGATCGAATTTAACCTCGACCACCAGAGAAGGTCTAAGGGGCTGCCACTGTGAAGTGCGCTTCGTCGCCCAACGGCTCGGACCTCCCGGAGCCTTGCCTGTAAAGCCAGGTGCCTCGCGCAAGGCCTCAAGCTTTGCTGTGAGCTCTGGTTTTTCGTCGTTCCTTATCGTGGAGGTGTAGCCGACATGGTCGAGTTCACCATTGTCATTGTAGAGCCCGAGCAACAAGGATCCGACCAGCTTGCCGTTGCTGTCATATCGAAAACCGCCGACAACGCAGTCGGCCGTTCGAAGCCGCTTAACCTTCGTCATTGCCCTATCACCAGGCAGATAGGGGGCCTCGATGCGCTTGCATATCACGCCGTCTGTGTCGCCTCCTGCGTCGGACAACCAGCGGCGGGCTTCAGCGACGTCGTTGGTGGACGGCGACAGCAAGAGATGTTCTCCGTCCGCTACGGTTTTCGCCAGAGCTTCCAACCTGGCTCGGCGGTATCCTAAACTCTTGGCGAGGAGGGACATACCGTTTGTGTCTACCAGCATGTCGAAGGCGACTAGCCTTGCTGGTGTCTTGATCGACAATGTCGTGATGCGGCTTTCCGCCGGATGGAGTCGCATTTGCAGGGCGTTAAAATTAAGTTCCCCGTCGATCGCGATGACAAGCTCACCATCGATCACGAACTGATCAACTGGCAGCGCAGCGAGGAATGCCACCATCTCCGGGAAAAAGCGGGCGAGCCCCTTGCCTGACTTTGCCCGCAAGTCCACTTCACGACCCTTCTTGAAAGCGAGGCATCGGAAACCGTCCCACTTCGGCTCATACTGCCAACCCTCTCCTGATGGGAGTTGATCCGCTGAACGCGCTTCCATGGGTTCGGTTTCTATCGATATTCCAAAGTTCAGATTTGTTTTCGAAACCTGTTTTGCCATCACACCTCGTTCTGCGGCAATCCTGCATTGGCACTGGGTGATTACCGAACGCGTCAGCTGAGAAAGACCCCTCAGTAAATCAGGCCACGGTGGAAGATGCGATAGCGTTGGCCGTTGACCCCTCCCCGCTTGCCACCCTGCTGTACGCTTGACCGCCGCCCTGATGACCGCCTTGGCCGCCCTGGCTACCACTCTGTGGCCACCCTGGCCTGGCCACCTTGCTGCTGATGACCCGTGTCCTGTTTCCTCCGGTAAAACGTTGTATTCAACATGACGTGTCGCCCTAACCTCGGGCAAAAGGACTGGTTCCCATTTTGATATTTTTTTGTTTTTTCAGCATGGCGATTCTGCGGTAGACAGAAGTGTTGCTGCTACGCAAGTCAGCACTTGCAGGAAGCCGATGTGCCTGGCAGAAAAGCGTTCGTTCGTCGCCCAGCATGACCGAAGGCTGGGCGATGGAAATCTCACGCCTCAATGTCAACGGGACTGTTTGCCTCGTCAGGTCCGGGAGCTCATGGCGTTGATCCATGCTGAAAGGCGATGATCGCCGCGGCAACTTCGTGTGGAGCTTCCTCCGCCATGTGATGGCCGCTGTCGATACTGCGACCAACGATACCTGGTGCCCAAGGTCGCCAGATCGAAAGTGGATCACCATACAATTCTTCCAGGTCATCGCACTTCGACCACAAAAGACATGTCGGACACATGACCGTCTTTCCGGCTTCCCGGTCTCACATCCGCTGACGGCCCTACAAATCTAGGAGCGCATAAGCTTTTCCGGTCGGTTTTTCGACGTGAGATGCGACATTGTAAACTGGCGCGCCTCCTGGGGTTTTACCAGAGTACTTTCCGCGATGAGCGTGACCGTGAACGACCGCAGAGACGGGAAATCGGTCGATGGTCTCAGCAAGGCGGGATGATCCGAGGAAGGGATAAATCTCAATTGGCTCGCCCTCCACTGTTTCAACGATGGGAGCATAGTGAAGCACGACCATCGCCCGCTCCGATCGGATCTGGCGAAGGGCGTTTTCGAGCCGCATCGACTCTTCAACGCTTTCGGCCACCATGGCTTTGATTGCGGGCTCGCCGAAAGAGCTTAGCATGAACCGACCAAACCCACCTGCAAAGCCTTTGACCCCGGCGAAGCCGACGCCATTTAGGTCCACCGCTTGTCCTTCGAGAAGATGCATCCCCGAGCTTTTGATGATCGCCCTGACTTCCTCCACATGGCCACATTCGTAGTCGTGATTTCCCAAAACGCCGACCACCGGAATGGAGCAGGATCGCAGATCGGCAACAAGAAGCTCAGCCTCGCGCGGTTTGCCGAGATCCGTAAGATCTCCGGTCAAGACGAGTATGTCGGCCTCCTGAGAGACCTCGCTGAACAACTCCTTGTAAGACGGGGAGTCCTGCTCTTTCATATGCAGGTCACCCATCGCGGCTATGCGAACCTTGGCAGAGGTCAAGGTTCTATCGGCTTGGCTCATTTCCGTCACACCGCGTCTCCTTGTGCTGTCTCGTCTTTTACATCCCGCAATTCCCCTTCTCCACCCACGTCAGCAAACCCCCATTCCTTGACATCGATTTCGAAGTCGACCCGGCTATACATCCTGCCCCGACAAACCTTCATTTGCGGCAGTGGCATCTTGCGCTGTGCACTCAATCGGTCGAGTAACTCTTCCAGCAACCATTCAGGAACCTTGTCGCGCTCGGTTGGATAAACCCAGCGAAAATTCAGCAAATGGATAAGGAGGACCTCCCAGTGGACTTCCATGTGACTGAGAAGCCGATGCCAATCAATTTCATCGCTTGCGCGCAGGATCATGTGAACCACGTCGCCGCCATCGTAGCGATGGCGGACCTGAATGAAGCATTTGGACCAAATGAGTTCCGTAGGCGCTATGATCCGGATCTTGTGCCCGTTCATCTCAATCTGACGCGCGTTCTCAAACCATGAATCGCTGATAGGCATCGTGCCGTTTGATGCTGCGAAGATGACGTCGAAGAAGTGCCGACCCTTCCGGACCTTGCCCAGCCAACGGTCGTCCTCGACCTCGATCGTGTAGCCCTTGTCCCTGAAGTGAGCGAGGATTCGGGCGTAGTCTCCAGCCTTGCAGAAGATATCAAGATCCTTCGTCTGCCGGGCAATACCGGTATAGGCGCTCATCGCAAAGGTGCCGGCCAAGAGGAACGGGATCGAACAATTGGCAAGTTCCTGAACAGCTTCGGCCACGAACGCCTCCGCATCCGCATCGGCCATTGTCGGCGAGGCCTTCACCTCCATTCCGGGCATCGCCTCAACCGGGTGGGCGGCCGTCTCCGCTGGCGTATTCGCGCCAGCCTGGGGGTCATTGGGATCTGCGTTCATCAAAATCTCCGTTCTCTTTGAATGAAACATCCAACAAAACCGGATGTTCCCCTCAATTCGCACGGCAGGGATGCCAAACTCATGTTCGACTGGATCTACGGCCCTCAATGACTTGCAAGTGAAGGCTGCCTGCCCGTGGCCAAGACATTCGCAGCGTCGGTGAACATCCCTCCAAGACCTAGAACTCGTGTCTGGTATTGTCTTCAGCATTCTGCTGCCAGCAAACAATTGCGAACGCACTCGCTGGTTCCCTCATCAAACTGAGACAGTTTTTCGTTCGATGGAGGAACTTTGACCCCGCCCCGACGTTCGGCCCTCGTCATCCCTCGAACGCGATCGGAGCTGTGATGCTTACGGGAGAAACCCTCGATCCCTTTCAAGACACCCCCGAGGACATCTGTTTAGTTGAAAAGAACGTCTTGAGGGAACGGCCAAGGACAGCGCACCTCGCCCTGGCTGAGAACAGCAGGGGAAGTTTCCTCCAGCACCGCGGCAAAACTGAAGGCCAGGTCGAACTCCTGGTCGAGATCTTTGGCAAGCCGGCGCTCTACAGCCTTCTGATCTCAGAGGCGGCATGGTCAAAGCTCGGCGATCGATCGGCCAATCCAAGAGGGTTCCGCAAGAAAACAAGCTAGTGACAACGGGGCAGACACTTCCCTTCGAAACGCCCCCTTGCTTCTGATCGCCAGCAACAATCCAAACCCGAGTTTTCCAGGAGCTATCCAATGGCAAAGAAGACGACAAGCGTTCCGTCAGCACAACAAGCGACAATCGCAGAAATACACGATCAAAAACTGCGACGCGGCCAGGGCGGCGAACTTCACCAGATCGCTGAAAACGACACACCCGTCCTTACGACCGCTCAAGGCGGCCCGGTCGCTGACGACCAAAATACGCTGCGGGTCGGCGCACGCGGACCAGCGCTGATCGAAGACTTCCATTTCCGCGAGAAGATTTTCCACTTCGACCATGAACGAATTCCCGAGCGCGTCGTTCACGCCCGCGGCTATGGCGCCCACGGATTTTTTGAAACATACGAATCTCTCGCGGCATACACTAGAGCAGATCTGTTCCAGCGACCGGGTGAGAAGACGCCTGCCTTTGTTCGCTTTTCAACGGTCGCCGGCAACAAAGGCTCGGCTGACCTCGCGCGTGACGTTCGCGGTTTCGCGGTCAAGCTATACACTCAGGAGGGGAACTGGGACCTCGTCGGCAACAATATTCCAGTGTTCTTCATTCAAGACGCGATCAAGTTTCCTGATGTGATCCATGCTGCCAAGCAGGAGCCGGACAGAGCATTTCCGCAGGCTCAAACCGCACACGATAATTTCTGGGACTTTATTAGCCTGACACCGGAAAGCATGCACATGGTCATGTGGGTCATGTCTGATCGTGCTATCCCGCGCTCCTTCCGTTTCATGGAAGGCTTCGGAGTCCATACGTTCCGTTTTATCAATGCCAAGGACGAGTCCACGTTCGTCAAGTTTCACTGGAAACCCAAGCTGGGATTGCAGTCGGTCGCCTGGAACGAAGCCGTCAAGATCAACGGCGCTGATCCGGACTTTCACCGTCGGGATCTTTGGCAATCGATCAAGTCGGGGAATTTCCCCGAATGGGAGCTGTGTGTTCAGCTTTTCGATCAGGAATTCGCCGACAGCTTCGACTTCGATGTACTTGATCCGACAAAGCTCATCCCGGAGGAGATCCTTCCCGTCAAGGCGATCGGTCGCCTTGTGCTTGATAGAATGCCCGATAACTTCTTCGCGGAAACCGAGCAGGTAGCCTTCATGACGCAGAATGTTCCGCCAGGCATCGACTTCAGCAACGATCCGCTGTTGCAAGGCCGGAACTTCTCCTACCTTGATACGCAGTTGAAGCGACTTGGCAGCACGAACTTCACCCACCTGCCGATTAATGCTCCGAAGTGTCCCTTTGCCCATTTCCAACAGGACGGGCACATGGCCATGCGCAATCCCGTGGGGCGAACGAACTACCAGCCCAATTCTCACGGGGAGGGACCGAGGGAGTCTCCGATGCGCGGATATCGGCATTTCCCTGCCGAAGAGCAAGGCCAAAAAGTTCGCCTTCGCCCTGAAAGCTTTGCTGACCACTACAGCCAGGCCCGGCAATTCTACATCAGTCAGACCCCGCCGGAGCAGCGGCATATTGCAATGGCGCTGACATTCGAACTCAGTAAGGTTGAAACACCCGTCATTCGCGAGCGCATGGTGGCTCATCTTCTCAATATCGATGAGACCCTTGCGACCACCGTTGCCGAAAAACTCGGTCTTCAGACCATGCCAAAGCCCGCCGACGCAGCTGCGCCGACCCGCCAGGATCTGACGCCGTCGCCCGCATTGAGCATCATAGAACGCGGGCCGAAACGTTTTGAAGGCCGCAAGCTGGGCATTCTTGTATCCGATGGCGTTAACGCCAAGCTCTTGAAGGAACTGACTGGGGCAATCATTGAGGAAAAAGCCACGGTCGAACTGATCGCTCCAAAGGTCGGTGGGGTCACTGCATCCGACGGTACGTGGGTCGAAGCCCACCATATGATCGATGGCGGCCCATCAGTTCTGTTTGATGCTGTCGCCCTTTTGACTTCAGAAGCCGCGATGGATGACTTGCTGAGAGAGGCAACGGTTCGCGATTTTGTCGCCGATGCGTTTCAGCACTGCAAGTTCATCGGCTACGATCAATCTGCTCTCCCTCTGCTGGAAAAAGCGGGCATCGCCGAAGCGGTCGACGAAGGCGTTATTGCCCTTCCTGGCGACGAAGGGCTTCCAAGCTTTGTATCAGAGCTCGGCAAGCTTCGCGTGTGGGGACGTGAGCCATCGATAAAACTCGGCAAAGCCTCTTCGCCGCCAATCAAATAGGAGCACGCACCGGCACGGCTGTGAAGCCGTGCCGTTAATGCTCGGCGACCTCCTGTGGTGTTTTGATCGCCGCACCGTTGCTCATGTCTCCATATAATTCTGCGCAGCGCCATGCGTTGGGCAAAGCCTTCCCAATCACTGTCGACTTTGTGCGGCAGGTCCGGACGAAGCCACTGGCTAGAGTGCGTCGCGGAAAGCGCCGCGAAGGCGACGTTGTCGGCGACGCGGCGCCCTTTCAAACCCGGAACATGATAATCATTGCCTTCTCGCTCAATAAGGCGAGACACACGCCTGCCGCGGGCCATAGTAGGGCTGGAACGTGTTGTCGTAGGCCCTGTAGGAGCGATATCGTCCGTAGCACCAACGCGTATGAGCATTTCCGCCGTAATAGACTTGGCGTTGGTAACGCGGCGCATAATAGCGCGGAGCGTAGTAGCTCCGGCCGTAATAGTTGCGTGGATAATAGCCTGGCCGGTAATATCTCGGTCCGTAGTATCCCGACCCGTAGTATCCCGGCCCATAGGGCTGATAATATCGGGGCTGCGCCAGGAGGCCCCCGATAACTGCGCCGGCGGCAAGCCCACCTAGTGCCCAGGCCCACTCATCACCACCATTATTATGGTATCCACCATAGTACCCGCCGCCGCGATATCGTGCGTATTGAACCAATTGCGCTTGCCCCGCGTCGATCTTCGGCGTCGCTATTGTGGGAAACGCCATGGCAGGCGGAATGCCTGTAACCATCATCACCAGCGACAGGGAAACGATTGCAAACCTTTTCATTGGCTTACCCTTCCTTTGCGGCGCAGTGCGTCGAAGTCGGCGCGTCAACCGCAGCCTTTTTTAAGGACGCATAATTTTACACCAAAATCGCTTTTTACAGGCGAAATTCTGCGTCGCCGGGGAGCAGCTTTATTCCAGAGTAGGGATTGGACAAATTGCCGTCCGGCTGCCTTCTGCTGTCCATCCGCCAGATCACTTCATCATCGCAGACGACAATTGAGCCCGCCGGAGATCGACGAGGAGCCAGGCGCGGGAATGGCTAAAATCGCGTTGGCTGTTGGGCTCTCGGGCTCACGACCGGTCAAAACGCTCCAGCATTTTTCTGAGGTGGAGATTCTGCAGATGGAGCTTTTCGGCCAACAGGGTTCTCAGTTGCTGAATTTCGTCGTCCAAAACCGCCACTTCCTCGAAAAATGCTTCCCGGGCTGATAACTGTGCGCCGGGATCCGTGTTCGCTTTCGAAGGGAACTTCTTAACGTTCCCGGTTCCGGACTTCTTAGCGCGCGCTTGAATTTGTGGCGCCTTAGGAGATTGCTTGCTTTTAGGCAACGAGGCTGACTGTTTTGGAGGCAGTTCGCCAATTCGCTGATTTTCCGGCGTAGGTGCCTCTTCAACGGCGGCGTCTGTAGAGACGGCTTGGGCGTTATCATCCTGGTGTTCGGTCAGATCCGAAGATGCAGCCTCCTTGAGTTCATCCGATCCATTCTCACGATCCTGAAATGCACCGGTTGGATCCGTTGAACTCAACTGAGCGCCGCGGACTTGTTGTTCTTGCGTGTCATTTGCTTGACTGTCGGCGTCGTGTTCAATCGAAATCTCGCGTGGTTCTGCCGACCGTCCCCGCGATGTCAGTCGAGCAAATAGGTTCCATGGTGATTTCATCGATCGTCAGCCTCGAGCGATCCGAACTCTCACGTGAGTTCGGTGAATGTCTGTCCTACGAGGAATGTAGGGGCCAAGGTCGATCTCGCAACCGGCCCCTGCTGTCGGTCCCGGTCAATCAAGTCCTAACCGCTTGCGCAGTTCCGAATTTTCCGCCCGCAGTTTGGTGGCCAGTTCCTTGCGGAGCCTTTTATTTTCTTCTTCAAGCTGGATGAGGTCGGCCATTTCATCGATCGCCGAGACGGACGACGAAGCCTTTGGTCCGCCGAGCTTCGACGTCTTCGTGCTTCCGGTCTTGAGGGCGGAAGTCGTCTTTTCAGCAACTTGCTTTTTGACGGGCGCAAGCTTTGCGACTACGCCCTCGTCGGTGCGCTTCCTGCGCTCTCTCGGCGTCTTCGCAACCGTTGTGGTGCCCGTTGCTTCTGCAGTTGCTTTCGTGCCCCGCGGCGCACGCTGCTTTTTCGGTACCGGCGTCTTTGCCGGTGCGGCGGTCTCTACAGCTTCGATTGTGGTACCAGTATTGCTTTCATCAGCCATCAGTTTTCTCCCTCTGCTGCCAAGAATCGTTTTCCGCTGAGTGAAACGCGGAGTCAACCATGACGTTGTTGGATTGACACGATGAAGATCGCGCGGGAACGCAGGTATGAATCGAGCCATTGTCATTTCGCCGGCTGCTGGTTGAGCCGAAGTGACGGCGGCTGGCCCAGGAGGATGAATGTGATCGCGAAACCAGACGGGCGACACTGATGCTGCCCACTGGAACTTTTGGCAACAGAGGCAGTTGGCTTATCGAACAGGTCACTCAGGCGGCCCCGCAAAGTAGCGTCCAGATGAGGCGACGACGATGCATCACGAAAATACCAGAACAGGATTCGGCAAGCGCATTAGTGATTGGAACACGCGGTATGACTTAGATGAATTCATCCGAGCTCATGGGCTTCAACCGCGAGCAGCACGCGAACTGTTCGAAAAGTTTGGGCCCTACACAGCTGATCTTGATAGCAAGATTGCCGAACTTCGGGCGAACGGAAAAATCGACCGTAATCACTGAACACGGTCAACGGATGTCTGCCTTGTGAATTTGATTACGCGGCTGCTTGAAATCCCCACAAGCAGTCGCTCTCTGGCCCAGTTCCAGGGGGTATTGACCGGATCTGATATTCCAAGCGCGCATCAACCCTGAGCTTACTCCGCCCGATTGGACGCCGCCACGATTTCGGCGAGCTTTTCAATCACCTGAGACGGATCGATTGGCTTGGCTAAAAGCGGAACCTGACTATACCTGCGGGGCAGATCCTCAAGTCCGTATCCTGTGGTGAAGACAAAAGGAATATGGTTGGCGCGCAGCAGGTCGGCGACCGAGAAGCTCAATTCACCCCGTAGGTTCAGGTCCAGTACGGCGCCGTCGAGCTTCGCACCGTTCTCGATGGCGGCCGTAGCCTGGCGAAGGCCGGCAAAAGGGCCAACAACAGTCGCCCCTTGCAACTCCAAGGCGCAGACGAGCTCCATCGCGATCATTGGTTCGTCTTCCACCACCAGCACGTGGCCTAACGCCGATGTCATGGCTTTTTTCTCTTCCTGTCAAAAGCTTAGACCAACATGACCGTTCCATGTTCCGGTGTCGATTAAATATTGCCAAATATAAGCTTCCGTCCTAACTCTAGTCCATAGGGGGACCGCGTATTCGGTCTAAAGGAGCGGCCCTGTTGACGCGATTAGAGCCAAATTTTCCCGTGGTTGGCATTGGCGCCTCGGCGGGTGGGATTCCGGCGCTGGAGGGATTTTTTAGTGGCCTTCCGGAACGCTGCGGCATGGCGTTCGTCATCGTCACCCATCTAAACCCTGCGCTCGAAAGCCACCTTCATGAGGTCATCGCGCGCTTCACTGACATGCAGGTGGTCCTCGCCTCTGGAGAAGTCAAAATCCGGCCGGATGTGGTCTACGTCATGCCGCAGAATGTGGTTCTGACGATTGAAAACGGCGTCCTTGCCAGCAAGAAACTTGAAAATCACATCCGTGAACGCAAGCCAATCGATATATTTTTCGGCGCGCTCGCTAAGGATCAGGGAGAATATTCGGTCGGGGTTGTTCTCTCTGGCGGAGACGGCGACGGCACCCTCGGTGTAAAGGCGATCAAGGAATATGGTGGCCTTACGATTGCGCAGATTGCCGACGGCTCTGGTCCCCGCAATCCAGATATGCCGCAAAGCGCAATTTCGGTCGGTCTGATCGATCTGGCATTGCCTGCCCAGGCGATGGGCGAAAAGCTCCTGGCTTTCGCACAGAGCTTCGACCTGCTCTCGGATCTCGGCGACAATGACGAAGCGAAGAAGGCGAGTGATCTTAATCACGCTCGTAATCAGATCTATGCCATTCTGCGAAAGCAGACTAGCCACGACTTTTCCGGTTATAAGCCGAAGACCTTCCTAAGGCGCGTCAGGCGTCGAATGCAGGTCAGACAATTCGATACGATCGAAGCTTACGTGGGGTGTCTGGAACAGGATCCCGAAGAGGTATTGCGGCTTTTCAGCGACCTGCTGATCAACGTCACAAACTTTTTCCGCGATGCTGACGCATTCGCGACCCTTGCCAAAACGATCATCCCTCAACTCTTTGCCGGCAAGTCAGCAGCCGATACCGTTCGGGTATGGGTGCCGGGCTGCGCAACCGGCGAGGAGGTTTACTCGATCGCGATCCTGATGCGCGAGTTTATGGAAAATATGGCGAGCGTGCCGCGAGTGCAGATATTCGCGACCGATATCGATGATCACGCACTGCAGATCGCGCGGACCGCGCGCTATCCAGAAGCGCTGCTCGAAGGCGTTTCGGAGGAACGGCGAAAGAAGTTCTTCAGCTCTGAAGGAGCAAGCTATATCGTTGCCGGTAGCGTGCGCGAACTGTGCATCTTCTCACCCCATAGCGTTATCCGCGAGCCGCCTTTTTCACGAATGGACCTCGTCTCGTGTCGCAACCTTCTCATCTACCTCGGATCTGAGGTTCAGAACCGTGTCATTCCGACGTTTCACTACGCATTGCGGCCTCAAGGATATCTGTTTCTCGGCACATCCGAGGGTATTGGCCAACATGGAGACCTCTTCACCACGGTTGACAAGAAGAACCGCATTTTTCAAGCGCGCGGCCATGCAACGCCCTACCGACCTCAGATGCTGGGGCGCGACGAGCAGTACACAATTCCCAACTTGGCAAAACTCGAAGCACGGGGACTTGGCGGTTCGCAGTTGCGGCAAGTGGTGGAAACACATGTGCTTGAGAGCTTCGCCCCGGCCCACGTCGTCGTCAATGCCGACGGTGATGTCGTTTACACCTCCGGCAAGACCGCTAAGTTTCTCGAAGTGCCTCAAGGCAGTCCAAGCCGCCAGCTCCTCAATATGGCTAAACGGGATCTTCGCCTCGATTTGAGAGCGGCCTTGCGCGAGTGTGCGTCGTCGCGAAATCGCGTGATCAAGGATAACGTTCTCGTCGACGCGGATGACGACCGTGTACAGCATGTGACGATTACAGTTGAGCCTTTGAACGGGCGAACGACCGGTGAACCGTTGTACATCGTTCTCTTCCATTCGGTTGGCCCGTTGCGGGCACGCTCGGGGCCAGGGCGTGTACAGCGCGATGTCGACGGCACCGTCGAACTCGAGCGGGAATTGCGCGAAACTCGCGAGCGTCTCCAGTCGACAATCGAGGAGTACGAGACCGCGCTTGAGGAACTCAAGTCGTCCAACGAGGAGCTCGTTTCCGTCAACGAGGAAGCCCAGTCGTCCAACGAGGAGCTGGAGGCCTCGAAGGAAGAGATGCAGTCGCTGAACGAGGAGCTCAATACGATAAACGCCGAACTCAATGGAAAAGTGGAGGAGCTCGACCGGGCGAACAACGACCTTAGGAACCTGTTCGATGCAACCGAGATTGCCACTGTGTTCCTTGATCGAAACCTGGTGATCCGCAATTTTACACCGGCTGCATCCAAGTTCTTCAAGGTGCGGCCGGCGGATGTCGGACGACCGCTCACCGAATTGTCCAGCGAGATCCAGTATCCGGACCTGAAAGCCCATATTTCCGAAGTTTTTTCCACCGGTGAAAGTCGCGACAATCATCTTTCGCGCGACAACCAGGGGAGACATTTCCTTGCGCGGCTCATACCCTATCGAGGTGAAAACAACAGGATTGACGGGGTTATTGTCACACTCATCGACGTCACAACTCTTGCGGAAGCCGAAGACCACCAGAAAGTTCTGATCTCGGAACTCAATCACCGGGTCAAGAATATGCTGGCGGTCACGATCAGCATTGCTGCCCAAACTATGGAATCTTCGTCATCACCGGAAGCATTCTACACAGCCTATGTCGGACGGCTGAAAGCCATGTCTCGCGCATACGCTCTGCTGTCGCGCGACAACTGGAAAGATGTATCCATCCTGGAGCTCGTCTCTCAAGAGCTCTCGCCCTTTGGCGGCGACCGGGTCACCCTGGACGGACGGGACATCAAACTCGATCCTCAGCGCGGGCTTGCCTTGGGAATGGTCATCCACGAACTCGCGACGAATGCTGCCAAATATGGAGCGCTTACCAGTTCCGATGGCCGCGTGCTCGTTCACTGGAAAGCCGATGACAACCTTCTCACTTTGAAATGGATGGAGCGGGGAGGTCCCTCCATAACTGCACCCCCCAAGGACGGCTTTGGAATGAAGTTATTGCGGGGAGAAATCGGGTACCGGCTTGGAGGCGAGGTCGAAACAAAGTTCGAGCCCGAAGGTTTGACTGTTTTTCTGTCATTTCCCTTAAACTGAATGTTCAGCAAGTGTACTGCTCGCGCCTTTTCGGTCCGGCGAAGTAGAGGCCCGGCCGGCCGCGCACGCTGTCCGTGTGAACGGGCGGGCTTCGTCGAGCGCATCAGGAAGTCTCACATAGCTGAAATCGCCGCTTGAAGTCTGCGCCCCGTAAACGGTGCGTCGGCGTAGCCTTGCTGGGCACGCGCCAATAGTAACCTACCGATTGTTACCGCGGAGATTTCGCTTTGAGGCGGGCGATCAGCTCCTCGTCGTCGACAAAGCTGTCGAGGAAGTCGTTCCATTCGTCGGTTGAACGGCGGGCGTAGGAGAGCATCTGTTCCAGTTCCTCCATGCCGTCGTCTGTCAGCGCGGTGATGGATTCGTCCTCCCCGTTATAGACGCTGATGATGCTGCCGTAGGTCAGATTATCATCGTTGGAGATGATTGCCCGGAGAAGCTCCGGATCCTCGCCAAGAATTTCAGCGACATATTTGATCGTGCGGACATAAGTGATTATTGCCATCAGGCTGCCTCGGCGCAGGTGGTGGCGACTGGTGACCAATTCCAGGGGAGTAGTTCGTCGAGGCGATTGATCTTGTGATCGTGGATACGGTCGAGCACGTTAGCCAGATAGGCCTGCGGATCGATACCGTTCATCTTCGCCGTCTCGATGATCGTCATGGCACGCGCCAAGGTCTCTGCCCCGGTGTCAGCGCCGGCGAATAACCAATTCTTTCTTCCGATTCCAATTGGGCGCAGGGCCCGCTCGGCGGCATTGTTATCCATGGCGACGCGACCGTCCTCCAGGAACAGGCAGAATGACGCCCACCGGCTCAGGCCATAACGGAAAGCCGTCGCCAGATCGCCCTTGCCTGGAATGCGGGTCAATTGGGCTTCGACCCAGATGCGGAATGCTTCGACCTTTGGCTTGCTGTGCTTCTGACGCGCGGCAAGGCGGATATCGGCAGGCTGACCGGCAATGTCGCGCTCGATGTCGTAAAGCGCGCCGATACGATCGAGAGCCTCTCGCGCGATCTCGGATTTGTTCGATGTCCAGATATCATGGAAGTCGCGGCGCCAGTGCGCCCAGCAGGCCGCTTCGCGGAAGCGGCGCGCCCCATCAGCTCCAGGTTCATAGAGCTTCCCGTACCCTTTGTAGCCGTCGGCTTGAAGGATGCCGCTTGTCTGCCTGAGGTGATGGTGGACGTGCTCTTCCTTCCAGTCCGGGGCGAAGTAATAGATCGCGCCCGGTGGAGCCGCTCCCGCCCAGGGACGTTGATCGCGGAGATACGTCCAGATCCTGCCCTTCTTCACACCCTTGCCCAAACCCTTATCCCGAAGAGAACGATCCAGCACCCGGATCGGGGTGTCGTCGGCATGGAGGAGGTCACTGCCCATGATTGCGGTCTCGATCCGCTCAATCAGCGGCTGGAGCACCTGCATGGCGCGACCGCACCAATCGACCAGCGTGCTGTCCGGAATGTCGGCGCCCATGCGGGCGAAGATCTCGTTCAGGCGATACAAAGGCAGATGGTCGTCGAACTTCGAGACCAGGATGTAAGCCAAAAGTCCAGCACCTGCCATGCTGCCCGGGATTGGACGGCTTGGTGCCGGCAACTGCACCATCTTCTCGCAGCAACGGCAGGACTTCTTCAATCGAGCGACCTCGATGACCTTCATCTGCGCAGCGATCATGTCGAGGATTTCGCTGGCGTCCTCGCCGACAAGGCGCAATTCACCACCGCAATCGGGGCAGCAGGTACCGGGATCGAGTTCCTTGCGCTCGCGAACTGCCTTTTCCGATACCCGCGGCCGGCGGCGCATCGTCTTTTCGGGCGTGCTTGCCACAGGCGCGGCAGTCACTGCCGCATCGACCTCATCGAGCGGCTTGGTGCTGCTTTCCGCTGCGGCGATCAAAAGATCCTCCAGCGCCAGTTCCAGCTGCTGGATTTCCCGTTCGATCTTTTCCGAGGACTTGCCGAAGACCTGTTTCTTCAGCTTGGCGATGCGCAGCCGCAGTTCCCCAATCAATTGGTCGTGCGCCTGCAACGTCGCCGACATCTTCGCGTTTTCCGCCTGCAAAGCGGCGATCATCGCCTTCAGGAAGGCCGGATCGTCGGGAAGATTTTGGCTCGCGTTCGACATGATCCTGACTACCATAGGTCAGGACGCATATCCATAAAAACAAGCAGATTCAGTGACATAAAATCAACCGACACGCGCCGGTGGAGCGCCCCAGTTCGGACGTCGCCAATCAATCCCTTCCCACAACATGGCCAGTTGCGCCGCTGTCAGCCGCGCCGTTCCATCGGCTGCTGAAGGCCATGGAAAACGCCCTCTCTGCAAAATTTTATAGTACAGGCAGAAGCCCTGGCCATCAAAATACAGAAGTTTTATGCGATCGCCCCGTCTTCCTCGAAACGCGAAGACTGCACCTCCCGTCGGCTTCTGGCGTAGCACATCCTGCGCAAGCGCAGCCAAACCTTCTACCCCTTTGCGCATGTCGTGGCTCCGCAGGCGAGATACACTCGAACACCGGTTCCTGGTCCGATCATGCTGCTTCAACCGCCCGGATGAGCCGAGTCAGGACGGCGGCATCAACGCCACTGTCGAAGCGAAGGCTGCGCCCATCGTTCAACCGCAACTCGATCATTGCAGGCACGCGCGCAACGTCCTCACGCACGAGCGGGGCGCCATGCATGGCGGACGTGTCTACGGCAAGGAAGACCGTATCGGCAGTGGGCGGCAACAAACCCTTCTTCTTCAGCTCATGCCGCCAGGCGTAAATCTGCTGCCGGCTCACATCGTGCCGATGGGCAACCTCAGTAACCGTCGCACCGTCGAGCCCAACCGACATGACGATGTCGAGCTTCTCCTCGTCACCCCAACGCCGCCGCCGTTCCTGACCAAGAATTTCGACACGCATCCCATACCCTCGCCTAAGACACGTCGCAAACGACGTCGCTAATGACGTGTCTTAGTCCATCAAGGCGCTATCCGGCAGGCGGTGCCAATCGGGCGGTTACCGCCAATAAGAGGCGTTGTGTTGTGCGACCTAACGTTATTTTCGCGGTCTATGCCGGAAAGCATCGACGAACGCCGAGAAGGCTGGCGAGTGATTTCGACGGCTCGGATAATAGAGGTGATAGCCCTGGAAGGTCGGGCACCACTCCGAGAGGACCGGACGCAGTCGCCCGCTTTTGACATGCTGCAGAACGAGGTCCGTTGGGACGTAGGCGAGACCGATGCCGTCCAATGCAGCGTCCATTGCGGGCGCGATGTTGCTCAAGGTAAGCTGACCTTCCACCCGCACGTTGAACTCACGGCCATCCCGTTCGAATTCCCAGGCGTAAAGCCCCCCGGACGTTGGAAGCCGCAGGTTGACGCAGTTATGGCCTGTCAGGTCCTGCGGGATTGACGGCGGCGTGTGCCGCTCCAGGTAGTCGGGCGATGCGACAACGGAATACGACACGTCAGGCCCTATGCGCACGGCCACCATGTCGCGGGCGATGGCCTCGCCGAGCCGCACCCCGGCATCGAACTGCCGCTCGACAATGTTGGTAAAACCATTGTCGACAATGATCTCCACCGTGACGTCGGGGAAATCCCGCAGGAACGCGGACAGCCGAGGGCGGAACACGAGCTCGACCGCGTCATCGGGGCAGACGACCCGGACGTCGCCGGACGGCTTGTCGCGTAGCGCGGTGATGGCGCTGATCCCGGCGGCGATGCTCTGGAAATGGGGCTGGATACTCTCAATGAGACGTTCCCCGGCGGCCGTGGGTGCCACGTCGCGCGTGGTACGGGAAAGAAGCCGAATGCCCAGCCGCTCCTCGAGCGCGCTCACCGTATGACTGAGCGCAGAGCGCGTTAGACCCAGCTTGGCGGCGGCGCGCGTGAAGCTCCGCTCCCTGGCAACTTCCAGGAATGCCCTCATCTCACTGAACTCGTCCCGCCGCATTGGTGAATCTCCTTCACATCTACATGCACATTGTAGCTTCTAGTGCACGTTAACTCATCTGGCTATCTAGTGCGGCAAGCGGACAGGAGAGCGCGGAATGGCTATTGAGCTGACAGTTAATGAGATGACTTCTCCCGAAATGGCGCAGACGCCATGGGCTGCCGTGACATGCCTGTCGCTCCTTACCTTCCTGCTGGTCGGATTGGAGTTCCTGCCAGTGAGTTTACTGACCCCGATTGCACGAGACCTCTCGGTATCAGAAGGACAGGCCGGACTGGCCATCACCATTTCAGGCGTCTTCGCGGTTCTCATCAGCCTCTTTGGAAACGGCCTCCTGTCAAAGGTGGATCGGAAGGTGGTGGTGTTGTTCTACACGGGGATACTGATCATCTCCAGTTTGACTGTCGCTCTCGCTCCCAACTTCGCCGTCTTCCTGGCAGGCCGGGCGCTTGTCGGTGTGGCGATCGGAGGCTTCTGGTCGTTGTCGACAGCCATCCTCGCACGTCTGGCCTCGAAATCTGACCTGCCTAAGGCCATCGCCCTGCTCCAAGGCGGTACCGCGTTCGCCATCGTCATCGCGGCCCCTCTCGGCAGCTTTCTCGGAGGACTGATCGGCTGGCGTGGCACCTTCCTGATTACCGTTCCGGTTGGACTTGCCGCGCTGGTCTGGCAATTCGCCGTCCTGCCGAAGATGCCGGCGACGACAACGGTATGGGTGGGGAAAATGTTCGGGCTTCTGCGCAACCGCACCTTCGCCATCGGTATGGCGGCGACCGGCCTCGCCTTCATCGGCCAGAACTCGCTGTCGATCTATCTTCGCCCATTCCTCGAAAACATCACCGGACTGGAAGTGAATGCCCTTTCCATGGTGCTCCTCGGCCTCGGCCTCGGCGGCCTGACTGGTACGACTGTCATCGGCTTCGTCGTCCGGCGGCATCTCGCAACCCTGCTGATCGGTTTGCCAGGTGCGCTTGCGCTCATCGCCCTCCTCCTTATCGCCCTCGGGCCATACGCAGCAGTCACTGCTTTCCTGCTCGTGGTGTGGGGCTTCTTCTCCACGCCCATTCCGGTCGCCTGGAACACGTGGATGGCGGCGATTGTTCCCGGCGAGCTGGAGGCGGCGGGCGGCCTGCAAGTCGCGTTGATCCAGCTAGCAATTGCGGGAGGCGCTTTTGCAGGCGGAGTGCTCTTCGACACCGCGGGATGGTGGAGCCCCTTTCTGCTGGCTGCCTGCCTTCTCACGGGCTCGGCATTGCTCGCGGTTCTTGCCAGCCGCCGAGCATAAAAAATCTTCCGAGATCTCGAAATCAGGAGAACATCATGTCTCAAGGAATAGAAAATAAAGTCATCGTCATTACCGGCGCGAGCAGCGGTCTTGGAGAAGCAACGGCACGCCATCTCGCCGAGCGAGGTGCTACCGTGGTGCTGGGTGCCCGACGACGCGACCGTATCTATGCGCTGGCCAGCGAACTCATGTCGAAGGGGTACAAGGCCAGAGCGGTTCAGACCGATGTCACGGACAGGCAGCAAGTCAGCAACCTGGTGAATACGACTGTCGAAGAATACGGTCGCATCGACGTGATGCTCAACAACGCCGGCCTGATGCCGTTGGCCCCTCTCGAACGCCTCAAGGTCGACGAGTGGGACCGAATGATCGACGTCAACATCAAGGGCGTGCTCTACGGCATCGCCGCCGCGTTGCCGCACATGAAAGCTCGGAAGTCCGGCCACATCATCAATGTCTCCTCTGTCTATGGACATGTGGTCGATCCGGGTGCCGCGGTCTATTGCGCCACCAAGTTCGCCGTCCGTGCACTTTCCGAAGGGCTGCGCAAGGAAGTGAAGCCCTACAATATCCGGACGACCATCATCTCGCCCGGAGCCGTCAGCACCGAGCTTCTCGAGCATATCAGCGAGAAAGACATCCAGGCCGCAACGAAGGAATTCGTCAGTAAGATCGCGGTCGGCGCGGACACGTTCGCCCGGACAGTCGCCTTCGCCGTGAACGAGCCCGACGACGTCGACATCAACGAAATCCTGTTCCGGCCCACGGCACAACCGGTTTGACGGGATCGAGGCATGGCAACGACGCTCCCGCTTCTTACGCGAAGAACCGCTGTCGGCGGAGCCTTGGCGGCCGCGGCGTTCCCGTTCGCGGCGCGTGGGCAGGAGGGACGTGACCCCGCCAGCCAGGAGCCGACCGACGTGAGGATCAGGGTGACGTTTAATGACCTGTCCCGGACGGCCATGCTCTACGACAATCCGTCGGCACGCGACTTAGCTTCGATGCTTCCTTTGCACCTCAAGATCGAGGACTACGGCAGGAACGAAAAGATCGTCCATCTGCCGCGCAAGCTGACGCAGGACGGCAGCGGTCCGTTCGGGAACGAGCGGCCGGGCGACCTCTGCTACTTCAAGCCATGGGGCAATCTCGCCTTGTTCTACGACGAATACCGCTGGGACGGGCTGATCCGGCTCGGTCGTTTCGACGGAGGTTCGGAGCCTCTACTTGTTCGCGGCGAGTATCCCGTGCGCATCGAACGGATTTGAACCACTACCCTCCCATTCGAAAAGGACCACACGAATGAAGCACTTCAAGATCGCGCTCGTAGCGCTGACGCTGGCCGCATCCTCTGCTGCCTTCGCTGACGACAGCAAGTCCTCGATAACCGGCGCGTGGCGCATGACGTCGTTGCAGGTCACCGACGCGAGCGGCGATCGGACAGAAATCCCCTATTCCGGCCAGGTTATCTTCTCCACTGGCGGAACTCTCTCCGTCCAGGCGATGAATCCGGACGCCGCAGCGCAACCGACACCCTATACGGCAAATGGCTACGAGGCCTATTATGGCCCGGTTGAAGTCGACGAGGCCAAAGAGACATTCGCCATCACCGTGGAATCGTCCCTCGTCCGCAATCTCATTGGCCAGCGCATGGAACGCAAGTTCAAGGTTGACGCCGACCAACTGACGATCACGCCCGCTGATCCCAAGGAAGGCTGGAGGGTCACCTACGAGCGGCTCTGAACGCAAAATTCGGAACCTCCGGTGGCAGTTGCGGTTTGGTGGTCATGATTTCGTTCCGGTTCAATTCGATGACCCATTGGTTGCGCATTGTTAGCCTCGTCCTTGCATCTTTGGCTTTGGTGCCAGCGGGTGCGCACGTGTTTTCTCTCGTCAGCAAGATGCGCCTGTCGGGCGAAGATTATCTTGCTGCGCAACGCGCATATGATGGATGGAACCTCTTCGCGTTGATTGTCGTCGGCGCAATAGCTGCGCTCCTCTGGCTTTCGATCGCTCTCTATCGAGCGGGGGAACCGGCAATCCCCGCTATAGCCGCTCTTGCGTGCATTGTCGCTACGCAAGCCATATTCTGGACTTTTACCTTCCCGGCAAATCAGGCAACCGACAACTGGACTCTGCTTCCCGAAAACTGGACGCAGTTGCGCCGTGGATGGGAATATTCTCATGCGGTCAGCGCGGTGTTTAATTTTTTCGCGGTGTGCCTTTTGGCGATCGGCAACGCAAAATAGGGGATGGCTAACGCGAAAGGTTGGAGCGCCTTATCGACGCGCAGTGTTACTTGCGAAGGAGCCTGAATATGGCAAAGAAGAAGAAGAAATGGTCGCGAAAGGTGACCGAAAACAGCGACGCACTGGACCTCAAGGAAGGAATTTTCAATCAACGGAGCGCCAAAAAAATAGCGGATTCGTTCAAGGAGTCGGCAGAGAAAAGCAACAGACGCAAATCAAGTCCGTTGCGTTCGGCCATGTCCATGCTGACCTTCTATATCAATCGCGCTGGCATCCTGCTTTCCAATGGGCGCCGCGAGACCCTCGAAAAGGCGAAGGACGAATTGCGCAAGGATTTTGGCAAGGCACCGAAACATGGCAAATGAGTTGACGATCAGACAACCGGAGACGCTTTTCTTGACGCCAAGCGACTGGGTACCCAATCATCCCTCTCTGCCCGTACTCTTCTACCGCAACATCCTCGCACCCGCGCCAACGGACTGCGCTCCTGTTTTCGAACGGCTTTTCTCGGACGCGGGATGGCAGGGGCTCTGGCGCAATGGAATTTTCTCCTACCAGCACTATCATATCAGGGCACATGAGGTGCTCGGCATCGCCAAAGGCACGGCCGAGCTTTTGATCGGTGGACCGGGCGGCTGCGTTCTTCATGTCAGCGCTGGGGATTGCTTGGTTCTGCCTTCCGGCACTGGGCACATGTGCAACTCTGCCAGTGACGATTTCCTTGTCGTCGGCGCCTATCCTGCCGGCCAGCATGCCGATATCGAAACGGCTGCCGCAACGCCCGGCGATTTGAAAATCATCGCCACATTGCCCATTCCCCAAAGTGACCCGATCTACGGTCCGGGCGGTCCGCTGCGTGCCCTGTGGGGTGATCTGTAAAAGCGGCTTCGGTGGCCAAGATGCCGACGGCAACACCTGATGCTGCCTTGTCGTCCAGTGACAAATGCCGGGCTGCGGTTTGGCTGGATGCCGTGCCCAGGGCGCTGGAGACGCCGGGACGTAGCCCGCCGCTTTGCATTCGAGCTCAAGCAACGATGCAACTGATGAAACCATACCCACGCCCCTGTTTGCAGAAACTGCGCTCCATACGCCGGTTCACGAGAAGCGTTCCGTGCTCGGAACATTTCGCCATCGCCATTGTTGGAGGGACACACCCGAAAAGCCGCGAGGAAACCGATGCTTGTACGTGAAATGATGAATAGCCATCCTGATGTACACGGGCGTTCGGCAGACGCGCTGATGCGCTGCATAGAGGATTGCTACAGCTGCGCTCAAGTTTGCGCGAGTTGCGCAGACGCCTGCCTTGGCGAGACGAACGTCGGTGAACTCGTTCAGTGCATTAGGCTCAATCTCGATTGCGCCGACATCTGCGTTGCAACCGGGTCGGTTGCCACCCGCAGGACCGGCACCAACATGGATGTCGCCCACAATCTCGTTTCGACCTGTGCTGATGCCTGTCGGGCGTGCGCTGCGGAATGCGCGAAGCATGTTGAGATGAACGAGCATTGCCAAATTTGCGCCCGCGCGTGCGAAGCTTGCGCGCAAAGCTGCGGCGAAGCCCTCCCTCTGTTTCACTGATCGTTCAGTCGCCGCTAAGCGCCCAGCCGGCCGCCCCGTCCTTGCGCTAGGTCTCACACAGGAGAACACGATGTCTGATTATCCCAAACCTCCCTTTCCTGCCCAAAAACAGCCGATGCCTGGCCTCACGAGAAAGATGAATCCGGTTCCCGACCACGGGGAACAAACATACAAGGGGTCGGGACGTCTCGCCGGCAAGATGGCCGTAATCACCGGGGCAGACAGCGGTATTGGACGCGCGGTGGCGATAGCATTTGCTCGTGAAGGTGCTGACATTCTGATCTCCTACCTCGAAGAAGACGAGGACGCCCGGGAGACAGCACAGCATGTCGAGGAGGCCGGCCGAAAGGCCGTTCTCGTCAAAGGCGACATTCAATCGGCCGACCACTGCCGGAACATCATCGACCGTGCCATGACCGATCTCGGCGGTATCGATATCCTTGTCAATAACGCCGCTCATCAGTCGACGTTTAAGGAGATAGGCGACATCCCCGACGAAGAATGGGAGCTGACTTTCAGGGTCAACATCCATGCAATGTTCTATCTATCCAAGGCAGCCGTCAAACACATGAAGGACGGTGCCGCGATCATCAACACCGCATCGGTTAACTCGGACATGCCTAATCCAACGCTGCTTGCCTACGCCACAACGAAGGGGGCAATTCAGAATTTTACCGCCGGACTTGCCCAAATGCTCGCCGAAAAGGGAATCCGTGTGAACGCGGTGGCACCCGGTCCGATCTGGACTCCGCTCATTCCATCGACCATGCCCGAGGAAGCCGTCTCAAGTTTCGGTAAGCAGGTTCCGATGAAACGCCCGGGGCAACCGGCCGAACTCGCCACCGCTTACGTCATGTTGGCCGATCCCCTCTCAAGCTATGTATCGGGCACCATGATCGGGGTGACCGGTGGCAAGCCGATCCTGTGAATGACTACACCGCAGATAAGGGAGGGAAATCTGGATATCGCAATGCAGTCAATTGCACCATCAATAGAAATCCGCTGACGGCAACGGCGAGCAAATAGGCGATTTTGCTCGGCACCTATTTTGATCCGAGCCGAGACGGCCCATGCCTTGCCTCGGCACTCAGTCTGGAGCGGCATTGCTCCTACTGTGTCACCCGTTTTTCTCGGAACATTGTCGGGCCGAGCGGGTTCGAAGGGCACAAACCCGATCGATTAAACCTTACGGGAGAGACCAAGCCGTGCCGCTTCGTTTCGTCCTTTTTCTCACAATGGTTTCCCTGGCTGCGACGCCAGCGTTAGGGAAATGCACAGCAATGAGAACCCGGCAATGTCCGATCGATGCCGAACCTTGCCGGACGGCGGCGCGCCGGATGCGAACGGGAACAGTACTGACGAGGAGGCGATGTCTGAAACGCTAGAGGATTGCCAAGGCGTTCTCAAACCGCCACGGACCGGCGACAGCGAATTGATAGAGCCCGCTCCTGATATCGGCAAGACTCCGTTTATTCGTCCTCATGAGATCCCTGAGGATTAGAATGCGAAGTCATCAACCGGAAAATCGATTGGAAATGTCAGCGGAGTCGCCCCGATAGAACGACTGCGAAGGTAAGGAGATTGGAAATGGTGTCGCGCGATCCGATTAGAGAACCGATGGAGGCAAAGGCCGTGGGTGCCATCATCGACGAATTGGAACGGCAATCGATGCAGCAGCCGCAAAAACTCACGGTTGTGCGCAAGGGCGACGGCGTCGACGTGCGGGGAGAGATCGATGTGGATGCTCTGGTCATGGTCGTTGTCGGGTGCATGGCCGGAGGGCCGTAGCGAGCGAAGCTCTCAGATCTAATCCGAACTTGCGAACGCCACTCTCGGCAGCGCTGGAACATTGCCTCGTTGCGATAGTTGGGCGGTCGTCACCCGCGCAAGGTCAGTAACCTAAAAAATGGCCCAGGGGACTAAAACTGAAGCCGCACCTAAGGACAAAAAACACGGTGAGCACGGTGGAAATCGCAGCAGGGCGGCGAAAGACGCTGGGAAAAGCAAAAAAAGCAGTCAAGCGGCAGGCAAGGATCCCCATCGTGGCGAGAGACAGCAGACGAGCCCCAAAGGGACAGCCTTGGTTTCCGTAATCCAACGCTGGGGCACCTCCGGTCGATGCAGCCCAGCGAGGATCTTACGATGTTTGATTTTGACTACGCTCGGCAAATGATGGTCGAACGGCAATTGGCCAAGCGCGGCATCGATGACGCACGCGTACTCCAGGCAATGCAGGCGGTGCCGCGCGAAGACTTCATCGACGAGGGCTTCGAGGAATTCGCTTATGAGGATGCGCCGCTGCCGATCGGTGAAGGCCAGACGATTTCGCAACCCTATATAGTCGCCCGCATGGCCGAAGCTGCCAGACTGAATCCCGCGGACAATGTGTTGGAAGTTGGCGCCGGTTCCGGTTACGCAGCGGCCGTCCTCAGCCACATCGTGCGCCAAGTGTCGGCACTCGAACGGCATGCCTCGCTCGCAAAAAAAGCGGCCGATCGGATCTCTCGATTGGGCCGAGGAAACGTGCAAGTTCGCACCGGCGATGGCACGAGGGGATGGCCGGAAAAAGCCCCGTTCGATGCGATCCTTGTGTCCGCCGGTGGTCCGGCGGCACCGGTCGCACTCAAGGAACAACTGGAAATCGGGGGACGGCTGATTATTCCAATTGGGCGCCGAGAGCGATCGCAGCGATTGCTACGCATTACCCGACTTGCGAACAATCGATATAAGGAAGAAGACCTCGGTGGCGTCATGTTCGTGCCGCTGATCGGCGAACAAGGATGGAGTGAGCATCAGGGACAGGCGAGCGTACATCTGCGCAAGCATCTGCCCGATCTGATTGCCACTGCGGGAGAGGATCTCCCCAATGTCGATGAACCGGGATTTGCTGATGTCTTTGAACGGTTCGCTGACCGGCGCGTGGTGCTCCTTGGCGAAGCAAGCCATGGCACCTCGGAATTCTATGCAGCGCGTTCGGCTATTACGAAAAGGCTTATCGAACAGCACGGCTTTACAATGATCGCAGTGGAAGCAGACTGGCCTGACGCTGCGGCGATCAACCGTTTCGTTCGCGGGCAGGAACAGGGGGATGCAGCGCCACCCTTCCTCCGCTTCCCGCGGTGGATGTGGCGGAACGCGGAGGTCGACAGCTTCGTCACCTGGCTGCGATCCCACAATGCCCACAAGCCTGCTGGCGAGCAGACCGGTTTCTACGGACTGGACCTCTACAATATGGCCGGTTCGATCGCGGCGGTGCTTTCCTATCTCGATGAAGTCGACCCGGGGGCTGCTGCCGTCGCGCGTGAGCGATACGGTTGCCTGTCGCCATGGCAGAATGCGCCCGATAGCTATGGCAGAGCCGTGCTGACCACTGGCTACCGCGATTGCGAGGACGAGGTGGTACGACAGTGCCGGGAGCTTCTGGGGTCGGAATTGAACGGATCGGGATCAGACGACCAGGCCCTGTTCGACGCCACGCAAAACGCCCGCCTCGTCGCATCTGCGGAGAAGTACTATCGCATCATGTACTATGGTGGTGCGCGCGCCTGGAACCTACGCGACCGGCACATGTTCGAAACGCTCGACAACTTGCTGGGCCAGGGCGGCGGCACTGACCGCAAAGTGGTCGTCTGGGCCCATAATTCCCACATCGGTGACGCCCGGCACACTGACATGGGCAAGACCAGAGGCGAGCTCAATCTTGGTCAATTGTGTCGAGAGAAATACGGTCCTGAAGCAGCGCTGATCGGTTTCGGTACCCACCACGGCACGGTTGCCGCCGCGACGGACTGGGATGGTGACATGGAGATAAAAACGGTTCGGCCGTCACACGAGGATAGCTTCGAATATTGCTTCCATCTGTCGGGCAGAGATCGGGCTCTTATCGACTTTACCAGACATCCAGAGGCCGCAAAGGCCTTGTCCGTCGAGCGGTTGGAGCGCTTTATTGGCGTAATCTATCGGCCAGAGAGCGAATTGCTAAGCCACTACACCTATGCGGTGCTTTCAAAACAGTTTGACGCTTATGTCTGGTTCGATGAGACCAGTGCCGTAAGGCCTCTGGCGGAAGAAGGAGCGACAGGACGGGTGCCCGACACCTTCCCCTTTGGACTTTGAAGCGCCCGCCGCATCGCCATTCCATGGGGTCTCGGTCGAGCTCCTCGCCTCTTGAATTTGAGTGCAGGTCGTTCGGGGAACTCTGCCTCTCTTTGAGATCCGTCAACCCGTCAGGTAGGGCTATTGTTACGAAGGAAGGGGCTATGGACCCGATCTCAATTCATGTTCCGTCAGCGAGCCGCAACGCCACGCGCACCAGCGACACGAAAGACCTGCTCGGCTTTGATGAGTTCTTCATTCGTAACATCAGCCGATACCTCGATCTCGCCATGAAGTGGGGCATCCGTCCGATTTTCGGCCGTGGGCACGATCGCCGCCTGATGCAACCGGGAATTGGGTGAGTGGGGTCGACGGAGTGCGCAATGTCAGGAAATTTTGGAGGGGTCCGTCGGTCAGGTAGGGCTCCATGCCTTCATGTGCCAGAATGACGCCGACCCGGCCCCAGAACGCCTCTCCCGCTGCACACTGGGTCACCGATCGCGCAACTCGCCACAGTTTGTTTAGGTAATTGCGCTTGTCGCAGGAGCTGGAAAGGCAGCCGGCAGATAGCGGTTTTTCAGGACAGATCTCGCCCCTCCCATAGTGAACATAGGCCCCGTTGGGGCAACTCAGGAAGAAATCATGTGCAGTAACGATCACCTTGGCGTCACTACGCGCCAGCGCATGAAAAATCGAGGGGGACAGGATCTGCGACAAACCGTGAAGATGAACGACCATGTCGCCTCCGGACTTGAGCAATCGGCGCAAGGCGCGGTAGGCGCGGCCGTTGAAATTCCTATCGAACACGTTTGCGAAGCGGACGCCGTCGCGCAAGGGGCGCTCGCCCAGCGCCTCGACCTCGACGCTCGGAAATCGCGAGCGAATGCCTGCGCCGTCGTCGCCGACCAGAACGGAACATTCGAGCCCTGCCTTAACGCCTGCCTCTATGCACTGGAGCGCAACCTTGGTCGCACCGCCCCCAGCCACTGACACGTCGTTGACAACAAGTCGCATGAACATTGCCTCTCGGAGACTTTAACTTGCGACCCGGATCTGCCTCCATTTGGCCGCCTGTTGCCCCCGACCGCACGATATCAATTCGCGGTAGATAGTTCGTCGGAGTGTATGATCTCCGCCATCGATCAGGCGCGCTGTCTACCCGCAGATCTGCGAGTTGTGAGCACGTGTGAAGTCACGGAACAATGCACTGCCGCCGGCGTTTGGGTGCATAGGTGTTGGTATATTGTGAAGGCAACCCAACGCCGACTCCGGGCGGTCTGGCTGCGACACTCACCGCCTGGGGTCCCCCGTATTTTTCACAGTTGAATTCCATGAGCCGGCGCACCTTCTCCGGGGCAACTGCGACGAGGGCTACGTCCAAAACGGTTGGATCTCGCTGAGATTTAATTACGTCTGACGACTTCTCGCCTTTGACAGCGAGGAGGCCGATGAGCTTGCGGCGCACTGATCAGCCTGTTTCAACGCGGAATCCACGACCACGACGCGCTGAAGCAAATGGCTGGTTCTTCGTGAGGGTGGCAGCCTGACCGGCGGGACAACTGAAAAAGAGCGGCCTACTTTTCGTGGCTCTGGGGGAGAAGGCCGCCGTCAATATCAGCAATGGCTAAATATACGACTGGATGCGACGATTGGCGAGGTGAATCCGCGTCACAGAGTAAGTTGTCGTCTCGTGAGCGTATTTTAAGCCGCGTTGTTCCGCGAAAAATTGGAACAATTTTCCGGCGGGCGCGTTTTATGCGCACCCCATGGATAATGGCAGTCCCCCCGCAGCCATTGTCCCATACTCCCGGCCCCCTCAACAGGGGGCCATTCTTTTATCCACGACCAGCTATCTGCGCGACGGGCTCGGCTAGTCTATCGGACGGCTATACCTGATAGGTGCGTTAGTCGACAGTCGTTCGTTAAATTAGCGAAGCCTTGTAGAACGCAAAGTGCGCCCTATCCTCTTCGGCAGGAGGATACGCCATGTCGAAAATTCCCGCGCCGACGCTTCCGGAAGGCCACCGAGATCGCGTCCTCCTTTGTCAGGACGCGTTGGAGGCAGAGTTCCTGTCGCTCTCCGATCGAGCGCAACGGGCCGGTTGGTCACGCGAGGAAGTCGCAATGGCGTTGATGGACCTTGCAGACTGCTATTTCCTCGTGAATGCCGATTTTGAAACGTTGGAGCTTGGTGGCGGCCTTGTACGTCTCGCAAGAAGGCTGCACTAGGGAGTCGATTAACGGCGTCACGGCCGCTGTATTGTACCCTGATGGAAGAGTATCTGCCATTTCTTCCCGTCATGCTTCCAGATTGAACTTCGCAAGGCGGATCGTTCGGACCCGTCGCGATAAGTGAGATGGCTCTCGTACGTCAAAAGCACCGCATTTTGCGAAATAGGCGCGAGAGCATAGTTGGACGTTCGGAGAATGCCGTCGGTGTGATCCTCCTCCTGGGTCAAAAGATTTATGACCTCTGCTCGACGATATACGCGTCCCGACGCACCGAACTCGACGAACTCTTCTGCAAGCAATGCTTCGATCGCTAGCTTCGAATGCCTGACCGATGGTCGATGCAGTGCTTCTTCGAGAAACTGGATTTCGGCGGGGTCGGGATCGGGGCTCGACAAGGGTGGTCACTCCAGTGGGCAAGTTATCGTTGGACTGGTCAGCCGCGTAGCCCGAGCAAACGCGGATGTTGTGCCAGCGCCTGGGCGATGCGCCCGCGAGAATATCAAACCAGCCAGAATCTGAGAAGTTCCGCCATGGGACTTCAGTCTGACTCACCGTCGGCAAAGGTCTGAAGTCGATTGTTGGGAAGTCGCGTCGCGCTAAATTTATCAATTAGCCCATGTCGCTGAAGACCCTCACAAGAAAAGCCATGGGTGGTAACGGCCCAGAGCCGTTCGAACGTCCCTACGAGCGGCTCTGGTGCCACCGGTTAGAAGAGACCATGGGAGATATCAGGATGTACGAAAGGCACAAATATGGGCAGCCCGAAAAAACCGCATCAACCGGGCTGCCGATCGGTGTGATGCTTCTCTCGGTAGCAGCGATAGCCGTTTACCTGATTGCTGGAGGCGAAATTCTCAACGACAAAAGTGGGGACGTCGCCGTGTACCTTCCCAAGGTAGAGGCGAAATAGCTTTACTCAGGCCAAGGGAGGCGCGAAATGAGCTTGTTAAAGCTAGGGCGGGCTCGCTTGGGGATGGCGCTACCGCGCCATCGTGGGTGGTTGCTCACAACCAAGGACCCGCGATTAGACGACCTCTTTGAGTGCTACGCACTGGCCTCAACGGCACTGGCTAATCTTCAACGTGAACTTCCCCGTCGGGAGGCGCTGATCGAGGAATACGAGGAAGTCTGCGGCAACCTGCAGGCGGATGTAGTCGAACTGCTTCCCCTGCTAGAAGCGCGATGGCTTCAGCGAAACCAGTAGCCCGACGTCCGGTTTGGAGCTTCCTCGCGTTGAACTGGCATGAACAGGAAGGACCACCAACGTCGATGATCAAAGATCCTCAAGGCTGCCCCCTCCCCGGAGGGGAAGGGACGCCGTCTATCAGGGCTAGTCGATAACCCGAACGATCTTGCGGGTGCCCGGGTCCACCAGCACCGTGCGGTCGTCAACGACCACATATCGGTAGGTGATGTCCGGTGCATCAATGGTGTGTAGTTCCACCGTTTCGGGAACCGTCGAACCGACATTGAGCTCCACTCCGGGAAGTTTGATGGAAGCGAGGGGCTTCTTCTTCACGTATTCGCGGACGACCGTTTCCTGCTCTGGGGTGACAATGACTGTCTGAGCCAAGGCGATGCTCGAAGCGCCGAGCAGAAGCAGTCCTGTGACGGCCGAGCTGACAAGTTTCTTCATTTTCTTCTCCAGGCTGGTTGTTGTATTCCCACTCTCAATGCGGGAACTTCTTACCAACGCCGCTGGGCTATTGCCGTTCCGATGGCCAGACTTCAGTCGCATGGGGTTTCGACCTTAGTCTGGCGCGCCTTTAAGACAATAGTCCGGGAAGTGCGTGTAATCTGCGCCTTCGATACTTTTAAAAGTGGGCACCGCATTGGTTGGAAAGCGAGAGGCTGAAGCACTTGCCGCCTGTCTGATCGGGCTCGACCAAAGCGGCATCCAAGATGCGGACTTCCTAGGCCCGTCATTTAGCCACTAGAGCTCGTCGGGACAGCTTCCCACAGAGAAGCGGTCCCCCCCCCGCTGTGGAGGCAGGCCGCCCTCGTCAATCGCATCCTCGAGCATCGTCCGGCGCGCCCGCTGTTCCATGGCCGCGCAGGTCCGTGACCGACAAAACTGATTGCAGTCGCTTTGGCGAACAAATTGGCGCGTATCGCCTGGGCTCGTCATGGCCCCGGCGGCGTCTACCGAGCTCCGACCCTTGGTCCTGCCCAATGCAGCAGCCAGAAGTCGTGAGACGTCGGGGATGTGGTGAGGTCTAACGGAGGATTATGGGCAATCGGTTAGAAGGGGATTGGATTAACCAGCAGTGGGGTGAGTGCTCAGAAGCACGTGTAGCCGATTGGGATCCAATCCCCGAACTCCATAATGGCCCGCGTCGTCAATCTCGCCACATGAGGCCGGACCATGTCAGCGCCTGACCACTTGTCTATACCGAAGTAAGTTTTCGATGCATCTTTCGGGGCGTTCACACACATCCCATTTGATTTCAAACGCCCAGTCTCCGGCGGCTGGCACCCACTTGGCTAGCAGCGCAAGGCAGGGCTTGACGCGGTCCGGCATGGGATCGAAAGACAGGCACGGAGGGTCGCGCGGCCTCTTCGGCCGCCCGCGCAGCACAGCATCATCATCGAGGAGCAATTGCTTCGGGCGCTTGGCTTTCGCAGGTACTTTAGGCGTGACTTATTAAACGCACATTGCGCAATGAGTCACGGGAACCTTTTTCACAAAACGCGATTTTTGCTGATCAAGCAGCCCGGTCACGTGCTGCGAAACACCCAACGTCGAGAATAAAGCCATGCAACAAGAAGACACCAGACAACAGTACAGCAAAGTGGTTCGCGGCTGGAACACGCGGTATGACCTGGAAGAATTCATCAGCGCGCACCGGCTCACCCCCCTTGTCGCACGCGAACTGTTCGAGAAATTCGGACCGTACAAAATCGACCTCGATCGCAAGGTCGCCGAGCTAAGAGCAGCAGGAAAATCTAATCTTGGGCATTAAGACTAATTGGGAACAAACCGACCTCTCGGCAGTTCCTCTCCGCCCCTCTAAGACAGCCAGGCGGTCGCTACCTTCCTCTCCGGCGGCCGCCTGGAACAAACTACGGCTTACAGACAACGGCCGCCCACGGCGTGCGGATCTCCCCCGAAATTCCAGAGTTGAAACCCCCCGGCGACGGCGCATACTCAACGCGGGGCTAACGTCGGCCTGTTCCGCCCCGGGCCGGCTGGGATTAGGGCGATGAGCAAAGTGGTTGGATCTCGCAGCGAGATAATTACGCCTGACGACTTCAAGCAGATAGAATGTGTTTTCCGGGAAATCGTCCAGGAAAAGCACCTCGCCGTTGATAGCGAGGAAGCTGTTGAGCTCGCGGCGCGCCTGATCGGTCTTTTTCAAAGCGGCATCCACGATCATGATGCGCTGAAGTTGATGGCTAGTTGACTGTAGCTACCGGACCATTTGACAGAAAAAAAGCGGGTTTCACCCGTTTCCGAGTAGTTGGTTGAGGCTGCGTACAAACACCCGCCCGTCGGCAAGCTTATCCACCCGAAGCCGTCCTTCCAGCACCTGCATCGCATCTAGTTCCGAATTCCTCAATCCGCTGGAATCAACGCAAGGACGAGAAGACTGAAACTACACGATTCGTCGGTTCGAACAAAGATGACCTCCGATCAGGATGCTCTTCACAGGTTCGCTAGCTACTTGTAGCTATATTCGGAACATCCCGTTGGTGTGACCGTTGCCCGTACAATTCTACGGAGTGACAAGCCATGAAAATCGAAACACGGGCGACCACTGTGGCCGAAATGGTGCCGGAGCTTCGAGCATGGGCTCATTCGTTGCGTTCGTCGCAAAAACTGGCCGATGAGCTCGTGGACACGCTCGAACTCCCGATTAACGACCTCGACCAGGTCGCACCAAAAGCCGATACGCGCCGATGGCTCTACAGCCTGATGGTGGACATCCATAGCGGCCGCCGCAAAAGCAGAGCCGCCGCCCGAAAGCTCACGCGCGGATAAGGCAGCTCCCTCGCCCCTCAAAAAAGCGGCCCCCGCTGTGGAGGCCGCAAGCTATGCGTACCCAGTACCTAACTTTACAACGATTTCAGATGTAGCGGAATACCCGCATCCATCAGCCAAGTTTCACCGAAAGCTTATGAAGGGTTGAAATCCTGCGGACGGCAAAACTTCGTTGTGAGAAGCCAGTCGCCTGGTGCGTATTACGCCAGCAGTCCCGCAGCACTGTCCCACTCTCACGGCACCTTCCGCAGGAACCTATTTTAGTTCAAGCTGCTTACTGCACTTTCTCAACTCTCATATGTGAGAATTCCCATGCGCCAGCGGCTGCGCATATTACACACACAGGTGCTAGCGACAGGGGATACATATGGGTCGGACGACGGCAGATGCGGGGAAAGCGCTTTCCAGGCAGATGGGCCAGCGCATCAGAGCCATACGTATGATGCGAGGGTATTCCCAAGGGAAACTCGGAAGCTTGATCGGCCTGTCGTTTCAGCAGGTTCAGAAATACGAAAATGGGACAAATCACGTCTCCATTCCAGTGCTGATGCAAATTTGCGAGGTGTTGGACGCACATCCAATGGATATCATCGGTGAAGGTCCGCAGGATGGACAGGACAGAGTCAACGCTCTGCTGCAACGCCTTGAAGCCGCAGAAAGCAAGCTGAAGATTCTAGAAAGTAAGCTGGCGCGGATGCAGAAAATATTCGCCGAACCGGATTGATGCGGAGGACGTATCATTCGTCCCTATCAGAGAGACATCTCAGGTGGGGTCGCAAGAATTATATACGGCAACTCGCGTAAGCGATCTCAAAGAAAATGCGGCCTCCGGAGGAGATCGGAAGCCGCAATGGAGATTGCCTTCAACACCTCAAGGATACACCCGCATTCGCTCTGATGCGAGACAATTTGCCTGCACTCCGTTGTTGTCAAACCTTCCCAATGATCACCAACACGATGCGTCGAATGGGTTCGGCAAAACTCACGCGAAGCGCCATCGATGCAATGCCGGCGACCCCGAGTGCGCCGATGCCCATCAGCTTCCAACGCTTTACGTCATCGGTGACGGGCTTCATCTCCGCAACATCCGCACCGATCGACGTCACCGACGCTTCGACGCCGGCCCGGCTCGCTGCAGACTTGTCTTCGGATCTTACCGCCCCCTCCTCTAATCGCCTGATCGAGTCTTGCAGGCCACGCATGCCTGCAACCAGCTCGCCGAGCTGTCGGTGTACTGCCGCATCAATATCCGCAGGTGCCATCTAGCTCCCTTCCCCGTGCCTCACGCATTCCGCCTTCGCCCAGACGCCTCCGGCGCAAGGGCCGACGACGCTCCGGTCGCCCCTCGCGCGCCGACCAGGTCAGTTCCGACGACCCACCGCAGGCCGTCGACACTTGCTGGCGCCGAAGTCCCACAGCCCGTCAGGACAAGTGTCATAGTCAGAGCGGCATCGCCCGCGGAATGTGCCGCCGCATTGCTTTGCCTCTCGAATGCGTTGGTGACCGATCGTGCGCCATCCTCCTGGAGACGAACTCTCCCTTAGCCCAAAGATCCAGCCTCAACCGCCCGACGGTTGACGAGACCCTTCACCCACTTCATCAGCTCCGCCGGCACGGCGTCGTGGTCGCCTTTGTCCAGTTTCTTCAGCAGCGTCGACTTGCCGAGCCAGCCTGTGTTGAAATCAGAGGACACGAGCACGGCGTGCTGATTGCCGGTCAACGGTACCTTGACGAGGCGCGCAACTCGCTCCTCAAACATGGGCGAGGTCGGCGCGCAGGATCTCTTCGGCGCTTGCCTTGGTGATAACCATCGTGGGCGTCACCTTCTGCCGCGCTGGTGTGGCCATATCCGATGGTCCAAATGTCGCCTACGTCGCGAGAGGCCTTCGTCCTCAGGCCGCCTTCCCACTGCTTGACGAGCGCGAGGCCCGCCGCGTTGATGCGTCGGTTCATGGTGTTAACCTCTTTTGTTTTCAGGGAAACATGCGATAGTTGATAGGCGGGAAGGCACGGTCAGGAGAGACCGTTATGAACCTTGAAAGGATCGGTAGATCCCGTCTGAAATTGAAGCTTCCAGCGTTGAGAGCGTTGATTGATGCGCAACAGAGCCGGGCCTTTCGTGCGTTATGTGAAGAATACGCCCTCGCCGCCATGGCTATAGATGAATTGACCGCTGCGGTCAGTCATGACCCCGTCGATCTCGACGGTTTGGAAGCCGTCTGCACTGAAATCGAAAGCGAGGTCGATCGACTGCTGCGAACATTTAACGCGAGCAAGATCTGGCGGTAGTTTATAGCAATGTCCTTGATGGGAATCGCCAGATCAGGGCTGGCCATGTGTAGGAAGAGCACGCCTCCGGCTCGCTCTCCCAGCCTATCGTGAAAAGCTACAGTCGATCCACACCGTGGTATTCCTCAATCTCTGCGAGTTCTATGCCGCGTCGGTTTTGATGATCGACGATATACGCAAGGAATATCCTGTTCGAGCTGAGCTGCTGGCCGAAGACGAGACCATGTGCCGCGCAAGGGAGGCCGACGCTGTTGCCATGATGAATGGCGGAAAGAACGCGAGGTGGCGGCAGGCCGCCAGCCGTCCTGATGCTTGCGCATAATCACCTTGCCCTGTCGGCTTGATTGCAAGATCTCTCGCAATTGAAATTTCGGTTTAACCCTTCCTTGGTGGCGCCATCTTAGATTGCACCGAAAGGGAGAGGAAGATGCAGGACCTTAGCGAATTAGGACGTCGCCGTCTGTGGGCGAGACTGCCGAAGTTTCGACGCGCGCTCGAAATTGGGACCCGTTCGGCGGAGCTGAATGACCTTTTTGAGGCGTATGCACTCGCAGCCGAACGGTTGGCCGAACTGCGAGAGCCAGAGCAGCCAGACCAAAGTCTTCTATTCGAGTACGAGGTGGCAAGCAGAGGGATCGAAGAGGAGGTAACCCGGCGTCTGACTGAGATCCACGGCGATCCGGTCAACAACTCCCTGTCTGCCACATCCCATGAAAGTGGCCTTCTTCGAAGTCGCATACGGATTCGAGCTAGCTGGCAATCTTCATACTGAGAGATCCTGTTCGAAGCACGCGGCGCAGGTTGTGACGAGAGCGCTGAGACGTAAAAGGCCCCTTCTCCTACGAATAGGACAAGAGGCCCCGTCTGAGCGTTCGAATTCACAGACACTCGCATTGTATGCCCCGCTTCAGGCGGAGCGCAAGCCGAGCTTTTCAGCGCCTCCAATTTATCCGCCAACATTGTGCCAGCACGGACGGTAGGCTGCGCGATATGGTGGCTGCCGTCGCTGACGATGCTGGTCACAGTTTCGGTGGGTGTGCTACTGCGGGCTCTGCTCAGAACTCATCTGAAACGGGCTGTGAGACTCAACGGCTGAGCAATACCGAGAGGCGAATGCGGACACTGGCGACATAGTTCGCGTCGTGTCCATTCAGGAGCGTCGTTGAGCTCATTTTCTCCCTTGCTCACGCCTGTTCGTAGGTACCGGTCAGAGTTGCTTGGGACAGGACGTGTTTTTGAGCCATGATCCACATCGCCTCGATACCCGCCACGGCAGGCACTGCCAAACTTGGAACTTCGAGAGCCGCGAGGCAGAACCTGTAGCGGTGGGGGCCGTGACCCTTTGGGGGCTCGGGACCATCATAACGGGAATTGCCGAAATCATTTCGACAAAAACTCGGGCCACCGCCAGGTGCTGTGTCGGAACTTTGCGGTAGTTCACTCCAGTGGCGTGGTATGTTGAAAACACCGCAGTGCCGGAACACGCCTCGTGGTGCGTCCGGATCTTCGACGATCAACGCGAAGCTTTTGACATCCTCGGGAGCGCCGGTCCACTTGAGCGCCGGCATAAGGTTTCCACCCAAACGGGTATATGTTTCAGGTATCAACTCGCCGTCCGCAAAAGCGGGGCTTATCAGTGTCATGGTCATCTGAAATCTCCGGTGGCTTGAGGCTCCATTAGGGCGGCTTCCCCCAAACCTCAGACTTCCTCCATGGTTCCAACTCCGCCGGCTGCGATTCTGGGATGGTCCGGTAACCTGTAAACAAGAAATTTTTACCTAATGTGATTGGCGCCGCCATCAGTTTAGCCGGTAGGCACATGACCGCCCGAACCGATGGAACAATCGGAATGCCGGCAATGGGCGTCTTCCGGGCTTCGGCATAATCAGACTATTCAGTCCGAACCTGGTGAAGGTCTCCGTGAGGGGCCGGTGGCGTTCCGCACCAATTTCCGTTCGACAGATGAGGTACCGGCGGCGTTGCGCGAACTTCCGGCCCGATCATCGGTGAACGTTCTTATTCCTCGGTGGCAGGGATTTTCTCCAATCCATCCAGAATCACTGCCAGGCCATGATCGAACGCTGCGTCAGGGCCAGCCTCGTCGAGGATGTCCATCGCTGACCGAAGCAGCGGATACATCGCCATCTAACTGATGACGCCGTCACGCTCGCCATCGTCCTTCTCCCTGGCCTGTTGCTCCAAAACCGCCCCAACGGTGAAGTAACTGATCGTCATCAAGGCATGGGTCGCATCGCTGGCCGAGAAGCCGGCGTCGCACAGGAGACGAAGCTGCGCCTCGGCCGCTCCCAATTGCGGCGCGCTTGGCCGGGTGCCGGCATGAATGCGCACGCCGTCGCGATAAGCTAGTAGTGCCAACCGGAAGCTACGTGCGTTGCCAACCAAGAACGAACGCCAGTCGTTTTTCTCCTTCGGCGCCGAGTGTGTGTGATCTTCTACCAACATGGCCTCGGACAGCGCGTCGAGCAATGCGCGCTTGTTCTTGAAGTGCCAGTAGAGCGCGGGCTGCTGAACGCCCAGACGCTCCGCCAGCTTCCGTGTCGTAAGATTGTCGACGCCGACCTCGTTCAGGAGATCAAGGGCAGTACGGATTATCGCGTCCTTCCGCAATTTTGTTGGTGGCATTCACCGCACTTCTGCAGGGCGACAGCACCGATCCGGCCCCTAGCGGGTCTGCCGGTTCGGGCATAGTTCGTGAAGCCGGTCCAGCAAGCAACAAAAGATATCCTTGCCACTACGCGCAGGTTAGCGCGCGGCTAGGAATGTCCTGGAAGCGGTCACTACAAAGGTGCGCTTGAAAATAAACTTAGTTGAGAAGGAACAAATACTTAGTTAACCGTGCTATCTGCCCCTGTAAGACTAATCAGCCGGAAAGTTAACGGGGAGGAGAAAGGGGTCGTCACAGGGCCAATGGTACCGGGGCGATCAGCGGCTCGCAAACGCGTTGCACAGGGCTGTTTTATGGCTGCCCGAGAGGGTTCGCCTTCCCCGCCTCGCATTCCGGCAGTCGCACAGGTTTGGCGAGTTTCGCCAGTGCCTCGGGCTTGGCGCATGCCGGGAAGCCAGCTAACGGCATCGTCTCTATGAACCGACTGCGCTCCACTGTGCTCAGGCCGGGTTCATTGATCATGCTCTCGACAGTCAGGTCCGGGTGCTGCTTGAGAGCTTCTATAACCGAAGCATTCGCCTCATCGGTTCGACCGAGTGCCGCGAGAGAGCTGCTACGGACCACCCAAGTCCACTTTTGGTAGTTGTTTGGCGTCATGCGCTCCAGCATTTTCACCGCGTCCTCATATCGGCCCGCCATAAAATAGGCAGGTGCGAAGAAGTTGGACGCCCACATCGGATAGTTCGGGTCCAGCCTCATTACCTGGTCGACCATTTGAGCGCCGCGTTCGGGTTCACCGAAGCGTGCTGCAAAGCCGGTATAGAAAGTCAGGATTTCGGACGAACCCGGAGCTAGACGAAGAGCCGTGTCCAGCTCAGACTTGGCGCGGCCCATGTCGCCCTTATTAGCAAGGCTCATACCAAACACCGCGTGTGCTTCAGCGTCGCTCGGATCAAGCCGAACCGCGTGTTCGGCCACATCGTCAGCGGACTTTCGGTTGCTCTCTGGGTTGACACCAAACAACTCCAATATTTCATGAGCATGGTAAAGTTCTACCCAGGCCCGTGCCAGCTCCGGGTCCAGCTCGACGGCGCGGTTGAGAAACGTGATGGCCTCTTCCTCATCGGCTTTGGTGAGCTTTTCTATTTTCTCGGACCCGAGAAGGTAGAAATCATAGGCATTGAGGTTTTCTGGCCGTTTACGTTTGGCTGCAGCCCGCCCAGCCGCTTGAATTAGTCCTACTCCGCCGCCGAGGCGGTTGGCGACCTGCTCTGCGATTTCGGTCTGAACGGCGAACACGTCCTCAGCGGGCCGGTCCCAATTCTCCGACCAAAGATGGTGGCCGGTTTTAGCATCGATCAACTGAGCGGTGATCCGTACCCGGCCCCCCTGCCGTTGGATCGAGCCTTCCAGTACAAAGCCGACATGGAGCGCGTTTGCGACGTGGCGGGCATCCACCGGCTTGCCTTTATAAACTTCCGTCGAATTCCGCGCCACCACCTCGAATTCGGGAAACCGCGCGAGGTCGGTGATGATGTCCTCAGTCAGGCCATCGGCCAGACGCCCGCTAGCCTCGTCGCCGCCATAATTGTCGAAGGGCAGTACTGCCACCGACGGCTTGGAGCTCAATGGTTCGGGCTGGTAGAACCACCAGACCCCGCCGCCCGCCAGAACCAGCGCCACGATCGCCGCCGCAACCGTCTTGGCCCAGCGCGGCATCATTCCGAGAAGCGGGCGACGCGCCCGTTTGCCGTCGAGTCTCAGCCGATACACTCGCACTGGGCGGCTTATGTTCTTGACCTGCTGCTCGCCGGCGAAATCGAGCGGCCAGTCGAGTTTGCCCTGGAGATGATCGTTGGCCGTGCCCGACACCATCACGCCGCCCGGCTCAGCCAACTGCTCCAGCCGCGCGGCGACATTCACCACATCGCCATACACATCGCCGTCCACCAACACCACATCGCCCAGATTGATCCCGACACGGAATACGGTGCGCTGATGCTCCGGTAGGTCGGCGTTGCGCGCCGCCACGGCATTCTGAAACTCCGCTGCGCAGGCAACCGCATCAACCACGCTGTCAAACGCGACGAGTGATCCGTCTCCCATCAGCTTGACAACGGTGCCGTGGCGTTGGGAGATGGCGGGATTGATCAGCTCGGCGCGGATGATCTTCAGTCGGCTGATGGTGCCGACCTCATCGGCCTCCATCGCCTTCGAGTAGCCTACCATATCCGCAGCCAGGATCGCCAACAGCTTCCTGTGGCCTAGCTCAGGGATACTCATCATCGTTGCCTTGCATGAACATGCAATAGTGTGGGCAGTCTACACCCATCGACGCGACGCAACTAGCACACCGCCAAAACGGCATGGCTGCTTGTGGCGCATTGCGGACGATGACCACTAGCTGCGCTTGGGCCCAAAGCTGTCAGCGCCGCAGCGCTTTCGGTTGGTGGCATTTGCTTATATGAGGAGGGTCAACACAGAACTTTCTTCAGGGTGACATCTGGCACTCCGTGATTCATTGCGGCAGCCGCGGCGCTACTGCGGCTTGCCGCGGTTGCGGTCGGGCGCACTGAGACCGGGCTGGGCGCATTCTATCGGCGTTTGTCCGCACGTGTTGGCAAGGCCAAGGCGGTCACCGCAACCGCCCGCAAAATCGCCGTCTTGTTCTACAATACGCTGCGGCACGGCATTGAATACAGCGATCCGGGAGCCTCCTATTACGAGGAGAGTTACCGCCGACGCGCCCTCAACAATCTCGATCGAAGGGCAAAGTCGCTTGGCTACACACTACAGCCCGCGTCAACGCCCGCCTGAGTGTTTCTTAGCCGCAAAAACCTCACCCGGTCGTGGAAGGACCCGTCGCAGGGTTTGGTGAGCATGCAAAGGCCATCGAAGGTATTGAGCCACTGGTTGCTGTGCCCACCGTGTCGGCCGTTGGCCAACCCGATCCGGGCTTGCGTCGGCCAGGTTCAAGTGGTCCGATGAGGCAGTCAGCATCCTGAAGACCCGCACGTCGGCAACGTGGGAAGTCCCAAAAGGAGGTCGGATCAATCCACCAGGGCCTGGAGCGCCCCATTGTCTGGGCACAGGACAGCAGCGCACTGGGCGTTTATATTAGCGATACCGGAACTATGTACGATTATCTGTGTTAACGAAGGTAATCAAATCGCGCACTCTGGTCTCAGCCTTTGCTGGGACGTTTTCTCACCGTGATTGAAGGCTAACCGCGCTTAGGATGAAGAGCGGATTGTCTGCCGATTCCGAGTGCGCCCGAATTGGGAGACCCATGATGCGAGGTGATAATACCAGCCATCAAAATAGCAAGCTCGTCGGTCCCTGGTCCGATCGCTACGATCTGGAAGAGTTCATCGCTGCCTATCACCTGACACCGCTCGCCGCCCGTGAGATCTTCGTCAAATTCGGTCCCCAAAAAGCTGAACTCGACCGGAAAATGAAGGAACTTGGAGTCCCCACCAACTCGGGCCACTAGCCAACGCGCTTAGAACATACGAACAATCGCCATGTGAGTGTTGGAGTTATGTTGAGGCAGGTCCCACAGGAAGCCCAGGCGGTGGTGCGTACGCACCAGAAGATGACCTGCCCTACGCTCAGATTTTAGCCTGTACTCCGGTGATTTCGCTCACGTGTGGGCGGGAACGGAATGATTCTGGCCCCGAACTTGAGCGGCGAACAGCGATTTGACGCGATAAGGCGGTCGAGGCGGTCCTCGATAAGGTAGTGGACCACACAACGTATATCGGCTTGCTTCAGCGCAGGGAAACAGGGGGTCGCTTCAATGACCAGCATGTCGAAGATCGTTTTACCGCCGTAATTCGAGTGGAGCAGTGTTGTCAGCCTTTGAGCGAGCCACCCCATGGCTTCGTCTACGCAGACAGCCACATCATGGGTCGGTTGCATAGTTGGTTCTTTCCCAAGATAGTGTCAGTGACCTTTCCTAGCCCTCCGATCCTCCAATCCGGTGAAAACGGGAACGGCAATTTTATGAAAATGCGCCTCTCTTCGGACGGCGACAGCTTGGCAAACGCTATTCGACTCCGAGCAACCCTTCTCCAGAGAGATCGGATCGCACTGCTATGGGAATCAAATGCAGTTGCACTCCCGCCCGTGATTGCTGCGCCAGGATAGTAGGATGAGGGAGGATTGCCGCCTTGCTCCTTCAGCGGTAAGATCGTGATCGAGAAGTTTAGCCATTCAAAAGGACCATTTCATGCCGACGGGTACTGTTAAATTTTTCAATCAAGACAAAGGATTTGGTTTCATCTCGCCTGACAATGGCGGCACGGATGTTTTCGTGCATGTTTCGGCGCTTTCAACGGGGGACCTGCTGCGCGAGGGCCAGAAGGTCAGCTATGAATTGGGTCAGGACAGAAAGACCGGAAAGTCGAAGGCGGAGAACGTAAGCCCGCTTTGAACCATATTGTAGCTAGCGACGCTTTCTTAAGCGTGTGGCCCCAGTAAGAGCTCGGCGAGATCGCGATTCCGTTCTGCGCTAAGCCTCGCGAGCTCGATTACCGCTGTCCTGCCGTAACGCAGCGCTTCCTGAACATGGTGGCCAGGGCGAGGCCTGCCAGTAGCAACGGCTTACATCATCTGGACCGACCTGGGAGCGGTCGGCGTCGCGATTCTCGGGATGATTGTTCGCCAGCGAGTGAATCGCCTTCTGCTTCCATCAGTTTGATCGCGTTGGCGTCGTCGGGGCGAGGTTATTCGTCTCGGCGTGAACTGGCCGCCTTCAATGATATCCGTGCTCGGCCCGTTTGAGTAGGGAACCAGAGGTCACGATTGGCGTTTGGAATTGAGCAAGGAGGATGACATGGCGAAGATGAAAATCCCCAAGAAGGTCGCGGGCTACAAAGTGCCAAGGACTATTCGCAAGAACGCTCTTTTGAAAACCCTGTTGGCGAGCAAGGCGGGGCGAGATGTACTTGCAAAGGCGTTGATAGCGGGCGCGGGTGCAGCTGCAGCCATCATGGTTGAGGAAAAGGATGAGATTTCGGACGCGGCCAAATCCGGAAAACGGAAGGGTCGAAGGGCTCTCGGGCTGCTTGGTCGGGCATTCCAGCAGGGATCAGATGCCGCGCTAGATGTTGTGCGGGAAACCGCAATGGCAGCGATCCCAAAAAAATACCGAAAGGCGAAGCGCGAAAACCCTCGGAAGGGCGTCGTCGTCCACTAGCGACAGCGCCGCCCCATTCCAGCCGGTTGGAACGGTTCGCTCGAAGCCGCACGGGCAAGGGGTTGGTCAAGCAGGCCAAAGCTGCCGCGGCGGTTAAAATTGTCAAAAAGCTGGTTCGTGAACATCCGTTTATAGCCGCTGATCTCGTGGTTGCTGGCCTCTCTCGCGCAGCGCGGGTCGGAATTGAAGAAGCCTGGGAAAGCGTAAAACCCGGAGGACCGGATGGCCGCAAAATAGCATGATGACGAGGTTGGCGTCGGGCCGTCCAGTCCACAACATAGAAGCGTCGGTAACGAAATATGCCTCATTGTGTATTTGCCATGGCATCTCTCTCAAGGCCAATTTAGAACCAATGTTCCGCAAGTGATGACCAGGCGTTGTCGCTAGCGTGATGACCAGAAAGCTTGGCTGAAAGTTCCTTTATAATTCAAGTGCATAAGTCGTTCTCGGTGGTCTTTGCTTATATGAGGAGGGTCAATACGGAACTGTCGTCAGGGTGACATTTTTGCACTCCGTCGGTTATTGCGGCATCCACGGTCTGAGCCCGATTGCGCGACGCGGCTCGTTGCCAAGCCAAATCCAACTTATATACGGTCGCTGTTCGAAACAGCGGCACCAACATCCCGCTTGCGGGCGGACAAGGCTCAGGAGGACGATACCCTTCTACACGAGCGGCCCATTTACGCGGTGCAGATGATGTGCTCGCTTTGAGAAGCCTAGTGCAAAGAGCCTAGCTCGGAACCAGCGAGCGCTGTTGTTTTGTTTGATTTAAGCATTGGGCCGCCTCCTCTGGTTGCTCTTTGGGGAAAGCACACTTAAATCGGTTCTTGCGCGGACAGCAAGCTTATTAAACACCGCCGCCGATAACCCAAGCGCGATCCGCAGGCAAGAACGGGATCGACGCGGCGGCTGAAAATAAGCGATCCCACCGGGTATATTTCTACGAGCCGAACCAGTGGAACTTCCATCCGTTTTCGGTGTTCTTCGGGGATGAGAACGGTAGCTCAGACAGATACATCAGCTTTGCCGCAGGCTCGCGACATCTATACCCTCCACGAGTTCGCTGCCGTCTATGATCTTGGCGATGGGCGTGCGCACGAACTTTACGAGCGGTTCGGGCCAATGCGATCAAGACTCGACACATTGATGCTCGTAATAAGCCAGTCCAAAAACTGGAAATCGTAGCTAACTGCGCTTCCCCAACCCGGCCAATAGGCAACATGACCCTTCCGAGGACGGCGAGAGGGAACCTTAACTGCCGTTCGCAGTTCGAGGAAAAGAACGAAACCGGAGAAGGAGAAATCTGATGCCTCGCGGCGACAAATCCGCTTATACCGACAAGCAAAAGCGCAAGGCTGAGCATATCGAAGAAGGCTATGAGGACCGCGGTGTTTCGAAGGACGAAGCGGAACGGCGGGCCTGGGCTACTGTCAACAAGGAAAGTGGCGGCGGCAACAAGTCCGGTTCTGGTCGCGGTCACGAGGAAAGCCATGCCTCGTCAGAAAAGGGCGGTAGAAAAGGCGGCCAAGCCTCGGCTGCAAGATCAAAGGAAGCGCGTTCAGCGTCCGCTAAAAAAGCGGCTGCGACCCGCAAGCGCAACGAGCAGCATACCCATCACTGAGCAACTCGAGCGATGAAGAAACTGCTGGCGCTCGATGAGAATTAGCGTGGCACGCCTAGCCTGCGTGCCCCGCCGATTTCCATTGAGATATCTCTATTCCAATGCACAGCGGGCGCCACCCGCCAAACCGGGTATCGTCTATCACTGCAGCAGTTCCAATAGCCGCTTTGCATTCTTGATAGCGTGGCCATCGCGATCGTTGTTGAAATAGGCCCAAACAGTTTTCGCGTTACTTTGTCGGATGCGTTCAGCCCATACCGCCAATTCAGCGTCACTATAGTCATGCCGGTACCACTGCTTGACTCCATGAAAGCGTATATAAATATCATGGGTGGTTTGCACGAGTTCCTCGGGCAATCGAGGGCCGCTGCAGGAGCAAAAGATAATCCCCGCGTTTCGGAAAGCGCTGAAAACCTCGGCGTTCCACCAGCTCTTGTGGCGGAATTCCAGAACGTTTCTCTGCCGAGGATCGAGCTGATCAATAATGGTGCGTAACATCTCGGGGGAGTAGCGAATGCTGGGAGGCAGTTGAAAAAGAAAGCAGCCCATCTTTGGGCCGAGCAGATCGGCAATGTAAGCGAAGTCCGCAATTAAGATGCGGGTATCATCAAACCGCTTTACGTGGGTGATGAGCTCGCAGACCTTTACCGTGTAAACGAACTTGGGATTCGCTTGGCGCAGCCAGGTCCTGACTGTCGCAAGTGTGGGCCAGGAATAGAACGGCGCGTTGAGCTCGACCGTGTCGAATTCCTGAGCGTAAATGGAGAACCATTCTTTCGAAGGTGCATCCGCCGGATAAAGCTTCCCTTTCCAGTGCCAGTAATACCAGCCGGAGCAACCGATATGGACGCCGTTCAATGGGGGCTGAACGGAATCAGAGCCGGCATTACCCTCCCTGGCAAGACGGGCCGAATGCATTTTCTTCGCGCGCTCGATATTGGCAATCCGCTGCTTTTGCCTACGCTCCGCACGCCGTGTTCGCCGTTTCTCAATTTCTTCAGGAGAGCGTTCCGCCACCGAATAACTCCACATTTTCAGATGGCAATTCTCCAGTGCGGTGTTTGTTCCTCTGGCCAGTTCGCAGAGTTGCTTCTTGGCAGAGCGACGCAGCTGCGCGCATCGGCGTCGTTGCGGTTGACACACGATGAGCGCAGCCGAGCGCCCCTGCCGTGTCACGCCGCTTCCGACATTCAATGGCATCGAGCAACGACTTCGAGAACCAACTCAAATTTTGGCCGGGCGTCGAACAAGGCTGCCGCGATTGCTGGGCAAGATCGGGCGCCGTCGTTCCATGAACGAATGCATCCGTCGCACAGTCCTGATGTTTATTTGCCGACCCGTTCGAACAAAAACCGAAAGCAAGCGTTTTCCAATCGTGCAGCAACTGGAGGAACCACAAATGGACTGGGATCGCGTCGAGGGGAATTGGAAACAATTTAAGGGAAAGGTAAAAGAACAGTGGGGCAAGTTGACCGATGACGACCTTGATCAAATCGCCGGCAAGCGCGACCAGCTTGAGGGCAAGATTCAAGAACGCTACGGTCTCGAAAAAGACCGGGTCCGCCAAGACATAGACAATTGGTATGGACGTCAGGATTGGTGATCCTTGACCTGCCCCGCCTTGGCGAGGCATTCCTATGTCTAGTTCGGCCACACGATGTCGAACGCACCAGGCCCTGGCCAAGCAACGCGACGGTCTCTTGCGTTCCATTAGGGAGCAGATGATGGATTTCCAGAACGTTGGGCGAGCCCGCCTGATGATCCGGTGGCCGCAACATAGCAAGCAGATTTCCGACGCCAACTTTCCAGCTTTTAATGATCTGATGGAAGCCTACGGTATCGCGGTATTGAGCCGCGATGAGGTGCGCGGGCAGCGCAAGCCAGATCTAAAGATGTTAGAGGATTACGAAACGCTGTGCCAACAGCTGGAAGTCGATAGTCTTAAGGTTCTGGCTGATGTGGCCAGGCATGATCCGTTAGCGGACCGTCGTGCATAATTTGAAGCGCATAGAGCGAGTACGAAACGCCAAGGCATGGGGTCCCTGAATCCGGGTCAACCGCCGCCGATTTCCTTGCCGGCAGCTGCCAGCGCTCGGATTCTCTCGTTTTTTGAGCACGGTGCTCTCCGGTCGACTTCCACGAGTGGTTGATCGGGTTGGCCAAGGCGGATACCCTCAACTACCTTTGAACGACAGAGCTGATTACAGCAAACCTCGACCGGAAATGGCAGGCGTAGTTCAACTCAAAGATATGGCCGCCCCGTTGCCGATCATTGCCAGCCTCGATGGCATTCCTGCAGAACTATGAGTTGCGGGCCAAGATGTATGCTATCATATGGGCCGGGTCCCAAGGGAGGGCGCGCACGTGGGTAAGATATCGACCGAAACGTCAATGGGGTTGTCCCAGCAGATCGGTGAGCGGCTCAGAGCAGTTCGTCAAACACGGGGGCTTTCCCAGCAGAGGGTCGCTTCTGCTGTTGGCCTGACGTTCCAGCAGCTTCAGAAGTATGAGCGCGGCACGAACCGCATCTCGGTGCCAACTCTCATTCAAGTCTGCACAGTATTGGATGCTCACCCAATGGAAATCATCGGGGACTTTCCTCAAGACGATGGCGTGGCACGACCGAACGTTTTGCTTCAGCGACTTGAGATTGCGGAAAGCAAATTAGCCCGAATGCAGAAGATCCTGGCTGAACGGAACTGAAACAAAGGCCTACCCCGCTCAGCCATTTCTTCCGCATGCCGCCTCGCTGCACAAGGTTTCAACAACCTTCGTCGCAAAGCCTTAATACCAGCGCCCGCGTCCGTAAAAGCCACCGGTTAGGACGAGAACAATGAGAACAATGATGAGCAAGGTGGTGATATCCATTTGAAACCTCCTGGGAGTGGCCTGTCGCCATCGATCACAATAATCGAGGATGCAAACTCCCCTGGATTTAACGCGTCGGACGTGTCTTCGTTCCCGTTCCCGTTCCCGTTCCCGTTCCCGTTCCCGTTCCCGTTCCTGAGCCGGCCAGCGGCCGCCACCGTCGTTAGTCGAACTGGACGCGACGTGGTCGATGCCCGCCTTGCAGCATTCGGCAACCTCGAGGACAAGACGCATTTGCCGCCTCGCGGTTGAAGTTCTGGGGCGCTATGAATTTCGCTGCGTTTCAGCCAGCATAATCTTGGCGAGATCGATGAATTGGCCACGCGGATATTTGGTCAAATAAGCTTTGATCATTTCCGCATTGCCACTGTCGCGCACGGTTTCCCAGAAGGAGACTTCGATACCGGGGTCGGGTTCCCCAGATCCACCCTGTTCGACGCGAGCGCTTGCCAGTTCAGCGAACTGGCCGTTCGGGAACCGCTGCAGATAAAGAAGATACTCGGCTGGATCATCACTCTCCTGCACCGATGCCCAAAAGGCGATCTCTACGCTGCGCGCCTCATCATTGCTATCATTGTCCTGGGAGAATGCTTGTTCAACGGAAGAGAAGCCCTCCGGCGTCTCTGGGGGAAGCGGCTCCCAATTAAAACTTGGCTCTCCTTGCCGGTCGAATATAACGCGAAAGATGCGGAGAGGGCGGGCAATGTTTTTGATCCGGTGTTCTCCCATATCCTCGAAGGTAGCATCGACGCGATCGCGCAGGTGATCGCGTACACCCCTTGTAACGCAGATACCGCCCACGTCCGCGAGGCTCTCCAGGCGGGCGGCGATATTGACGCCGTCGCCGAAGATGTCGCCGTCTTTCACCAGAACGTCGCCTATGTTTATTCCGATGCGAAAATTCATCTTTCGATCCTCTGCGAGATCTTGGTTGGCGCGCCACATCGCTTGCTGAATGGCTACAGCACAATTGAAGGCATGGAGGATCGAGGGAAACTCAGCCAATACACTGTCGCCAGCCGTTCCGAATATTTGACCGTGAGCTTTTTCAATGAGCCCATCAACGACAGCGCGATGCGACGTCAGCGTCGCCAGCGTCTGTTCTTCATCGGCGTTCATCAGCCGGGAATATCCCTCAACATCGGCCGCCAGAATGGCTGCGAGCTTTCTCTCAAGTGGCGGTGCTTCCATGCGAGCGGTCCGATCCAACGCCTTTTTTTCCTATGCGTCTATTGTCCTTCAACTGATGAGAATGTGCGTTTGTTCCCTCTTTGAGCGGGGCGTAAACCAAGGCTGTGTAACCATATCCAGACATCGCATCTTTCGATTACCGCTTATTCAAACGACACTCTAATTGGCTGCGCATGCCTGGCACCCACGAATGTACATCTCTCCAAGGCCCTGCCCCGGGGGCCTATTTTTTCGGGACGACGATCCTGTGTGAGGCGAAATGAGAAATTGCACCCTATTGCGTCACCGGCTGATGTTACCGAGCGCTGCAGGGCCGACAGTGTCTAAATCAGCCTGCCGCCATGGCAGCGGATGATAGGGGGCAGGCTCCGTATCCACGCCTCGAGAATGTCTAGCCCAGCCAGTTCCACGGCCGCGCAGCGCCCCTGTAGCATCCCGAAGTTCGAGCGGCCGGTCCCATCGAGTACAACGGCCTCGCCGTCGAGGATCATGGTCGTGGGGCCGAGTACCTTCGCCGCCGTCTCTCGTCAGTCATGGCCGCACGCGTAGGGATGCGCGGTTCGCTTCGATATGTGTCGCCCAGGTGGTATCCATTCCACTTGATTTCGAATGCCTAATCGCCAGCGTACGGAACCCTTTTGGCAGACACAGCGAGGCATGGCTCGACACGCTCGGGGATGGGCTCAAATGGCATACGAGGCTGATCGGGGTGCACAGCTTGTGCGGCTGGCCTCGCAACACACCGTGGGCGGATACTTTAACCACAACCCATAAGGGGACGCTTCGCCCACGATAGTCACCATACATTAGCAAACGGAACAATGCCCTCTGACCCGCGTTTAAATTGCATAAGCGTTGGCGAAATGTGGAGGCAACCCAACGCGGAGTCCGGACGGTCTGGCTACCCTCTACCCCAAAGACCGTCTGGATCTCCCCGCAATTTCACAATTGAATCCCGCCTGCGCCGGCGCATACTCGAAGCGGGCTAACGTCGGCCTATTCAGCCCTGGGCCGGCTGGGATTAGGGCTATGAGCGAATCGGTTGGATCTCGCACAGAGATGATAACGCCTGACGATGTCGAGAAAATAGACGGCGTCTTCCGGGAAATGGTTCAGGAAAGGCACCTCGCTTTTGATAGCGAAGAAGCAATCGCGCTCGCAGCGCGGCTGATCAGCCATTTTCAAAGCGGCATTCACGATCAGGCTGCGCTGAAGCTGGCGAGCTAACTGAGAGCGTAGCCGCCTTCACGCCGGGACACCAGGAAAAGAGCGGCCTTCTTTGGAAGTTCTGTGGCGTAAGAAGGCCGCAGCAATATCAGCAATGCCTAAATATACAGCTAAATCTGACGATTGGCGAGAACAATCGCGTGCAAAGCGTGAGTTGGTAAAGAGCCAGCTCGTTTCGGGCGGAGACGAACAAGCTCTCTTATTTACGCGTGTTCGCCTCGTTGAACAGGCGCGCGTCGAGCGTGGGCACGCTTGTCCACTCGAGGTAACCCGCTCCAATCCTCGAAGGCGCGTAAGTCCAAGTCCACCCCAGACCACGAATGGCACGTCCATTTGGTCATGCCTCGTCAACGGTAAGAGATGTCTTACCGTTGAGTTCATCATGCGCGGAACCGGTCCCTGCAGTGAACGCCCGTCTCTATCCGGCATTTCTATAAAATCAGCGATGAGGGATTCCGCGACCAGCACCCCTGGTCGATCTTCAGTAGGGGGCATCTGCTAAGATGGTGCCGAAACTGCGCGTGGGCGAAGTCGCCGAATCGCCGCGCAAATCGGCAGACGAGGGTGGGGGAGCGGACGTTTAACTTGCGCCGCTGGTTCTAGTCAGATGGTCGACGCATCGGCCGCCGCGTTATCAGAGACCAGCCTGCAAATGACGATTGCCTGAACCATTGGCCGGCTACCCCGGCCCTTCCCTTCCGCCATCTTTAGGAGGCGGATCGGCAAGCTGCACTTTCGACCTCGGCAATTACGTCGCTGATTTCCCGCTCTGCTTTTTTCTCGATGCCTATGAACCGGTTCTCAGCATTTTGGCTCGTGAGAATGAGTTCATCTAGCTTCGCTTGAATTGCTTCATTGTCGCGATTTTGCGTGTTCTGCAACACGAAGACCATCAGAAACGTAATGATGGTAGTGCCCGTATTGATAACAAGCTGCCAGTTTTCGGAGAACCCGAAAAAGGGCCCGCTTACAGCCCACGCAGCAATTAAAAGCACGGCCGCGACGAAGATAACAGGCTTCCCAGCCCAATGGGCAATCGTGTTGGCGAAGCGCGTGAACAAGTTTTCCATTGCTGCCTATCCGTTGTTGTAGCTTCCGTCATTTCAACGGCTTAGATAGATCTTTGTTCCGACCGAGATGCTGCCTCGCAGGGCGCTGAGAAAGTTACTCTGTTGGCGAAATGTTGGTGCTTCATGCGTCGCAATCGCTCTTCGATCTTTCCAAGACGCTAGTTGGAACTTTGCGATCCGCGCACACTCTCAATCAGCGCCAAATATTCCCTGACCGGCTGGATTGGCGACGCTGCGCGCGACGATCAAAGCTCTTCGAATTCAACGAGCATGTGGTCAAGTCATACTGGATTGCAGCAACCGAGGTAGGGGCGATCGCGCCAGATAGCGATTGGTCGAGGTAGCCAGAACGTTAATAAGGGTGATCCGGTGCGACCAGGAATTCAGGCCGCTCTGGGTCTGTTGTTTGGTGAAGCGCCGCCGCACCGCTACGATCCTGCTGCTTCCAATCTAGCTGCGGCCTAAAAATTGTAACTGGGGCATGTTTGATGGCGCGGACGAGATTGCGGTGCTCTTGAAATTACCTATTGTTGTCGTGGAACACCGTTACGAGGCTAATGCTGATATGCGCGTTTTCGTTCTGCTAATGGGCTTCCCTGGCGTCGGGAAGCTGACAATTGCTAATGAACTAAGCACCCTCGTTTCTGCAAAAGTCATCGATAACCATTGGTTCAACAATCCGATATTCCGCCTCCTGGACGATGACGGGATTACGCCCCTCCCGAACGGGATATCGGAATACACTGGAAGAATCCGACAGGTAGTTCTGGACGCGATTGTGGCCTACAGCCCCACTTCGGCAAGCTTCATCTTCACGCAGGCCCTTGTCGAAGGCAATCAAGGCAGTATTCGCACGTTTGAACAGATAGCCGGCGCGGCGCAGCAAAGTGCAGCGTCGCTCATTCCCATAAGATTGCTTTGCGATGAGGACGAGTTGGCGCGCCGTGTTTCTACTCCCACACGTCGTGAGCGACTAAAGTCGATTGACACAAGAGCCTCCAGACAGAGAAGCAGAAAAGCTCGGGTCTTCGATCCCCAACACCCGTTTGCCTCGGATTTGGACGTCACTTCGAAATCAGCGAGGGCCAGTGCAGCTGCTATCCAGCAACATGTTATCCGAGTGATTGCCGGTGATTTTGGCCCACCTCGAACGACAGGTTTCGTTACCTAGAATTAGGATTGGTTCTCCCGGTATTGTCCACGACCAGTCCCGACATGTGTGCATAAGTCTCTGCTTTGGACCACCTGAAGCCACGGAGGCTTCGATAGCCGCGGCGATGGCTAAGTTATTCCGCCGCGTCACCAAGCGGCAAAGACGTTGGGCTGGAGCGCCTCGATGACAAGGCGGTCGCCCGCCTTGTCAAGTCCGCGGCCCTGGCCGCCGGCCTGCATGGCGACCTCAGTGGGAACGAGCCTGCGGCCAAATTCTCCGGTCATTCGCTGCGCGCGGCCTGGCCCCCCTCGGGCGAGGTCGATGAGCGTCATGTGCAAAAGAAGATCGGCCATGCGAGCGCGGATATGATCCGCAAATCCCAGCGCCGACGCGACGGATTTAGGTTCAATCTGACGAAGGCCGCGGGGCTGTGGGGACCTTATCCCGCCAGCATATGTGCGAGCATATTTCTGATGTGGTCCTGCGCACCGTAGAAGATGGCCGCGATAATAATTGTGCGGCTATGTTCAACCGGTAGAAACCAAACAGCCGTGTTGTCCCGCGGAAGAAACCGCATCTCGGGATGAATATCGGGCCGCAGAGTCCCGATATAGGGCGTCTCGACGAGGCGATCGATTTCGACACGCAATTTGCGGATCCGTTCAGCTGGTACGCTTCACAGCCTCGCCAGGCGGGTCCCCGAGTTCGACATAGGCGTCGAACAGATGATCGAAGATCAACTCGAAATCGCGTTCGGCATCTTTAGAATATTCAAGAGCCCACACGAACAACCCGTCGCTTCCGCTCGATCATTGCCGCGACGCGGCTTTCCATTTCCGTGGCAGAAATCATCGGTCCGTTCAATCGCCGCTGGACCAATTCCCGAAGCGCTGCCGTTTCAACGGCCTCAGTTTCCGTCTTTTGCCAAAGCAGTTCGAGGCCCTGCTGAAGAACGGAACTCATGCTGGAATACCGGCCGCTCTCAACCAGCGAACGGGCAAACGCATCCTGCTGGTCGGTCAGCGAGATCGACGATTTGACACTCATAGGTTCAACTCCTTTGAGCTTAACACTAGCACATTCGTCAATCTGACGAGATGATCCGATAGGACGACAAAGTCAGGGATGTCGGGTCGGATCGCCTCAATGGCAAGGAGGTGACGCGCACCTAGTCGAAGGAACCGCGATTGCCGACGTCGCGGGTGGCGACGCCGCCGAGGCTGAGCGAGGACTTGAATTCTTTGGCCATTGGCTGCCCGCGGGTCTAGCGTTTCGACGGGTTGATGAGCGATATGTGCAAAGCATCGGCGGCACGCTGAAAAAGGACGCAGCAAATATCGCGCCGACGCGACCGCTGCCACACCAATCTCACGAAGGCGTCGGGGCTTTGAGAGCCCTCCCCTGCTCCCGGCGTGAGACGTTAGGTCAAAATTCAGGTGTGGGTTTTCAGCATGTAACCGGGGCAGATTTGTGGGCCGTAGGGTGAGCAAGTGCGGGACATCGGCGGTGAGGAGAGGAGAGGGGCTTGAGTTGCAGAACCTCTTCGCCATCGTCATTCGTACCTGAGCGCATCGACGGGATCGAGCCTGGCTGCCCGCCAGGCCGGGAAGAGCGTGGCGAGGAAAGAGAGGACCAGCGCCATCAGGACGACCGATAGGGTTTCCGCGATGTCCATGCGTGCGGGCAACTGGCTAAGGAGATAAATCTCGGGATTGAACAGCGTCGTCCCCGACAGCCACGAAAAGAACTGGCGGATCAGTTCGATATTCATGCACACGATGACGCCGAGCACGACGCCCGCGATCGTGCCGACGACGCCGATTGCCGCCCCTGTCATGAAGAAGATGCGCATGACCGCGCCGCTCGTCGCGCCCATCGTGCGCAGAATCGCGATGTCGGGACCCTTGTCCTTGACCAGCATGGACAATCCCGAAATGATGTTGAGCGCGGCGACCAGCACAATCAGCGTCAGGATCATGAACATGACGTTGCGCTGGACCTGAAGGGCCGAGAAAAAGGTGTGGTTGCGCTGGCGCCAGTCCGTCAGAAACACGGGCCGCAATGCCGCGCCCCCGACGGCCGGGCGTAACTGGTCCACCTCATCCGGGTCGTCGACGAAGACCTCGATAGATTGCACGACGCCTTCAGAATTGAAGAAGAGCTGGGCTTCGCTGAGCGGCAGATAGATGATCGAACTGTCATATTCCGAGATGCCGACCTCGAAGATCGCAGCCACTGTATAGATCTTCTGGCGCGGGGTGACGCCGAGCGGGGTTACGTCGCCTTCGGGCGCGACAAGCTGGATGCCGTCGCCGACCGATAGACCTAGGCTTTCGGCCATCCGCTTGCCGATGGCCACACCTTCCGATGCGTCGAAGCCGTCGAGCGTGCCCTGGCGAATATTGTTCGAGACCAGGTCCAGCTTGCCGATGTCCTCCTCGCGCACGCCGCGCACCAGCGCGCCGGTTCCCGAACCGATCCGGCCGCTTGCGAGCACCTGCCCCTGGGCCAGCGGCATTGCATAGCGCACGCCGGTAATGCCGTTGAAGCGCGCGACGATCTCCTCATAGTCGTCGAGACCGCTTTCGAGCGGCTGCACGATCAGATGACCGTTGATGCCGAGGAGGCGGGCGAGGAGTTCGGCGCGAAAGCCGTTCATAACCGCCATGACGGTGATCAGCGTCGCCACACCCAGCATGATGCCGATGAACGAGATGATCGAGATGGCAGAAACCACCGTTTCCTTGCGCTTGGAGCGCAGATAGCGCCACGCGACCATGCGCTCGAAGGCCGAAAACGGCCCCGCGCCCATTTTTGAGACGACTTCCCTCATGCGGTGGCTCCCGGAGCTCCGACCACCACAATCCGTGTGGCCTTGCGAGTTGCATGATGGTGATCGGGAAGGCGATAAGATGTATCGTTGGAAAAGGCTATCAACCAAGCATTGCGTGAACATTGCGGCGGACTCGGGTGCAGCACATTTGAAGGCCCGGTCCCCGGCCGGGACGGTACCGGCAACAGAAGGGTAGTGACTTCCGCTGAAAGCTTGCTGACCTGATCGACCAGAACCGTCACAAGGTTGCGCAACGCCTTCAGCGAAAGCGTGTCAGCATGTTCGGGCGAGGCAAGTCGTTTTTTGGCCATGGCCGAAGGCATCATGATTTGCCCCAAGCGCGGAATCCCCCTGGCGCCACCAAAAACGGCTCGCTCTCACTTATGCACACTTCCCTCAGTGGGTCGGCCAAAAGCCTGTTCGCGGTAGGGACGCTCATTGCTGAGCGCCGCCCCCGCACAGATCCGGACGTGCGGAATTCCCGCATCCGGCTCCTACCTTGAGTGTTTGACGGCAAAACGCGCATTCGGCCAAGGATGAAGGATACGTGGTAGCGGAAGCCATTCATCGGCCATCTTCGACATCCGGTTCCATGTCAGGACATGTTTCTGGCTGCGTCGCCGCAGCGCTCGCAGCCATAGCCGTTTGACATGTTCCCGGAACGCCCAGAGCGACCAATGATTGGTCGGTACGGCATGATAGGCGAAGTATCCGGTGATCACCTGCCTCAACCACTTTCCCTGTTCCGGGATCGGGTGATGCAAGCGTCGTTGCAGTTCGCTCTTGATCTCCTTCAGCTTTGCTCGTCTGCGGTCTCGCCGACTCTTACGTCGGATTTGAAACCGGCCATGCCGATCCCTTGCGCAGATATGTGTAAAGCCTAGGAAGTCGAACGTCTCCGGTTTGCCAAGACCTTTCTTCTTGCGGGTGGTAGCCGCAAAGCGGCCAAACGCTATCAGTCGGGTCTTGTCCGGATGAAGCTGCAACGCAAACTCCTGCAACCGTTCTCGCATCATGTCCCAGAAACGCCGGGCATCGGCTTCGTATTGGAAGCCAACCACGATATCGTCCGCGTAGCGCACGATGATCACATCGCCGGTGGCCTCACGTCGTCGCCAACGATCCGCCCAAAGATCGAAGACGTAGTGCAGGTAGATATTGGCAAGCAGTGGCGAAATCACCGATCCCTGCCCGGTTCCCCTTTCACTAGCCGCAACGATCCCGTTTTCCAGAATACCCGCCCTGAGCCATTTGCGGATCAGGCGGATGATGCGCCTATCGCCGATGCGGTGCTCTACGAAGCGGACCAGCCAGTCCTGGCTGACGCCGTCGAAAAAGCCCGCAATGTCGGCGTCGAGAATGTAGCTCACCTTTCGCGTTTCGATCCCGACAAACAAGGCGTCCAGCGCATCATGCTGGCCGCGCCCCGGTCGGAACCCATAGCTGAACCCGAGGAAGTCCTCCTCGTAGATTTGGTTCAGCACAGCCGCCGTCGCCCTCTGGACAATCTTGTCTTCAAGGGCAGAAATCGCAAGCGGCCTCTGCCGTCCGTCTGGCTTCGGTATATACGTCCGCCTTGACGGTAGGGCGCGATACGCTTCCCGTTGAACCCGGCAATGCAGGTCCGCGATCCTTTGATCGAGGTCTGCTTCGTAGGTTCGCCACGTTTGTCCGTCCACGCCGGGGGCCGCGTTACGCTTGAGTGCGTAGAACGCCGTCCTCAGCATCTCTGGATTGATGTGGTGGAAGAGCGCGGTGAACTTCTCCTTCTTCCTTTGCTTTGCGGCTTGCCGTATGCGGTCCAGCGCATGGGACACACTTTCCCGGTCCTGTGCCCGGCGCGTGCTGTGCTGATCCGGATTCCCCTCGGTTCCCGCCCTTCGCTCCTCCTGCTCCGCCGCCGGCAGACCGACTTTGTTCGCAGGGTTCTTCGCTACTATGGCGGAATCAGACTCCTCATGATCGTGCATCATCGGCTAAGGTTCCTCACCTTCCCGATGCGGACCAACATGGGGCTACGCCACGCTGGCCAATCACGAGGCCCCCCGGTTCCCGTGCAAGGAGCGTCCATGCATGCCAGGGTCTGCGACCACGCCGGGTCGAACAGACACTTGCGATAATGTGCTTGTTCGTATTGCCTTCCGCGTAGGTGGAATGCGTCGGCACCCGAAATGTCCAGTCTTTCGCGGCTCAATGGCTGGCCTGCATGCTCCCCTGTCAACACTTCACGTACAGCCTCACGACTGCCCGCGCATGACTCGGGGCCGATGTGGATCGCCACTCTTTCATCGTAATGGACTTGCACCATCTACCACCGCTTCAAAGTCCCGGCTGAACTTCCTGTCGCTGCTCAGAGGCAGCTATCACGACTGTGTCTTGAACGATGCCGCCTTCAACTATCTGGACAACCGTCGCGCCGATCCGGCACTCGCGGCGAAACTCCACAGCCATGAACCGCGGCGCTTTTGCAACCAGGTGCCGTTCCTCGAATACCTGGCCGGCAAGGGTATCGACATCTTCGACAGGCTGACGGTCCGCGTGCTCGCGGAAGCCGGCATCTGGGGATCCATTCGCCATCACGGTCTTCTCGCCGAGACGGTGATCGTCTCCGACGATGCCGGCCAGTTGCGGGTCGGCAAATGCTCTGTGTTGGGCCCACGCTGAACGGCTGCTGCAAAAACTGATGCCGGCAACACCGCGGCAGGCCCGCAAGGTCGAGACGGTGCGGGATCTCGTCTGGCGGTTCTACCGGACACTCAAGAGCGTCAGGCGAAAGGCCCCGCCCGGCCTTGCCGCCGCATTCCACAAACGCTTCGCGCGGATCTTCTCGCTGCGCACCGGCTATCAAGAGCTCGATAAGCTTCTGGCTCGTCTTTGTCGCCGAAAGGATGAACTGCTCAAGGTGTTGGACCGGCCGGGGATCCCGCTGCACACCAATGCCTCGGAGAACGATCTGCACAGCTTCGTCACCAAACGAAAAATCTCCGGCGGCACGATGAGCCGGGATGGTCGTGTCGCGCGCGACACCATGCTTGGGCTGATGAAGACCTGCCGAAAGCTGCCTGTCGTTCTGGCACTATCTCGGCGATCGGATCGGTCTGGAAGGCCAAGCCATTCCGCCGCTGGCCACACTTGTCGCGACCAGAGCCTAGCCGCTCCACCCCTCCCCTACGATCGGGCGTCCCGCACTTCCTCAGCCCACGGTATGATCCACATCGCGACGCGCTTCGCCCATCAATGCGGCACGGCCAACCAATCTGCCCCGGTTACCTCAGCATGGCGCTTCAATTGAAATCGGAAGAGGCACAAACCCACTGAAGTAACACCGCAAATTCCCCAAACGGAAGTTAATTGCCAGTAAGGTTCCCTCATTCATGCGCAACTTGCCTCACCATTGCCGTCTCACTTTTGATCGGAAACGAACTGAAATGGACTATTTCCGTTGGACAGCACGCATCGGCCGCGTCGTTGTTCTAAGCGCCTGCGCTCTCGTCCCGATTGTTTTTATCGAAACCAGACACTACCAACCCGCCTCTCAGCTCTTCTGAAGATCCAACGGTGCCGTCGTCACACATACGCGCATGCGTTTACTCCGGCCATCGGCGATAGTGGCTCGATCGCTTAGCACAAGCCGCATACGTCCCTTTGAAAGGAGAGCCTAACGTCGCGGCGCGATTACACATTCGCCAAGACAAGCGTACCGCTTTGAGGACGGAAATGGCTGGCGCCGGTTTGATCGTCTGAATGGAGGCGAACATGAGGCACCAAACACGCGAGCAACTATCGGCAGTAGCGCAGGTCGAACAGGGCCTGCAGCAAATGACCCTTTCTCGCAACGACCGCTGGGAGCGCTGGGCGGGACGTCTTGAGCAGAAGCCGCAGCGGCTACTCTCCACGCTTTTCGAAATCGAGTATCAGCCGGCTCGTCTGCGTGACAAGATGCGTAGCGATAACTCGCCGATCTCGGTTGCGTCCGAAGACCCGGTATTGCGCGCGGCCGGATTGAAAAACGATACCTTCGGCGAAGCAAGGCGCTTTTTCGAAGTGAGTGCCGAGCAATTGCACGAAGTGATCTGCTACTGCCATTTCGGCACAACTATCAGTGGAGCGACCGCTGCTCGAACTGTCAGATCACTGCTGCTTTAGAGCGTTGAACATTGGCAACGACCGTGAGCGGACACCCCTGCTGACCATTGCCGGGGTGCCCGTCAAGAACGTGAAGGCGCGACCAATCGATGCGAAAGCCGCATTTTTGTGAGGCGACAGAGCACGATTCAACGAATCCAGGCATCAAAGGGATGCTGAAGACTCTTGACTGAATCTCGTGGAAATGCGAATCTCACCTTGCTACAGATCGAGAAGGGCTCCACGACGGAAACGTTTGGGGCCTTTTTCTTTATTCATCAGCCTCCTGAAGCCTGCCTTTGCTGGAACTCTGCGTACAACTCATCGAGCTTATGCTCGACGAAGGAACCGAAGTCGGCTGCTACGCGCTTATCGAATACGATGCTAAGGCGCTCGCCATTTTCCGAAACCCGCACGGCCTTTTCGCCCGAACCGTCTTTCCACACCGATTTTCTAGCCGGCTCTGGCACCTGCTTCAGGCAGTTGTACACGGCAAGAAAGCGGTCGTCTGACGAGAAATTTTTGAAAGCCGGCTCTTCGATCAGCTTCAACGCTACCTGGTGCTTTGGCTTATCTTCCATCAGATCCGCAATATCGGCCCAACGGGTTCGGCCGAAGCCTGGAGCCGGCCCTACCGCCTCGATGAGGGCGCCCGGTAGCCGTGTAACGAGGGCAATCATACGTGAGAGCGCTGCCTTGTCGACGCCCAGGGCCGACATGATGACGTCCCTGCTGAACTCGCGTTGCTCAAGGCGCGAGGCGAAGAAGGACCGCTCGATGAAGGAAAGATCGGTGCGCGCGTTGTTCTCTTGTCCCTGGCTGACGACCAGTTGCTCGTCGCTCAGCTCCCTGACCACGGCTTTGATCGTGCCGCCGATCTGACGAACGGCCGCCAGGCGCCTGTGGCCGTATGCAACCTGATAACGGCCATCGCTTGTCGGATGCGGCCTGACTAGGATGGGGACCTGCTGGCCATGCTCGCGAATCTGAGCCTCCAGGAGATCCTGATCATCTTGGCTAACGCCCAATCGATCCGAAACGAAGGAGACATCGATCAGCTCCGGGTCCAGTTCTACGACGGCCTGGCCCTTTGCCAACTGCTTCTCAAGATCCTCGACGCGTTGCGCGCGTTCGTTGATGCCGCCGAGAGATTGCGAGATGGCGCCAACCGGTGAAGCACGCTTCAACGGCTTTTCAAAGCCGGCCAAAGGGCGCAATTCGGCGAGCGGGCGCTCATGTTGCACATCGAGCGATGAGGGGAGGTCCCCCTGTTCTATTCCGAAGACATTTTTGCGCGCCATCGCTTATTTCCTTCCCCAGGTCTGCTTCACGAGGTCCTCGATTTCGGCGTTTACCGCCGTCAGTGACTCGAGTGCACGATCGTATGTGCCGCGGGTAAACTGGCTCCGATCGACTTCGTACAACGTCTGCTTGGTAAGGCCGGCATCCGACACCGCTGTCGACTTGACCATCGCATTTTCGAGAACGCGATTTCCGAAGATCGAACGCATGAAGCCCGCCATTTGCGACTGAGGGCCATCATTCGGCTCGTAGCGCGTCACGAGGTAGCGCAGCCAGTCGTAGTCCATTGTTCCGCCGGCGTTCTCGACGACCTCGAGAAGGTCGCCTGTCATGTGCAGGAACTGGCTCATGGACATGACGTCGAGCATCTGCGGGTGAACCGTGATGAGAACCGAGGTCGCCGCGCAGAGCGCCGACAGTGTTAGAAATCCAAGCTGGGGAGGGCAGTCGATAACGACGATGTCGTAGGCGCTTTCGATTTCGGCCAGGCATTCGCCGATGCGGGCAAAGAACATGGAATCGCTGCGACCACGAGCGATCAAAGCCTTGGGGGTCTCGTGTTCGAATTCCATCAATTCCAGGTTCCCCGGAATGATGTGCAAATTGGGCGTATATGTCGCTCGAACGATTTCGGTTATGTCTCTTCGCTCTTCGTCGTAGCGGATTGCGCCATAAAGCGTCTCGTTTTCGCCCACGTCGAGCTCTGGCTGATGGCCGAAGAGCGCGGACAACGATGCCTGCGGATCGAGATCGATTGCAAGTACGCGGTAGCCGCGAAGGGCAAGGAATTGAGCGAGATGGGCAGACGAGGTCGTCTTACCCGAGCCGCCCTTGAAGTTCATGACGGAAATGACCTGAAGCTTTTCGCCATCCTGGCGATGACGGATATAGCGGCGAGGTCCCTTCCCGCCCTCGTCCAGCAGACGGCGCAGCTCCTGAATATCTTCGACGCTGTACAACCGTCTGCCATTGGGGAGCGGCTCTGGGCCATGCCCTTCCGAAACAATCTGCCTGAGGTAGCCTTGATGAATTCCGATGAAGTCGGCGGCTTCGGCGGGTGTGAAGCTGCGTATCGTCTTGCGTGCGGTCGGTGGGAAGGTGCGTTGCTGATGCGCCTGCAATTGACGCGACAGTTCCTCTGCGTCAGAAGCGATTAGGGAGCGTAGTCCACCAGCGGCTTTCAGAGGTTTGTTGAGCATCGGTTTCTCTTTTGTCCTATCCGCGCTTATTTGCGGTTTTGACGGCAATATGCGCTGATCAGGAGTAACCCGATTCCAACATGGGCTGCAACCCTCTCGGTTGCGTTGTGCATGTACAACTTATCTCAATCTCCTTTGGTGCTGGGCAGTTGTACGTGTACAACAGACGGCAGAAGAGTGGACAGCGCCCGCTCGCTTCGCACGAGGTTGCGTTCGTCAGGCGGGTCGGTGTTTGGAGCCGAATACTTCTTCGACGCGCCCGTTGCCTGATTTTTTGCCGCGGCAGATGCCGAATATTCTGTCCAGTAGCTGGAGCAAAATCCAACCGAAGTTGTCCAAGGAACATGCGCGGCTAGCCTACGTTACCGACAGTTCTGCGAGTTTGCGCGATCCGCCTTTGCCAGGAAGCCTTCCTTTGAGCGCAGGCAACATTGCTCGCAGGCTTGTTTCGTCGTTGCAGGCAAACCCGCTCACGGGTGGCGTCGCCACCTGTTGTATGCTAGAAAGTGAGTCCTAGCGTTCGATGCGCCAAAAAATGGATGGATCGAAAGCCGCCGTGACGTCCGACTGACGGAACGTAACTTGCCATTAGTTTCCGTATGCGTATAAATATCAACTATATCAAAGAGTTAGGGCTGCTATAGTTGGCCCAAGAACTGCGCATTTGCAGCATTTGCGCGCGGTTTTGTCCCGTAACTCAGTTTACGCCAGTGTTATCAGGGCAAAAGTCATTCCCGGTTGGTTGTACATGTACAACTCCGGAATTGAGGCGGTGTTAACAGGCCAGGGGCAGGAGCGCAGGTCATGAAGGCGGATGGCCGTTCAACCGCGTTCGCGCTCGATATGCTTGGAACCGTCCGTTCCCCGTTCGGATTGCCCAGAACGCTAATAACTTGCCGGCATCATTTATCGTTCCCAAGGTTGACAATCGGGAGCCTCACGAGGACCAGAAGCTACACTCAGCATCCCCTTCACTCCGGAACTGACTGTAGTCGTTGACGTGTGGTAGGCGACGATTTCCGGAGGCCGAACATGCGCGAAACCTGGGTAGAATGCGTCATTGTGAGCTGCAGCAGCCACACGGTAAGCAGATCGCGTGGGACCCGGCACACCGGTTCGTCTCCTTACCGGTTGCTGGCCAGTTCAGTCCGGATTTCGCTATGGAACGGCGGTTAATCTCTGCCCTGACGCTAAGTTTGGCACATGCCCGTGAAGCAGGCTCGATCCACATTCATCGCGGCCATCGACGAGGCGAAAATTAGAAGATTGCGCTGAGGGCAGTAGGGATGTGCGAGACCTTGGCTTCGGAACATTCTTCAGTGAACGAGGTTGGTAGCCTCATGAAGAGCACCGAAGAGCGAGCAAAGACCGGCATGATGACGTTCGTTGCGGCAATATTCGCCATCGCGCTCATTATCGCCGGATCATACTTGATGTTCTGGACGCCAGCTGAGCCAGATGGTCAGCCAGCGCCTCACGCGATTGATCAGAGCAAGTAGGAGCGATGGATCCGAGCGACACACCCACAGACCTTCCTCCCTCCGCAGACTTGCCCTGGCAGAAAAGGCAAAAAGTGTTGGCGGGTAGCCGGCTTGCGCTATTCATTGTCGGGGTTGCGATCAGTGCTTTCGCTATTTACGCCTTCATCGTCATCTACGGCACTATCGTTAGCACTCAGTAGGCGCCTGGGGCCAGTGCGAATGCTGGATGTCGAGGCTGGGTGGAGGCAATGTACGTGCGGATTTGCTTCCAACACCGCGTCAGACCGCGATCGGCAACGCACAGCTGCGCAACACCCTTGCAAGCTCAGGCAACTCACAGGCTCGCAAAGATCATAAGCGACGCGGGAAAAACTCAGGCGACGGGCGAACGCCACGGCCGGGGAGATGAAGCCGCCCGAGCCGAAAGGGGGCGGCCAAGCGGCAACAAAATTTTTTCGACGTCTTCTTTTCATACCCTTGAAGTGGCGATGTGTGTTTCCAATATCGATTTCGTCTTCTTTTCATCCGGTAGAATGTCAAGGAGGAACCAATGCACATTCCGGAGATGCCATGGTCGGTGCCGCTGTTGGTGCGGCTGCAAAACGGTACAAGCCGAGTTTTCTCCTCGGTCTACGATGCTCTTGATTTTCTCGAGAATGAATGGCCACTTCGACGTGGACAACGCTACGAACGAGCGATTAGGACCTGCCGTGGCGCGCTCAACAGATCGGCACCGATAGCGGTGGCCCGAGAAGCGTTTATCGCTGCATGCCTGGAAGCTGGTATGCCGGCCACAGGAACGTTCGAGCATCTGCGAACATCGAAACGCAATGACAACAGTCCGCAAAGAGCGGCCTAGTGTTGCCAAAAATGCGTCCAATGAAGCCAGGTAAAGTCTTCATCCACTCCTGGCCCCCTGCGTGGGGCCCTTTCTTTGATGGCTGATATGCAGTTCATCGCATGGGGTGCCGGCATCGAGCTTGCGGAACCTTCTTAAGCCAACCGGGTTCGTCTCTCGGCTTGCGTTTCGGGCGGGCCGGTAGGGAGTTGGCTATGAAATTGGAGAAGGTTGGCAAAGCAAGGTTGAAGCTGCGCTTGCCATCGTACCGGTGTTGTCGGAGCTGAAAAGCCCGGCCTTAACCGAAATCTGCATCGCTTACGCAGAGGCATCGATGCAGCTGGATACACTCCGCTTCTGCGGCTGCCCTGATCTGCTCCTGATTGGCAAATACGAACGTATTTGTCGTGAGCTCGAAAACAGCATCGAACCATATCTTCGTATGTTTCGGCCTCCCCTTACGTCTAATGTACGATGATGGGGAGGCAGCCCGGTGACCTCCGCAGGCAAACCTTCCTGCCGGCTTCCACGCGATACGGGATTTGCCCTCCAGCCCGATGCTGGAGACTTTGCGCGCTAGCGAATGGACGTCGCTCGGAACTCGCGCCGCTTCTTCACGTTCTGATAAGATGAAGATCACTTCAGACGAAGACAGCGCCCTACTCGCCACGTTGCGGGCCTCAGCGCGCATCCATTTCCCGGATGCAGACGAGGCTGATGAGCTTGTGGCGCGCGCACTCAAAGTCGCCATTGCCGAAACAGAAGCAGGTCGAGCAAAACGCGACAGGAAACGCTGGCTGCTGCGCCTCATGGACATACCCTGATCAATTCGCGACCCGGTTCGAGAGCGCTTTCCCGAAAAGCCGGCTCGGTGTCTCACTGCGGCGCGTCCAACCGCAGGGTTTCGGTCGGAAGGGATTGCATCCTCGGCCTCGCGCCAGCAAATTCCTAAGCGCGACCCAATCCATGGGCGGTTCTCACGATGGCGGCCGATAACCAGCCCCATATGGATCGCCAGTGCATTCCAACTCTTGCCGGTTCTTGCCCTCGATAGATCGGTCCGCCGCTTGAGAACGCAATGATAGATAGGCGGCCCCAAGCATCAATGTCATGCCGAAAAGATCAAGAACTCCGATAATTTCACCATTGAACCCTATTCCAGTCATGATGGCGATTACCGGGGACACGAAAGCAAAGTTCCCGGCACGTGATCCGATACCGGATAAGCCGCATGTAGATCGTGTATCCGACGACCGAGCCAAAAATCACCAGGAAAATCCAGCCTGCCATCGCTTCCTTCTCCCATCCTCTCGTCAAGGCGGCCGCGCCACCTGGCTCGAAAGCGATCGATGTGGTGATGAGCAGGAGCCCCCCGACAAGCGTTGTCCATCCTGCTATCAAGATCGGATGGTGTTGAGATAGAAGAGCGCGCGAGAGAATAGACCCCCAGGCCGACGAGATCGCAGCCCAAGCCACCGCTGCGGCGCCCAGGACTTTCATTGCATTGTCTGAACTTTGATCCGGGTCGAGCGACGCATCCGGTAGAAACAAGATCGCCAAACCAACTGTTCCGACCGCAATCGCCACGCCTCGTGTGCGGTTCCAGCTTTCTTCGCGCAGACAAATGGCAAAGCCGAGCAAGGCAAGCGGCGTCAGCGACATCTCGAGCACCGCCGCGGTGCCAGAAGCCACATACTTCATGCCCCAGAACAGGGGAGCGTAGCAAAGCGTGATCGACAGCACACTGGCCGCAAGCAACCGCAAGCGTTCGCCAGGAGCGGGAACGATGAAGCCGTGCCTGAAGGTGGCGATTGCTAGCAGCAAAACACCTGCCGCTGCGAATCGCGTGCCTGCGAAGATCACCGGCGGCACGGTACGCACGCCAGCGGATATGCCGATCCAAGTGGATCCCCAAATGAGGCACAGGATAAGAAAACCGATGAGGTTTCGCTGCGAGGTCATATCAGCACTGTAACGGTTAAAAGTAGCTTATACCGTTACAACTTCATCTTGCCAATTTTGTTCCCAAGTTCGATAATTGATGGATGCAACCCAAACCGATCGCCGAACTTCGCCTCCTTGGTGGACATCCCGTGCTCGACTACGTCAACACCGTGGACAGCCGCAAGGATCGCCTCGGGCCCGATGCTCTTGTCTCGTTCAATCATTTGATCGAGTGGGCGACTCGGCTTGGCGTCATAGGCACCGCCGACGAAGCTCGGCTCGGTTCAAAAGCCGCGGCGCATCCACAAATCGCGGAAAAAGCACTTGAAGAGGCGCGAGCCCTACGAGAGGCTATTTACAAAATCGCGCAAGCCGAGGTCCGGTGCCAAGCACCGCCGAAAAAGGATCTGCACTTGATCGGTCGCATGGCGAAACGATGGCTTGCCGGCCGAACCATCCTGATACGACAGGATGGACAGATCGCCTGGAGCGAATCCGTGCAAGACCTCCAAGACATCGCTTCCAAGATTGCTTGCTTGGCCGTTGACCTGTTTACAACCCGCGACACCCGTCGCGCGATCAAGCAGTGCCCCGGTCACAATTGTGGCTGGCTGTTTCTCGATCACTCGCGATCCGGACGAAGACATTGGTGCTCGGACGACATCTGCGGGACATATGCCCGAGTGAAACGATACCGCGCAAAAGGATCGAGCTAGGTCAGTCCGCCCGACGTGTTTTTCAACGCTGCGGACACGAGTTTCAGACGTTGGGCCTTATTTCTGGGCCTCCGGACCTTGGCCCAGGGTGGGAGCTGGCCATGGATGGCAATCCTGGAGCGGCCGAGGAACACACAAGCGCTGGCGGCGTTCAGCTTGTATCGGATTCCAGGAGGACTTCATGATCATAACCAAGGTCAATGAAAAGCTCAGCATCATGGCTCAGCCCGCGACGGACGAGTTCCAGTCGTTTGCAGATCAGGGCTTTACCGGGCTGATCAATGTGCGGCCCGATGGAGAGGACGAGGAGCAGCCGGGCAGCGAGCAGGAAGCTGCCGCGGCGAAGAAAGCTCGGATGTCCTACACATTCATCCCCGTGACCCTCCCCACGGTAACAGAATCCGAGGTTGCCGCATTTCAAGAAGCTCTTGATGAAGCCGAGGGACCGGTCGTGGCGCACTGCAAGTCAGGAAGGCGTGCCCTCCATCTGTACGCGATCGGCGAGGTCCTTGCTGGCCGCATGCGTCGCTCCGAGGTCCAGGAATTCGGCCACCTGCACGGTTTTGACCTGACCGAAGCCATCGCCTGGTTGGAGAACCATTTCGCGCAGCGACCGAACGTCAGGGGCTTCTTCGATGAGCGCACCTGCAGCATCCAGTACGTTGTGTCCGACCCTGAAACGGGCAGCTGCGCCATTATCGACCCCGTACTCGACTATGATGAAAAGGCAGGCGCAATCGGCGCGATGAATGCCAGCGCGATCCTCCAATACGTCATGGAAAACGCGCTCTCGGTCGAGTGGATCCTCGACACTCATCCCCACGCAGATCATTTCTCGGCCGCCTATTATCTCGCGGGGCAGACCGGCGCCCCAATCGCCATCGGCGATCGGATCGTCGAGGTTCAGAAAATCTGGAGAACTATTTACGATTGGCCGGACCTGTCTGCCGACGGAGCGCATTGGAACCGGTTGTTTGCGGACGGCGACACCTTCAATGTCGGCTCGATCGATGCGAGGGTCCTTTATTCGCCAGGTCACACCCCAGCCTCCGTCACCTATATCATTGGTGATGCCGTTTTTGTTCACGACACCATTCTGATGCCCGATAGCGGCACGGCTCGCACCGATTTTCCAGGTGGAGATGCGAGCTCGCTTTGGCAGTCGATCCAAAGAATCCTAGCTCTTCCAGACACTACGCGGGTGTTTACCGGGCACGATTACCAGGCCCACGGCCGCGCTCCCCGGTGGGAAAGCACGGTGGCGGAGCAAAAACAGACCAACATTCATCTCGAAGGTCTTTCGCTTGAAGACTTCGTTAAACTTCGCGTCGAAAAGGACGCCCAGCTACCTTTGCCGAAGCTCATCCTTCACGCCCTTCAGGTCAATCTTCGCGCGGGCCGCCTTCCCGAGCCAGGAAGCGACGGCAGGCCGCATCTGAAAATCCCAATTGGCGCTTTCGACAAAGCGGCCTGGCGATAAGAAAGCGTCTTTTACGTTTAACGAGACAACAATCCACACGCAGCATGGCTTCTGATCTTTTTTTCTCGTTTAGATTGAGGCATTCTCCCGCCGCGTTACAGGAGAACATCATGTCCTACGATTGGGAAGGTGCGCGCCGCCGGCGATTCAGACAGGCAAGGCTTTGGCTCCTGGTGGCTCTGGCCGCATGGTTAGTTGCGCTTGCGATGGCGCCGTAGCGCCGCTCAATTGGAGGTCTCTCCCCAACCCAAATGGTGCGTCTTCGGAACATCGGACATGTTCAGTGGTTTAGTGGCACTCCATCATGCTTCTGAAAACTGGCCTTTTCATCTTTTTTGAAGAGGCCGTTTTTTCAGCACATTTCGCGCTGGCGAGCATTTCTCGGCTTCGGGCAAGGTTCGGCCTGCCCTCTCGAATGGGTCGGCCTTTGCGCCGGCGGCGTCTGGGCGAATGCCGGATGTGTAAGGCACGGGAAGGGCAGTAGATGGCAGCCACAGAAACAGCAGCGACGGTCGGTCGCCACCTTCGCGAACCGACGGCAGGAATGCGCGCCTTGCAGGACACATTGCGCCGGATCGAAGAGGGCGCCGACCGCGCGGAGAATAAGGCGGCCGAAAGTCGCGCAGGCGTGCATCGCCGCATGGATGAGCTTGTCGGTCGCGTTGGTCATCTCGAAACGTCAAGCGCAACAATTGTTGCCGACGCGGCGGAGATGAAACCGGTCACCGATGACGTGAAGCGTTGGAAGCTGATGGGGTCGGTGCGCCCAGGATCACAGGTATTGCGGCGATGGCTCTCGGCGTGAGTTTCGCCGAGGCAATCAGGCGCATTCTTTTTGTAGTTTAGTGATAGGTAAGGGATGCGCCTTCAGCGGACCAACCCGTCGCCCGCGGCGCGGGTTCACCCGTGGAGCCATTGCCAGGATCGCCGGCGCCGCCGAAGCCGGAATCACCGCCGCCAGTACCCAGGATCGCCACCGCCGCCGAAGCCGGAATCACCGCCGCCACTGCCATGATCGCCGCCACCGCCGAAGCCGGAATCGCCGCCGCGGGTACCAGGGTCTCCACCGCCGCCGTGGCCGGAATCACCGCCGCGAGTACCAGGATCTCCACCGCCGCCGTGGCCGGAATCACCGCCGCGAGTACCAGGATCTCCACCGCCGCCGTGGCCGGAATCACCGCCGCGAGTACCAGGATCGCCGCCACCGCCGAAGCCGGAATCACCGCCGCCATTGCCATCATCGCCGCCGCCGCCGGAGCCGGAACCACCGCCGCCACTACCAGGATCGCCGCCACCGCCGCCGCCCCGACTGGTGCGGGTCCGACCCGTGTTACCTGTTGCGATTGCGTTTATCGCCGGGATCGGCTGACATTTTTCTCCTCCGCCATCATTGATGATGTTGGCCGCTCCACGCGGGCTACACTGACCCGGGAAAATAGAGCGCTCAGTGATTTGCCCTTGCGCCGGGACGGCTATTGCTAAGAAACCTGCCGACACCACGGCCAGACCGGTGGTTATTAGAAGTTCACGTACCACATTCATTTCGACTTCACTAAATTAGGTATTGGTTAAATAACCTTGAGTGAGGAAAATGGTTCCTTAGGGCGCTCAGCTTGGGACCTTTGCAGCTTAGACGTTTTCCGCCTTTCATGCGCTAGTGCGGAATGGCCAAAACATGGAGAAAGAAACCGCCTCCTGGGCCAACGGCGGATCGCATGCCGGATCGCGCCAGCTCTTTGTGGATCGCGTCAAAGGCCACACGCAACTGATGAAACTCGCAATCGAGGAGATGGAAAATTTTGCAAAGGAGAACGTGAGCCGGAGAAACTGCAATGGAGAGCGGGATTCTATGTCTTTGGCGCGCGATATTCAGGTGGCCGAGCTGATGGCATCTAGCCCTGAATAGCGGCTGCTCAGGCGACACCGGGTATCGACGACGATGGAGGCACACTCAATCGGGGCGAGTGCCTAGCGCCTGAGCCATCCCGGCATCTACTACCTTGTCCCATAGCGCTTCCGGCGCTTCGGCATGGGAGAATGGCGCCTTTCCGGCTGCGAACGACGCGGGCGAAAGGGGGCCTTCCCACTCTGAAAAATGAGAACAAAGCGGACGTACTGCACGGATTTTTGCGCGTGCAAGCCGTGCAATTCGCGATTGGTTCCGCGCAATGGCTTTGACGCTGCATGCGCGGCGGTATCCGTTTCATGTGAGCGTCTATCGCACTTGTCTTCGAATCCCGGCGCTGCGCTATTCGTCCACGTAGCGGAGTTCGTACCACCACCGGACATTGTTGCAGGTAGGGCAGTCACCGTAAAGAACACTGCCCGCACAGGTGGTGCAAGTGACCAATACTTGCCTCTGCACGCGCGTCCTGGGCTGGGGCGCACCACCGGCTTTATCTTCTTTTGGTGGGGAGGGTGTGTCGTCAGCGACCTTGGTGATGACCGCTGATACCAAGCTTACGATGAACAAGTAACCAGCAATCCAGCCGAGGTCGCCGTCTTTATACAGGAGCGCGAAAGCGCCGACCGCCATTGCAGCTAAACAGGTGCCTCCGCTGACCCATCGGAAAAAGGGAAAGCTGAACTTGCGGTGCCAATAGACCCACACCCACGTGGCGACCAACAAAGCGGTTCCCAGCAAAAATTGGTCGCTTCGAGAGATGGACGTCGTTGTAAGCAGGCTGGCCCACAGCACGGCGATGACGCAAATCGATGTGATAAAGCCTGTCCAACCCACCAGCTTGCCTCCTGAGAGTGAAGCTCAGCATTCTCTGGGTTGAAAACTTTTGCAATTCGCCCGTTGGGACTACCTGTGATCGAAGGTCAAATCCAGTTCGATCTCTCCCGCTTTGAGCGGTCGTTGCGCGATATCGAGCGCAAGCAGTTGCCTTATGCCATCATGCTGACGCTGAACGAAACGGCCAAGGGTGGTCGGCTCGAAGTGCAGCGCGAGATGGATCGGGTGTTCGATAGGCCGACGCCCTATGCAAAGCGCGGCGGCTGAGACGAAGTTTCAATTTGCCTCGGCTCGGCCTGCTTCGACTTCGGCCGGGCGAGCTGACAAACGGTTCTACCGGCACTTGCGCGCCGCCCTCCCCGCCCCGTCGCAACCAATCATAGTTTCGCGCTGACCACGCGCCCGACCACCACCAGGTTGCCATTGCGCACGTGGCCTGCAGAAATCCGCAGCAACTGTTGCCTCAATGCGCATTCGTGGGCCTGACCCGACCGGCTTCGAGCCGCCGACGAGACCAACGTCTGACGCTTGGGAAATCGTCAAGTCGCGGAAGCCGGATCTGATCTAAATTCATCCTCAAAGTCGGCTGACACCAGCAATTCGGTTGCCTCGACTATTTGGCGCATTCTGCAATATCGCTTCGCGAGAAAGGCCCGCGTCCAATTCCGTCGCCCGATAGAAATGGCTCTGACTACCCTGAAAGCTTCACCCCACATCACTCCGCCTTTAGCAAGAACCGGAGCGCGGATCGTAAGGGCAGTAATCTCCGCTGCGGTAGGGTGAGCCTTTTCCAGCATGTCGCGGCGGATGCCGGCAAGAACGAAGATTCCGCTGAACGTCCGGATTGACTCTGCCGAAGGACAATCCCTCCAACCTGACTGATCCCCTAAGCCCGTTCGGCTTCCGCCCGCAACCCCCAGGCTTCGGACCGAGTTGGCGCAAGCGCCTGCCCGCACCACTCCGGGCTCCTGGGGGTCGGCCTCCGCTAACTACTGCGTCGGTGCAGGCGCCATCCGACGGGACTTGGTCGGGTCTCGTCGGAGGGACGGTCCCTCGGACAGAAGCAACGGAGACATCAAATGCAGAATATCGTCATTCTCGCCGGCAACATCGGTCAGGAGCCCGAAACCCGCACCAGCCAAGGCGGCAACAGCATCACCCACTTCACGCTTGCCACCTCGCGCTTCCGCCACATTGAAGGGCAGGCCGTCAGAGACGAGAACGGCTATCGGGTTCAGGATACCGAATGGCATCGCATCACCGCCTTCAACGGCCTCGGCAAGACAATCCAGAAATACTGCGAGAAGGGCATGAAGGTCCTGGTTCGCGGCCGCATCCACTACACCAAATGGACCGACCAGCAGGGCAACGAGCGCTATGGCTGCGAGATTATCGCAGAGACGGTGGACTTCCTCAGCCGTGCCGACAAGTACGAAAGCCACGACCGCTCCATTGACGGCGATGGCATTCCCTTCTGAGCCGCAGCTGAGAACTCGGTGACCAAAACCGCCGGGTACTCTCTTTGTCAGCCCAAGGCTATGGAAAGATCAAGCTTGCGGCCTCCATAGACTTCCCTCGCTAGCTCCGTGCTCTGCTGAAGTTCCTTCAGCGAAAGACGGCGTGCCGATCGCCGCTGGCCGGTGAATGGAACCGGTTCTCCCCGATGCTGTTGATCATGTCCGCTGATGGGGTCGAGGGAGTTGTTGGTGCCCTGCTCTTCCGAAATCGCGATGACCCGCATGCCTTTCTGGACTACGGAAATCGCGGTGGAGATGAGCACGAAATAGAATCGCTGCGCTGTGGTTGGATTATACAGGCTCCAAACAGGTGTTCGGGTCCCAATGCGGTGCGAAGAGATCTCTGTCGCTGCTCGATGATGACCTTCGCTCGTGCATGATTCACAGTAGAACAATTGGCAGCGTATTCGCGCTAACAAACGGAAAAGATTAGGAAAAGACCAGAAAGTCCACCTGCAGTCCTGTGCCAGAAGGCCGGTGTCGTTAACCTTTTGTTAACCCTAAACTTCTGGACCGCCTCGGAGAAACATGTCTATCCTTGGCGGGTAACGGCCTTCAAACCGACCGAAGGCCGCCAAGAGGTAAAAATGGCGATAGCAAACCGAGTAGAACCCGTCGTGGGCACCAAGGAAGATGCCGGCGACAAAATCATGCGGCATGCCGGGATTCTGTCTGGGCAATTGCAGCAGCTCAGAACTCGCATGTATCCGCCAAAGTCGGAAAAGGCCCTGCGTTCGTTCCTGACCAATGAAGTGTCGAAACTGACGTCCATACCGGATTCCACCCTCAAGCTCCTGTCCACCGAAGGACGTGGACCCGTGCCCAATCGGCTCGAGAACAATCATCGCGTCTACACTCTGTCCCAGATCAATGAGCTGCGGGAATTGTTCGCCAAGCAGAAACCCGCAGAGGCCTTGCGGTTCCTCCCACGCCGCCGTGCCGGGGAGCATCTCCAAGTTGTTGCGATTGCCAACTTCAAAGGCGGCAGCGCAAAGACGACGACCTGCGTCCACCTATGTCATTATCTCGCTCTCCACGGCTATCGCGTCCTCGCGCTCGACTTGGACCCTCAGGCGTCCCTGTCCGCCATGTTTGGCGCGCAGCCGGAGGTCGATGTTGGGCCAAACGAAACAATTTACGCCGCGCTTCGCTATGATGAGGCGGAACGTCGACCTATCCGCGATATTATCCGCAAGTCATACTTCGATGGCATCGACCTGATTCCGGGAAATCTGGAAGTCATGGAGTATGAGCATGAGACACCCCGTGTTCTGGCAAACAAATCGGGTTCTGGCGCTATCTTCTTCGAGCGATTGAAGCTTGCACTCTCCGAGGTCGAGGCCGATTACGACGTCGTTATTCTGGATACGCCGCCGTCGCTCGGGTTTCTCACGCTGAGCGCGATATACGCCGCGACCAGCATGATCATAACTGTCCATCCAGCAATGCTCGATGTCGCATCGATGAACCAGTTCCTCCTAATGATGGGCGATCTCATCAGCGTTCTGAACGAGAGCGGAGCCCAGCTGGATCAGGATTTCATTCGATACCTGATAACACGGCACGACCCCAATGACGCCCCGCAATCCCAGGTCGTCGCGATGCTGAGGCACCTGTTCGGCTCCGACGTACTGTTGCCGACTGCCATTGAGAGTACTGCGGTCGAGGCCGCCGGGCTTGCAAAGCGCTCCCTCTATGAACTCGAGATGGGACAGATTGGACGCGATACGCAAAAGCGTGCCCGCGAAGCTGTTGACGCAGTTAATGAGGCAATCGTTCGCCTGATCAATGACAGCTGGGGACGGACATGAGCAAATCTCCTCGCAAATCAATCGTCGCCAGTTTTGGGCTGCTATCATCGGAGCTGGAAACCGAATTGGTCGGGCAAAAGCCGGCTACCCCGGTGCCGTTAGGCGGCAACCGTGTCGGAGCCGGTGTCGTCGCCGCCGCGCACCGTGCAATCGACGACATCCGATCAGAACGAGACCGGCTGAAAGCCCTCATTGACTCGGGTGCAGCCGCTGTTCGGCACTTGGATCCCTCACACGTTGATCCCTCCCCGTACCCGGACAGACTGCCTGATGATGATGATGGGGCGACCTTCGAGGCATTTAAGCGCTCGATCGAAACAGAGGGACAGAAGGTTCCGGTTCAGGTCCGCAAGCATCCCTCCAGTCCCGATCGCTTTCAGATTGTCTACGGCCATCGCCGTTGGCTTGCTGCTCGACAGCTTGGCAGGCCCCTGCTGGCCCTCGAAGTCGAAATTTCGGATCTCGATCTTGTCCTCGCGCAAGGCATCGAAAATGCGAACCGCCAGGATCTCACCTGGATCGAGCGGGCGTTGTTTGCATCGCGGATGGACCAGGCAGGAATCAAACCGCGCTATATCTACGCTGCTCTGGCGATAGAAGATGCCGAATTGGCGCGAATGCGGAACGTATACAGGGCCGTTCCTGCCGAGATCATCGAGGCTATCGGCCGTGCCCCAAAGATCGGACGGCCACGTTGGCTCGAACTTGCCAAGATGGTTAGCGATGTCCCGACGGCCATCGAAACACTCCGGGCCGCGCTGGTGGAGAAATTAGACGCGACTGAAACCTCCGATCAGCGTTTCCAGCGTCTTCTGAACACCGTCAAGCCCGTCCCTCCAAGGAGGGATCCGCCGGCGATATCGGATAAACGCGGTAGGCTGCTTGCCACCTTGGTGGCGTCTCCAAAAGAGGTCCGAATTGCAGCCGAGGGATCGCTGGGGACTGAGTTTCTGAAGTTTCTACAGGCGGAGTTGCCCAGCCTTGCTGAGCGCTTTGCCAGTGAACATGAACAGGAGAAATCCTGACAGCTGTCAGGGTTTTCGAGACGTAACAGGAAAGGAAGCGCTGCAAAAGAAAAAGGCCCCCTAAACGTTGCCGTCGTGGAAGCCTCTCTCAAAGTGTGACAACTCGAGAATCGCATTTCCCCGAATCCCAGTCAAGAGTCTTGGCACCGTTAATTTGGTGAGCGGATTTCTTTTGCCTCTTGAAAGGTGAAAGAAAATGGAGAGCAGACATGTGACGACGCCCTTTGGGCGGCGGCCGATAACGCTTGCCTTGGTGAGCCGGCAGATAGCGACGAAAGAAATCAGATCCGACAAAACGACAGACAAGTGGAAGGTCTTCCGGGATGCATCCGAGGCGCGGAAATTCCTCGGCGTCCAGGATCGCAGTTTGGCGGTCCTGGAAGCGCTCCTCAGCTTCTATCCCGAGAATGAATTAAGGCAGGGTTCCCAACTTGTCGTTTTTCCATCGAACGCTCAACTGACCCTCAGAGCCCACGGTATCGCGGGCGCGACGCTTCGTCGGCACTTAGCGCAGCTCGTCGAAGCTGGGCTGATTGTCCGAAGGGACAGTGCCAACGGCAAGCGCTACGCACGCAAAAACAAGAGCGGCTCGGTCGAGAGTGCCTTTGGATTCGATTTATCGCCGCTGCTCATGCGCGCAGAGGAGCTCGCCCAGATGGCACAGCGGGTTTGCGCTGACAGGATCGCATACCGCAGGGCCAAGGAAGATCTCACGATATGCCGGCGTGACGTCCGCAAGCTCATCTCCGCAGCAATCGGAGAGGGGGCCGACGGCCACTGGCAGAAGCTGGAGGCCGTTTACCTCGAGCTCGTGCGCCGAATCCCACGTGCACCCCTCTTGTCCGATCTTCATGGCCTTCTCGAGGAAATGGAGATGCTGCGTGAAGAAGTCCTCAACGTATTGGATATAAAGCAAAAAGCGGAATTTTTGAGCGCCAATGATGATCAGAATGAGCACCACAAACAGAGTTCAAATACCGAATCCCTCTATGAACTTGAACCGGGCTCTGATGTCGAAGAGCGAGCTATGCCTGGCCAAAACAGGGAACCGGCTAACGTAGCGCTGAAGGTGTTTCCGTTGGACATGGTGTTGCGGGCATGCCCTGAAATCGTTGCATACGGCCCGAATGGGCGGGTAGCCAGCTGGCGGGATCTGACGTCGGCATCCGTCATCGTCAGGTCGATGCTTGGTGTTACTCCATCGGCTTATCAGGAAGCGTGCGATGCGATCGGACCGCAAAATGCGGCTGTCATGATCGCCTGCATCCTCGAGCGGGCAGGGCACATAAACTCGGCAGGCGGATACATGCGGGCTCTAACTTCGAAATCAAAACGAGGGCAATTTTCGCTGGGGCCAGTTTTGATGTCGTTGTTGAGGGCGAAAGGTATTAGCTCTCGCAGCGTTCATGATCACGGAGCGGTACCATGACTTCACACAAAACCCTGACAGCTGTCAGGGTTTCTAGAGCATGGGATCTCTGACCCCGCCCCGCCAGAGCTGTCGAACCGGCGAGCATCTGTCAGCAAGCCAGGGGGCCGGCGCCAGCGGTGTCGAGAACCTGCCCCTGTCGAGGGGGCGGTGGGTTGGCCGCTGCTAGTAGACAAACCTCAAAGGCGACATCCAGAGACTTTCGCGGCGGGCCCGAAGTCTTCCACCCGACCATCCTTGAAGATGTAGACGGTGCTGCAGACCTCCTGGACGACCGCCAGATAATGGGAGATGACGATCATCGTCATGTCCCGCTCGGCGATCGTGTCTTTCGAAGCGCGACGAATTCGGCCCGAACGGACACATCGAGCGCTGATGTCGCTCATCCGCGACAGTGATCTGAGGTAGCCAGGAACGGGCGATACAAACGCGCTGCTTTTGTCCGCCGGAGCGCTGATGCGGATGGCGCTCCCCTGGGGCCTTTCCTTGCGCCAAACCGAATTCTCTCGCCAAGCGTCTCGTCGATGCTCATCCTGGGGTTCAAGGATACGGAGGGATCCTGGAAGATCATCTGCACGCGACCAAGCAGGTGGCCGCGGCGGCCGCTCTTCGATACATCAAACTCGATTCCATCGAAGGAAGGAGAGCGTTGCCTCAAGCGCTACAGCGTGACCGACCTCGATCGGGATCAGGGTGACCGGCGGCGCGATGCTGTTGGGCAGCAAATGCCCGGAAGATGATCCGGAAGGTCGGTAGCCGCAGCAATCTGGCCGCATCCATGTAGGACTTGTTCGTCTCACCTGGTCGGCCATCACCAGTTCGGTTGCTCAAGCCGCGCCGCGTTTCGCTCCGGCCCCACCTCAATGCCCTCCGCCTTTGCGAGCATCTGGTCGAAAGTGTCGTTGCGATACTTTCCGAAGTTCAAGGCACCGGTCCCGCTCGTCGGACTCGGCGACGCCAGAAGCGCGTGCAGAATGAAGTCGGCCGCCTCGCGGGAGGTGCCGTCGTATCAGACGGCATAGTCGCCGGGCGCCCGTTTCGTGTTGAACACCGAGAAGGGTGCTGCTGCCGGCTGGGCGATCACGCCAATTCCGGCCCAGCTTTGTGCGACAGCCTGAAGGCTTTCGGCGTCGCCGGGATAGCGGCCGGCGGGTCCGGCGAGGATAAGATTGAGCCATCAGGGAAGCCGGCCTTGGCCAGAAGCGGCCCTTGCCTCGTCGTAGTTCGGCTCCTGTGGCTGCAGTTTCGCCGACGTGCCCGGCAGGCCAGTGGGAACACTTGTGCCGCCGCCGTACCATAGCCCGCCAGGATCTTGTCGATCAGAATGCCCCGGTCGACAGCCAGCGCAAGCGCCGGCCGGACCAAGGGGTTCTTGAATGGATTGGGGATCTGCTCGCCCGACTTAGGGGTCACACCGAGAAGCACCTCTCGTGCGACATCGAACTGCACGAAGTTGACGCGGGCAGCTTCCACACTCGCAACCTTCGCGTTGCGCTGTTTCACGGAAGCAACATCGCGAGCCGGATGGGATCGGCTACATCGACTTCACCAGTGCTGAGCGCCGCCACGCTACCTTCGCCCAGTCAGGCTTGCCGCCCCAGTAGCTGTCGTTTCGCATGAGTTGCAACGTTTCGCCCGAGCCCAGCTTTCGAAGCTGTACGGTCCTGTGCCAACAGGGCTACGACCTGCGTTCAAGTCTTCCGTCGTCTGAAAACCCTCGGAGGCCGGTTGATCACGAACATGGAGGAGAAAACGAGGGGTAGGTTGGGAACGGCGCCATTGGTCTCGATGATGACGGTGAGAGGGTCCGGTGCCGAGACCGATTTGATGGCGCTCACATAGGAGAGAAAGCCGCCGCTTAGCGGTTTGAGAAAGTCCCGGATGCGCTCGATCGTGTAGACGACATCGTCCGAAGTGAAGGTTGAGCCGTCATGAAAGCGGACGTCGTCGCGGAGCTTGAACTCCCACTGGGTGCCAGACAGTGGTCGCCTAGCAAGGCCAGGCTTCAGCTCCAGCTTCTCTCCTGATCGACGAGCCGCTCGTAGATGTTCGACAGCAGCGAGGTGTTCTCGTTGAGATAGGCGTATTGCGGATCGAGCGTCATCAGCTTGTAGGACGTGGCGATCCGCAGCTCTCCGAGGTCTTGTGCCTGGACCGGCGTTAAGGAGCACTTCCGAGCATGACCGAGATCACCAGTGTCGAAAATAGGCGTTGGCGAATAGGGCTTCCCAGTTTCATGTGCGGTTCCTTGTTTTGGATCTTGATAGAGTCGGAACGCCGCGTTGGAGTACTCCCCAACGCGTGGCTTCCAGCGCGAAATGCATGCAAGGCGTAGTCGCGCGGTCAGACTGACGGCGAACCGGGGATCACACGCGCACTTGGGACATCACTGTTCCGCCGCCCTGAAACATCGACAGGCGCTGGGACGACAAAAGCTGAATGCGCCGGTCTCCCGGCCGAGGCGCTATTGATCTTCAGGAGATCGGCGATGACGGAGCGGATTTGTGGCCATGGATCTTCTTGGCTTGTGGGGGACGGTTGCGACCTGATGACAACGGCTTGGAGCTTGGCCGTTGCACCGGCAACAGATTGCGCCGGAGTATTCCACAAGTCCTCCGCTGCCCGGTCCTCTGCAATAGACGCCCGGTCCTCTGCTTCGAGGGCCTCGTCGTAAGCCCGCGAAGCCGCCGTTGGCGCGGATCCGGATGCGTCCCGGATTGTCGAGGCTACCGAGAGGAGTGACGTTTCGAGTCGCTGCTGATGCAACTGTGATTCGTCCAGACGCTGCCACGCAATGCGCCATTGATGCCAAACCGCGAGTACGGGATCGTCATCGAACGGTCCCAAGGTCGGGGTCTTGGTCGCGGAAAGCTCTTGATATGTGGGTAAAGGGGCCGTCGATCCGAGGGAAGGGAAGTCTTCCATCGTGACCGCAGATAAAGTTCTGCTATTGTCGGAATCAGCCATGATCCGAGCTCCCTACAGCTTAGGTTGTGGTCAGGCTGTGTTCGGTGTTCCCGCACCGAACCCAGCCGCAGTTCACTTGATGACAGCATTCGAGAGTGAACTCAGCCTCAAGTAACGCTTAGGTAGCACACGAGATCAAATTGATCAATTCGAAATCAGATGATGTGAACGAAATCACCGGAGCCCAGGTCCGCGCAGCGCGCGCGCTACTTCGTTGGAGCGCAAAGGATCTTGCAAAAGAAGCCGGCGTTGGGGTGGCAACGGTGAGCCGCGCGGAGGTGGAGGATGGAGCGACCTCTCTCACGAGTGCTAACTTGAGAGCTATTCGGCAGGCGCTAGAATCCGCTGGTATCGAATTCATCCCGGAGAATGGAAGCGGCGTCGGAGTTCGTTTCAAGAGGCCGATTTTGTAAGCATGGGGCCGGAGAATGCGGCCGCGACGATGGCCTCCATTCTCGAAAAGGCAGGGCACATTAATTCCGCCGGCGGATATCTGCGAAACCTGACGGAAAAGGCGCGGCGAGGGGAGTTTTCGCTCGGACCGGTGCTGATGGCGTTGATGCGGGCGAACAGCGCCCCGGGGCGCAAGGCGTCGTGACGCAGAAAGTGAACGAATCGTCCAGATTGGATCGGGTGGATTCCACCTTTTGGGGAGGCGGCACTTTCAGCTGTGCCGAACCTTACCCTGCATCCGGACACGAGCATCAGACTTCATTGCGGTCGTTTCCGGTGAGGAGTTCGAGCAGAGCCGGATTGATGTAAAGGTTCTCGCGGCCAGATTTTACCTCTGTGAGAATTCCGGCATCGACCAAGGCCTTCAGGTAGAGCGCTGCGGCTTGACGCTTTGCTATACCGGCTGAAACGACGTCTGAGATTCGGCAATAGGGGTTGACGAAAATCACCTCCGCCAGCTCGCGGGAATAGATCTTGGGCAGATCGCGACGCATACGCGCGCCTGTCTCATCGAGGAGATCGCGGATCGCATGGATCTTCTCGTTTGACCATTCCGCAGTTTCGCGGATGCCCGCGAGTATATAGAGGATCCAATCCTCCCAGGCGCCTTCGGTCGTCACCCGCTGGAGCCGATCGTAGTAGGCTCGCTTGTTCCCAATGATGTAGCGGCTGAGATAGAGCACGGGTATGTTAAGCAAACCCTGGTCGACGAGGTAAAGGAGATTGAGGACACGCCCGGTTCGACCGTTGCCATCGATAAAGGGGTGAATCGCCTCAAACTGGTAGTGCATGACTGCGAGCCGGACCAAAGGATCGATGTCTTCGGCCTCGTGGATGTAACGCTCCCAATTCGAAAGCTTTTCCCTCAAGAGATCGCGACCTTCAGGAGGCGTGTAGATGACTTTTCCCGTGGCCTCGTTGTAGAGCGCGGTTCCTGGCGTGGCGCGTATGTCGAGGTCAATTCCCTTGATCGTCCGGCAGACTTCGATTGCCATCGCGGTTGAAACTGGCCGCTCTTTAAGCAACTGATAGCCTTGGTGCAGCGCGGTGCGGTAACGCAGAGCCTCTTTTGTTGCGGAGTCGGGCGAGTGTCCCGCATCTCCGGCAAAGCGGAACATGCGATCCGTCGTCGTAACGATGTTTTCGATCTCTGAGCTCGCTTGTGCCTCGAGCAACGGGATAGAATTGATCAGCACCGACTGGTTTGGAATGAGTTCTCCGGCTACCTTGAGTTCCGCCAGAGCTGCGCGCGCGGCAATGCAGGCTTTGAGGACAACTTTCGTTTCAATGTCTTGGCCTGGCGGCAATGCTGGCAGATCGTTGTAGGGGCGGTCGGGCCAGAACGGCATACTAACTTCCTTTGGTCCGGCTGAACTTGTCTCCGGATATGTCGTTGGCGACGACACGTCGCCTAAACGTGTCGATGAAATCGGATTTTATCGACATATTTGACTGCTTTCAATCGATAATGTTCCGTCACGTCAACCGTATCTAGCTTTGACTATTTTCAGCTCGGCCATTATCTGGCGGCGACTCCAGAGCGCGCCAACGGAAGCGGATACCCGGCAAGGGCGGAGAATTTTTGTGCCACATCCAAGGCTGTGGTCGGATCTACGTGCATCTCGTCGAGGAACAGGACCTGCAGGTTTTAGTGTACCTCCGAAAAGAAGGAAAAGGCCGAGGCATCGAAAGAGAGAGCGCTGGCTGGGTCTGATATCTTGCACGCTAGTTGCTCAGCCGGCGTTGACAGCCGATAGGACCATTTCCTGCAACAATGGACATCTTTCTGAGCCACAGAACGCTTCGGCTTCCGAAGTTTTGCTACGTAATCAACCGCGCTGCCCGTCCGTGTTTGCGCTCTGCGTCGTTGTAATAGCGCGCCGCTTGCGTCACCGATTTGTGCAGCGACTGCTGCATGGCTTCAGGGAGCGGGATGCCCCGATTGGCAGCCTCGGTCAGATAACCTGACCGCAAGCCATGCGCGGAAAATAGCGTCGGGTCGAGCCCGGCATGTTTGCAGCGGCCCTTCAGGATCAGGTTGACCGACTGCGGCGTCAGCGCCCGCTGGTCGATATTCCCCCATTGGTCAATGCGTCGGAACACCGGCCCGTCTTCGATATTGGCTGCCTCCAGCCAACGTTTCAGCGCAACCACTGGCCGGCCGATCAACAGTACATGTTCGTCGTCATCACTCGTCGTCGTCTTCGTGCGGCCGAGCCGGATCGACAGGCAGGGGAGGGGAGGGGATTTCTCGTCGTTTGGATCGGTCCGAACCGGGTCCTCATCGTTGAGATCCTCAACGCGCATCGCTGCCACTTCAGATCGGCGGCGTCCGCCGGAGGCGAACGCGGCCAGAAGCAGCGCACGATCCAACGGGTGAGGATCGACCAGCTTGTTAGCCGGCGTCGAACGGTTTGCGGGGCGTGTGGCCCGTCGGCGCGCAAGAGGCGTTGAGAACGCAAGCCGCTTTCCACCTCTGCCGGCATGCCATGGCCTGGATCCTCGGCCCGCTTAGCCGGGTCCCAGAGGTGATGGGCGATGAATTTCAACAGCAGGCTTTCGGGCGCCGGCCAGGGGAGGGGAGTGCCAGTGGCGAGCTGGCACCAGGCCTCGAGATAGCCGAGGTCAGAAGCAAGCGCCCTCAGGGTATTGTTCCCCATGCCGTCCTGGGCAAGGTGTTTCAGCGTCGCAACATCGTCGTCCGTGAGCAGGGAAGCGAGCTGGTCACGGCGGTCAAAGGGCAGGATTGCATCGAGCGCATCGAGCTGCTCAGCCCGAACCAACACCGCGTCAGTGGCTTTCATTTTGGTCACCGCCGAACTCCTTGCGGGCTATTGATTACCGGTATCCCTCGTTGGCTCCGGCTTGAAATCGAGGATGAACAGCATTATGTTAGACGAAATTTGATTTTGTCAGACACGAGGCTTCGTCATGGGAAAACATAGCAGTGCCGAAGAGCGGGCGGCGGAAAAAAAGGCGGTGCTGGAAAAGGTCGTGGGCAAAGTGAAGGCCGGCAGGTTCGCTGCTAGCAGCAAGGAGCGTGTTGATGCGGTCATGAAAGCGGCTGAACATTCCGGTCTCCTGGGCGAAAAGAGCAAAAGGATCGGCGGGAGGATCAGTCCCGCTCTCATCGAACAGGCAAAGAGGCACACCGGCATCGAAACCGACACTGATCTGATCGAGTTCGCATTGGCGGCGGTAGCACTTGACGACGATTTCGGATCTGTTTTTCGCAAGACTCGCGGCACGGTTGACCCTGACTTGAAACTCGGATTCTGACTTGTCCGATTTTGATTTCGATGCCGCCTTTCGCTGGGCAAGATTTGATCCTGGCCGGACCCTTTCAAGGCGCCAAGACAGAGAGCTGCCTTTCCTCGAGGAGCCGGCCGAAGCCGGCCTGGAACTGCTACTCGACACGTGTGTCTACATCGATGGCTTGCAAGGGCGAGCGCCAGAAGTTGTGGCGAGCTTGCTTGATATCCGCCACAGCAATCACTCCACCGTCGCCATCCAGGAGTTGATGCACACCGTCGGCGTGCTCGATCCGGTGCACAAAGGCACGAAAACAGCCATTCAACAAATCAGGACTACAGTTAAGGCGATGCCGGCCCATCGTGTGTTTGCACCCGATGTCGATGTTCTGGGGCGGGCCGCTTTACTGTCCGGCATGCTGTGTCGTCTGCAGGGCTACCACCGCGATGCTCGGCTGCGCGCTCTTCACGACTGCGTCCTGTTCCTGCAGGCGCAAAAGCTTGGTCTTACCGTTCTGACGGCCAATGTGAGCGATTTCGATTACCTGCTGCAACTGATGCCGAATGGCCGGGTCCTGTTCTACCGTTCAGCCACCAATTAGGCCCAGGCGGCTCGAAGCTGCGATTTTGGCCAACTCAAAGAACAGATAGCGATCTCGTGATCACATAGAGTCTGACGGCGAGGCTTGACCTTCCAAGGCTCGGTAGACAGTCATCCTGGAAACCTTCAGATCACGAGCGACCGCCGTCTTGCTCGCGCCAGCAGCTATCCGTTTGCGGATTTCGTCATCGTCAACGTTCTTCTTCCGCCCCTTGTAGACGCCGCCAGCTTTCGCCGCGTCGATACCAGCTCTTTGCCGGTCCTTGATGAACTTGAGTTCCATGTCGGCGACCATGCCGAGGATGGTGATGACCATTCGACCCATGCTTCCGGCTGTCGTGACTTCGGGCTCAAGAACACGGAGTGACGCACCCTTTTCGTCAAGCTCATGAACGAGATTAACCGTCACGCCACCCGAATCTAGGTTTGATCATTTGCATCGGAGGTATTGCCGCAATGTCAGTAATTGCGCAAAGATCGTTATTGTGGCATCCTACCAAGCAATAGGAGGTGCGACATGAACGTATCTATTGGTGACCGCTGGGAAGCCTTTGTATCCACCATCGTGAAGGACGGTCGTTACGGTTCCGCCAGCGAAGTTGTGCGCGAAGGTCTGCGCCTGGTCGAGGAACGGGAACAGAAGCTGAGGGCTTTGACTACCCTGCTCAATAAGTCGATTTCCGATGGCGGTGAAGCGTCGGATGCAGAAATTGATGCTGCGCTGGAGGCAAAGGCCGCCCAGCTGACCAAGGAAGGCTTCTAAGCGTGCCGCAGCTTCGCATGCTGCCTTCGGCACTCACTGACCTGCTCAATATTCTCGAAGCGGCAGCTTGGTCGTGGGCCGTCGCTTTATCGGGGAACTCCGACAAAAATGTCGGACACTGGCCGACCTCCCCGGCACGCTCGGCCGATCACGGCCAGAATTACGTGCCGATATCCGCAGCTCGGCGTTCAAGGGATATGTTATCTTCTTCCGCTATGTCGACGAACGTTTCGAGGTGGTCAACATCATCGAGGGACACCGTGACATCGACGAGCTGTTTTCCTCGGCCGACACGGACGAGTAACACCCCGAGACCCAGCTACCAATATCCTCGCGCTCTGCGGGGTGATCGCCCTCGGCAACCAGACACCGGCGCCTTTGCGGCTCACCATTGCGACAATGGGGCAAGGCTCCGCACAACTGGAAACGCTGGGTGAAACGATCCACTTACTGACCAAAATTTGGATATAAAGTCTGGTCAGTTGATCTCGAGAGTCTGTGTTGGGAGTCCGGCCATCCTGGGCGAAATCGCCCCAGAATCCCGGAAAACCAGGCATTTTCAGTGAGCCATGACGACTGAAATGCCAAGAGAACGTCTTCAGATGGTTCACTATCGATACTTGAAACCTATCGATAGTGAGAGGCTGCGAAGTTCGGTGTCCGGATGACGGAAACATGAAGGAAATTCACTTCCGTTGGCGAAATTTAAGACGTTAATTCATATGGTTAACCGACGATGAATACCCCAATCGAGGCGCAAAAATCGTAACCGGGGCAAATTTGGTGGCCGTGCCGCTTTGATGGGCGAAGCGCGTCGCGATGTGGATCATACCATAGGGTGAAGAAGAGCAAAGACGCCGGCGTCGGCGGTGGTGGGGCAACGCCCAGTCGATCGTAGGGGAGGGACGCCTAGGCTCTTGCTGCGACCAGGGCAGCCAGCGGCGGAATAGCCTGGCCCTCGAGGCCGAGACGGTCGCCTAGATAGTGCCAGAACGACAGGCCGAGCTTCCGGCAGGTCTTCATCAACCCAAGCATGGTGTCGCGCGCGACGCGACCATCCCGGCTCATCGTGCCGCCGGAGATTTTTCGTTTGGTGACGAAGCTGCGCAGATCGTTCTCCGAGGCATTGGTGTGCAGCGGGATACCCGGCCGTTCCAACACCTTGAGCAGTTCGTCCTTCCGGCGCGAGAGACGAGCCAGAAGCTTATCGAGCTCTTGATAGCCGGTGCGCAGCGAGAAGATCCGCGCGAAGCGTTTGTGGAATGCGGCGGCAAGGCCGGGCGGGGCCTTTCGCCTGACGCTCTTGAGCGTCCGGTAGAACCGCCAGACGAGATCCCGCACCGTCTCGACCTTCCGGACCTGCCGCGGTGTTGCCGGCATCAGTTTTTGCAGCAGCCGCTCGGCGTGAACCCAGCACAGGGCGTGGTTGCCGACCCGGAACTGGCCGGCATCGTCGGAGACGATCACGGTGTCGCCAAGAAGACCGTGATGGCGAATGGATCCCCAGATGCCGGCTTCCGCGAGCACGCGGACCGCCTGCCTGTCGAAGATGTCGATACCCTTGCCGGCCAGGTATTCGAGGAACGGTACCTGGTTGGAAAAGCGCCGCGTTTCATGGCTGCGGAGTTTGGCCGCGAGTGCCGGATCGGCGCGGCGGTTGTCCAGATAGTCGAAGGCGGCGTCGTTCAAGACATAGTCGTGATAGCTGCCTCTCAGCAGCGACAGAAAGTTCAGCCGGGATTTTGAAGCGGTGGTGCGGAAGACGGTGAAGTGCTCGGCCCCGATCTGGGTGGTGTGGCCGTTATCGCATTGATGCCGGGCGCCAGTGTCATCGACGGTGATGTAGGGGGCCGAGACAAGGCCGGCATGCAGCACCGCCGCATCCTCGGCAGCAAAGCCGTCCAGTCCCTGGGTCAAATGTCGCACGACCTGGCGCTTGGAGACGCTGACGCCGACATCGTTCAATAACGTCGTCAGCCGCTCCATCGTCACCTGCCCCTGCGCGTGCAGCATCAGGCAAAACCGCCTGAGGTTTGGGCCGTAGCCGCCGACGACCCCTGGCGGCAACGGCGCGAGCACTGTCTCGCCGTCCGGCGTGATCCAGCATTCGCGCCGGTAATGCACGAGCTCGGCTGTGACAATCAGTTCTCGCACATGGCAGCTTTTGTAGCCTTTGAAGCGCGAGCCGGGCGGAACACCGACGCGCAGGATTTCCTCGCGGCTCACCCGCTTTAGATCGAGCTTCGGGCCGCGTGGCTTCTTCCTGGCTGCCTGCGGCGCGTCGCGTTTGTCATCCGTCGCCTTGTCCATGCCCGACGGTCGAAACGGCGGTCGGGGCGGCAGGTTCTTCAGCCGCGCGATCTCGTCGCGCAAAAGCTGGTTGTCGACCTTAAGCCGGGTGTTTTCCAGCCGCAGCGCCGCATTGTCTTCGCGAAGGGCGGCGTTCTCGGCGCGAAGGGTCGTGACCTCCGCTGACAGCTTGCTGACCTCATCGACCAGACCCGTCACGAGCTCGCGCAACGCCTTCAGCGAAAGCGTGTCGGCATGTTCGGGCGAGGCAAGTCGCTTCTTGGCCATGGTTGAAGGGAATCATGATTTGCCCCCGGCACGGAATCCCCTGGGCGCCACTCGACAAGGCCACTCTTCACTTATGCACACTTCCGTCAGCAATCCGGCGAAAAGTCCGCCACCAAATCTGCCCCGGTTACCAAAAATCGTAAATGGGGCAGATTGGGTGTGGCTTTTGCTTTACGATTTTAATTGAAGGGCTCAGCGGTAAATACGACGCCGAACTTTCACGTAACGACTTCAGGCCGAGCAAGGGGAGGGAGCTTTCAAAGCCTGGGTACCTTGGGGAAATTGCGCCGGAAGCGGCGGCCGACGTTGCGGTTTGAGTCGCACTGTCACGCCCGAGCTCCAGAATCAACGCTCATCGATTATCGCTGCTCGCAAAGTCCTAAGCTGCCGTTGATGTTCGATATTGCAATGGCCTGAAAAAAAGTGGAGCGCTGAAATCGTTGGCGGGAAATCGTACGGCGTTTAGCGTCTAAACCCAACCGACACATGACAATTTTCGATTTGAAACGGTAAAGTAAAACCCACATTCCCCCCTGAGAGCATGCAGATGATGGGAAACGATGGGCATTCGCAGTTCGGCTTCGCCAATCCCGGATGCTCAAGGGTATCGGCTAATTGGATAGGGCGCATACGAGGGAAACCATCCGCAATTCTTGCGGATGGAGGTGTTCGGTCGCGGCGCAGCATAAATGCGGTAATCTATTTCGGCCGGGCGCGCCCATTTCGCCTTCGAAGTGTCGAGTCCGACCTTGCGCGAGAAAGCGGCTACTTGGAACCCCAATACCGTTTGTGGAAGGCGCGAACGCAAGTGGAGCATTCGCTGGAAGTAAATAAACAATCGTGCAATCTCTAGGTGCGGAAGCTCCCGTCTCGTTCGAACTGACACAGAAGCATGGCATCGACAGCAGGAACCCAGATACCGAAACCGGCGAACGAACAGGACTTCGAAAGCAATTGCCTGATCTTGTGGCAATGCATCCTAGACGATCCCAATGTCATCAAGGTTGGTCGCCGTGGGCAGGCCCAGAATGGTGTCGACCTTCGCGGGTATCGAAAACAAAACCTCAGAAAACCCGTCGGCATACAATGCAAACTCAAGAGCGACCGTACGAAGCTTACAGATACGGAGGTCCGAGATGAGTTTAGAAAAGCTCTGGCCTTCAAACCGGCTCTAACGGAATACTTCATCCTCACCACCGCGCCGGACGACAATGACCTGCAGGTACTAGCCGACGAACTCGCAGTCGAACAGGCCGATAATGGCCGCAACATCCTCTTCTACGTTTGGGGGTGGGGGACCATCTCGGAGAAGGTTGCCCAGTTCCCGGACGCGATGCGCGCGTTTGACCCGAGTTACGGTGTGTACTCGGCCGAAATTCGAGCGGAGATCACAGAGGTACGCTCGGTACAGGACTTGACCCGTGGGGAGGTGGCGAGCGGATTTGTGCAGGTCGGGAACGATTTGCGAGAATCCAACAAACAGATACTGGCTGCCATTGCGGAGAGTACACAGGGCAGCGTAGCTGCCGTCGAAGTTCAGTTGGACGCGGAGATAGACGGCTACCGGACAATCGCAAACGACGGAAAAGCAATAACCGCCCTGGCCCAGTTCCAGCGTTTGCTGGAGCGTGTTGAAGGCACGGCTTCGGGGCGCATCCTTTTTAGGATCAAGGCAAACATCGCGAATTGTCTGCTAGCATCGGGAAAGAGCGAAGAAGCTGTGGAGCTTCTGTTGGAAGCCCATTCCCACGCGCCGACCGAGCCGAAGGCGATCGCAAACAAGGCTTTTGCCCTGCTGCTGCAAGGCGACTATCCTGGTGTCCTTGCAATGGGGCGGGAGAACCTGCTCTCCAGGGCGGCCGACGAACACCTGTCGGCGCACGTCCTTCAGGCTGCCAGGTTCGATGACACTATCGATGACCCGCTATCACTCATTCCCGAAAGCGACCGCGAAACGCCGGGTGTTTTGAATTCCCTGGCTCATTTCTATCGACACCGGTTGTCGCTGAAGTGGAGGAGCGTAGCGGTCGATGCTGGCAACCGCTTTCCTGATGATCCGTTCGCCAAGCGGCTTTCCGCGGAAGCCGTCATCGATGCGATCTGCGAGGACAAGGAGTACCTCCATTCCGGCAGACTCAACGAGAGTCAGCGGATCGAATTGGAGGAAGCGATCACGAAGCTCTCTGATGTATGGAAACGGATAAAGACCGCCGAGGGCGAGGTCGACGATGCAGACAGCGCAGTCTGCTGCAACCTCCTGCTGGCCTACCGCATTATCGGAGATCGTAAATCGGCGATGGAGCTGATCAGGGAGGGCATCCCGCTTTTTGGTAATGATAGTGCCTTTATTCTCCGTGCAGCCGGCGCCGCTCATGAGACTGGCGATCGGATCATCGACGAGCTTCTGCCGAAGCTGACTGAGGGCCCTGATAAAACACTGATGATTTTTCAGTCTGCTGTCGCGAGCAATGACTGGCAAACGCTGTCGGCGATCGATCCGTTGGCGCTTGAAACTGTTCCCCAGTCGGAGAGGCGTATTTGCGATCTGGCGCTGCGTTTTGCCAAGCTCGCCCTATGTCCCCCTGCCGACCTCGAAACGGCTGTGAAAGACTTGGTGCGAGACGCATCGGACGATCCCAGACTGAGTATCCTGGCAGCGCAGTATTGCGACACTCTGAAAATGGACGGACTGGCGGAGGAAGCGTGGGAAAATGCCATCAATGCGGTGAATGACACCACGCACCATTCCGGGCGGATAATGACGGGGACTTACGCAGCGAGGAAGGGGCACTGGAGTGATGCAGCTGACTTGCTTGACGGACGGATAGACGAAGACCACGACTCGGCGGAACTGCGATCACTTACCCTGGGTCTTGTGAACGAGAGACCAACCCGGCAAAGAGCGATTGCGTTTTTCGATCGCCTCCCGACCGAGATACGCACCAAGCCCTTCTATCTGCGCGCTGAAGGAAGGATGCACTTTAACCACGGTGCGCTTGCCCAAGCTGAAGAGCTTACACGACGCCTCCTCAACACGAAGCCGGACATTGACGCTGTCCTCACATTAATCGTGCTCTTGCGGAGGCAGGAGCGCGCTAGCGAAATTGCTGCGGCCCTTTCGATCAACAAGCTCATGACGATGCCAGGCGAACCGGGGGAAATGCTTGATATTGCGCACGAGCTCAGTCGCGTGGGGCGAGGCGAGGAGGCTTTGAAGTACGCATACGGTGTATTGCGCTCAAATCCCAATAACGCGGAAGTCGCACGGAAGTACGCAATCCTAATCCTTGGTTCTGAGGACCGGATATCGATCCCGCCCAGCCCGGTTGTCGCCCTCGATACATGGGTGCGGCTCAGCAGAGAGGACCACAGGGGCCTTGCCTGGGTTATCGAGAATGGAGAAGACGACCCAACTGGTGGGTATGTCTCGCCTCGCCACGCCCTCGCCAGCCTCGCCATCGGGAAGCAAGTGGGAGAAACGTTTAGCGAAGAACGTTCTTTAGGAGATCAGCCTGTCTGGAAGATCGAGGAGTTAAAGCACAAGTATCTTCACGCGCTCCACGACATATTGGAGAACTACCAGACGCGATTCCCTGATGCAGGCGGTCTCTATGCCTTTACGACCAAGGGGGACGATCTCGGGCCCATCCTGGACCAGATTAGGTCTCAGGCGGAGAGCGAGCGAGCTCGCGCAGACTTGTACCTGAAGCACCATGTTCCTTTCCATATGGTTGCCCGAAAGTTCGAGCGATCGCCAATTGCCTTCGCAGATTACCTCAGGGCCATCGGCGAGAAAATCCGTTCATGTGTCGGGCAGGATCTCGAGCAATCACAAGCTCAGGAAATCATCGACGAGTATCGAGGCCGGGGGGCGGTGCTGGACACCTATGCGGCGTGGACCGCCGCATCTATGGATATCTTCGATGTCCTGAAGGAGACGTTCGGGAGCCTCTACGTTTCCCAGTCCGTATTCGACGACCTAGTCGTTCTGAAGGGCGACGATGAGTTCTCTGAACGGGAGTTTTCGCTATCCTGGCGCGACGGGGAATTCTACAGAGACGAAGTCCCGCGAGAACGTTTCGCGGAGTGGCAAACCTACATCCGCGCACAACGTGACAAGATAGAAGCCAACTGTATCGTAGAGGCCGTTACTGCCCCAAATCAGCGAAATCCCATTGCCGAGGTATTCATCGCGAATTTCGGCTCAAACGTTATGGATGCGGCCGTACTAGCAAATCGCGGGCACGTCCTTCTATCTGAAGACATGTACTTCCGGCAGATTGCAGCGAATGCATGGTCGGTTCCAGGCGTCTGGCTTCAAAGCGTTCTCGTGGACTCGGTCGGCACTGGAGCGCTTACGAGCGAGCGCTACGTTGCGAAGACCGTCGATCTTGCCCGGCTTCGCCACGGTCATCTGACCGTCAATGGACCTTTGTTTGCCGAACTCCTGTCCCTTGCAAAGGACGACTCGCTTCAAGATTTCGAGGCCGCGGCTGACTTCATCGGCACCCCTGACGCGGATATTGTCGCCCACGCTGAGGTGGTGATCAATTTTACGAAGATCGCACGTTCCCGGAACGGCAGGCGGCCCGGCCTCGTTGAGAGCGCACTGGGGCTTCTTCTGGAAAAACTCATCCGTTACGAACCAAGATACTGGAACATCACGGTCGCATTCGTGTTCAACAACGTCGGTTCGACGCAACGTAGCTACATCCTGGACTGGGTAAAGGGGCATTTTCTGCCCGTGGACGATATGCTTCTCGCCGCCCGCTCGTTGAACATCTATGGGTCCCGCTATGCTGTCGCGCAAATTCTAAGCAGCGAGAGCACAGTTGAGGTGGTGCGTCGTCACCGAATGCGTCCGCGCAGCAACATGGTGATAGTTGCGCCTCAGGCGCCGCCTTACGTCGCTCCATCGCGGCTCTCGCCGCCCAAACACCGCCGCGGTAAACGCAAGGGAAAGTAATCCGGACCCACGAGAAAGTCAGATCCGAAACGCCAAACGGCCGCAGCTTTTGCAAAATTTGGTTCGCTTACAGGGGCGGAAAAATACAGCCCCAACCGCTATTTCGCTGGCCGCCTTGCCCGCCCCAGCTTGTAAACTGGGTAGACACCTTGGCGGAGAGACCAGAGTATGTCAGCGAGGCAACTACGGCGTGCCGAGCCGAATCGAAGACGACGAGCTGCTCAACCTTGTGAGCCCCCGCCCCGAAACATTCGCGTACGCCGAAGAAAGGCGCCGTTTCTACGTCGCGGTTGGGTGTCAACCTGTTCGAGCGCTCGACGCGGCGGGTGGAGCTGACACGGGCAGAGGGTGTCCTACGATCGAGCGGTCAGGATCATCGGCGATGTCGGACTGTTGGCCGAGGTGGCTCGCACGATCAGGATCGGAACCGTCTATCCGGCAAAGACAGGCGTGCTGCCGGCGTATCTGTCGCGCATAGGCCGGAAATTTCCGGATGTCGCCCTGCATTTTCGTTGAAGTAGACGGCACCCGTGGCCGGGCAATTCATTGTAAATGCCTCATCCTGGCAGCGAGCTGTTGTTGGAGCGTGGCCAATCCCTGCTCGTTGTTGAGGTAGTGGATGTACCGGATGTGCCGGAGATCGAACGGCACGTCCTCTGGTTGGCGAGTAATGAGGATGACCTCGCGACCCAAAGAGTGCGCGATTCCCGCTTCATAGAACACGTTCGGATTTCGACCAGACAAATCACACACGACAATGCGGGACCTGTCGATCAACGACACCACGTCTTGGATTACGGTATGGTGCTCCCATATGTTGTCCGCACGGTTGCATCTCATCCCGGCCTCGACCGCAGCCGCTTCAATCGCTCGGTAAACGGAAGCAAATCCCGCATCGAACGGCATCATCGCAGAGACCTGTCGATTGTCGATCCGTGGTGGCGAGTTAAAGGTGAAGACGGTTGGTTCATTGCGAGTGGTTGCGGCTAATCGGAAGAAAGCTCGATACAGGTCGCCATCCTGGACGCTCCAATGGGTTCGCGTCCAGTCGAACTGCCTACCATGCGTCGACAACCCAAGCTCTGCAGCGACGGTATGAAGGCGATCTTGGCTGATGGGCGGTACCGCGAGGTCATATTGGTATCGCACGGAAAGTGTTGACGGTCCCTGCCCTAGAACTTGAACTAATCCGACTCGAGCGAAATCTTCGCTGTTTTGACCCTCGGACATGAACAACGTAGGAAGCATAGTCAACGCCGCATAGTCGGTGCGTCCATCGACTAGAAAATCGTTGTGGGTGGGCCCACGGTCAGATGGATATTCCACATCGCCCTGCGGGGCCTCCGGCCAACCAAGTCCCCTGATAATACGATTGAATGACATAACGCCCCCAGCGCTAAAACTGCTAATTGCACCGCTATATCAGTACCAGTCAGGCATAAACCAGTGTAATGATAGGCTGCCGAAGGCGTTTTTGTTGGGGGAGGGCACTCGATCTTCCACCTTGTTCGCTTCGGAATTGCCGAATACCGGACTCGTCGGAGTCCACCGCCACCGCACCTCCTTCGCTCAAGAGCCGACGCCAGCGATAGAGAAGGTTTGGTGCAACTCCATGCCGCCGAGCCGCAGAGGAAACCGTCTCCCCTGGGGCATAGCTGTCCTCGATGGTTTGCAGTTTGCGTTCCGTTGTCCAGCGTCGCCGCCGGACGTCAACGATCATCAAGTCAACCTGTCGAAACTCGTGAGACATAACCTCATCCTCAAGTCTGTGCTTTGAGCCTTCCTGCTTATGCTGGTCAAAAGTGGGGGCAGTTCAAGCAGCCTTAAATCCGATCATTGACGAATAATCGTCAATAATGTTATTTTAGCGCCAAATGAGGCGCGCTATGCTGTATAAGCTTGAAGTCGAAAACTTCTTTTCCATCCGTGATCTGCAGATTCTGGACCTGACAGTGGATGCAAAAGTGCCTGATCCTGAGGGTCGTTATAGCCCCCTGTTCGATGGCGCGGTCGCACGCGTGCCGAAAGTCGTCGCCTTGTACGGCGCGAATGCGTCGGGCAAGACGACGGTGCTGCGCGCGCTCGAATTCGTAGTGACGATGATCCGCGACAGCGTGGTGCGTACGGTCCCAGGCTTTACTGGCATCGAGCGTTTCAACGATGCGGCTTCCGCCAATCGGCCGATTAAGTTCGCGATCGAGCTTAGTGGCGCGATGAACCTGACACCCGAGGTCCATCAGCGTGCTTTGGACGGCGAAAAGGTCGAGCAAGGCACTTACCGGTACGAACTGGAAATTGAGCTCAAGGAAGGGCTCGCGATGCGGATCGCGTCCGAAGCGCTCCGTCAGAAGCCGAATGGTCAAGGGAAATGGCAACGTGTGTTTGAGCGAGATGCCGAGGGCAAGGTGAAGGACTCTAAGAGCTTCAGCCTTTCGGGTTTCCAGCACCTCGTGAAGACGCTCGCCGGCAATCACACGGTGCTGTCGTCCTTCGCAAAATTTCAGCATCCCAGCGCGCAGCTTTTCGTGGATGCGGCGCGCCAGGCCTTCTTTCAGATTGAGCCCGTGCATTCCTTCGCTGATCGCGAAGTGATTGACTACCTGAAAAGCAAGCCGAATGTCGTTTCGCTTCTGAAGGATGAGCTGAGCCGTATCGACGTTGGCGTCGAAGGGGTCCGCTTTCAGCAAACGGAGAACGGGCCGATCTTGTTGTTCAAGCATGCAGGTCTCGAAGTCGAGATGCCCTGGATGATGGAAAGCCACGGTACGCGGGCTTTCATCAAGATGTTCCCGTTCATCGCAACTGCCCTCGACACGGGCGGTCTTGCGGCCATTGACGAAATGGACACGGCCATCCATCCGAACATGCTGCCGGAACTGGTGCGCTGGTTCTATTCGGTTTCCGGGCGCAACATGCTGAACGCACAGCTCTGGCTTACTTGCCATTCGGCCTCGCTGCTCGATTACCTCAACAAGGAGGAAATCGTAATTTGCGAGAAGGACAGGCAGGGTCGCAGCCATCTTTACAGTCTCATGGATGTAAAGGTGCGTCGCGACGAGAACCACTACCGCAAGTACCTGAGTGGTGCATATGGCGGGGTCCCGCACCTCGGATGAGCCGCCGACGCCCACCACATATCATGCTTCGCCGACCGATCTATATCGGCTGCGAAGGCGCGTCAGAAGTCGGTTATGCAAGTCTTTTGCAAGACCTGATCCGCGAAGCCAATCTCGCCGTGCATTTGCAGATCGACGAGTTCGGGCCAGGAACTGGTGATCCCCTGTCGCGTATCCAAATGGCGGTGCTACGTCTGAAGCGACTAGAGAAGACACGCACTGCCTTCGATGAGCGCTTTGCGCTTCTCGACTCTGATCAGGCTGAGCAAGATCCGGAGCGCGCCAGGCTTGCGCGCAAGCTGGCGGCTGATCATGACATCGTCATCGTCTGGCAACGACCCTGCTTTGAGGCGGTGATTCTACGCCACCTGATGGGCAAGACGGCCAATCGCCCGCCAGACTCTGCGGCCGCGATCAGGGCGCTCGAAAAGGAATGGCCGGAGTACCGAAAACCCATGTCGCGCGCGGACCTGGCGCGCCGACTCGATCTAGATGGCGTCCTTCGTGCGGCAAGCGTAGAGGCCGAACTGCGCGACCTGCTACGCAGCGTGGGGCTGTTGTAGCAAAGGGGGCGCTCGACTTCATGCTGAGCTCGGCGGCTTCATCAGACGTGATTATAGAAACCGAGGCTGGCATTGGCTTCCATATGCAGAACGTGTCCGCGAACCTTGATACCTTCACGGAAGACGCTAGAGCCCAGCGCCGTGGACATGAGCCATCCCCTCATTTCCTTCCTGCAGCAAACTCCGCAGGGAGCGACCTTGAACCTCTGGTTCATCCATCGGCAGGTCCATCGCGGGACCTAGCATCGAGCCGTACCATTCTTCTTTTGCATACTTAAGCCGGTCTTGACGGCGCTATAGCTTCAAGAAGTCAAGCGACAGGCCGCGTGCAGCCTTTTCCCAGGTCAGTCGAATCTCAAGCTCCGCGCGCAACTTGGCCGCCCGAGCGAATGTGGCTTCGTGGTCCGACAGCGCTGCGCCAACTTTCGCTGCCCACGCTTCGCGATTTGCCGCGTCAGCGAGCGCTACAGGTGCAATGCTGGACTCAAAAAGGTCGGGGTCGAGCCCTTGATTCAACGCAGGATCACGTAGGTATTCTGCAAGGCCGCTTTCCGCCGAAATGATGGCGGGCACGCCGGCCGCAATCGCTTCGAGGCCAGTCAACCCGAATCCTTCCGCGACCGACGGCATGATGATCAGCGCCGAGCCGAGATAGTCCTGTGAGAGCTTCCCCGGTTCAGTCGAGAACGACCGTAGCTGCACAAATTGCGCATAGTCATTGAACTCTCCGATGTTCTTGAACTCGGCCAGCGCCTTTTCTTTCGTGAAACCGCGCATCACCAGCTTCGGCGTCTGCCCGGAATCCCAGAGCCGGTCGGTCGCAACCCGCTTGATTACGTCGCACGCTAGCAGACCTCCCTTGACGCCGGCGTCCTCCATGCGGCCCGACATCAGGCAGGCATTCATTTGAAGATTTTGGGGGTCTGGGGCCAACTTCAGCAATAGCGGGCTGAGCCCCGGCACGAGCATGGTCATGGTAGGCAAAGGCGCTTGCCACAGAAAGCTTCTCTTGATCCGTGGCCCCACAGCGACGACCAAATCGGCCAGCTCCGCGAGTGCGATCTGATCGTCGAGTTTCGCCTCGCCTCGTAGTGGATCGAAAAGGGCATCTCCGTGAGGCGTTTTCAACCCTTCATTTTCGTGCGGAATGGTGTGCAGAAAATGGACATATTTGGCGTCGAACCGCGTGGCCAAAGCCCGCGCGGCGGGGCCTGTGATATGATCGTGACCGATCAGCAAGTCCGGCTGGGTCCTGAGGTGTGCCGCCTCGCACAAAAGGAAGCGCGCCTGCCCACCGATCTGGACCGAGTCCGGGCATCGAACGAGCTCAACCCGGGCCGTTTTTGCATTGAGGATGTCGGCGTCGGACGCATTGGGGACGAGACACAGAACGGTGTGCCCAAGTGCAGCGAGCGCGACGCACAGCTCACGGTTAAGCGTGGATATCCCGCCGTGATTCGAGGCCCATTCAGTCGCCACTGCAAGTACCGTACGACGATCGGCCAATGGTAGGAGGCCCGACGGCGCCGGTGCGGGCACCGCGATGTTCATTTGGATAGGGACGTCGTCGGTGTCACTAGTCTTGGCCTTGGGCTTTTCCTCAGCGGCCGGTTCGGGCGCCTCGGTCCGAGCGCCCATGTCGCCGATCCTCGCCAGAATATCGGCGGGATCCTCACGACGCGTCGCCTTCGCACGGACGCCGTGGCGGGCCTGCTCGATCGACCAGTCCAGAGTATCGTACAGTTCGGGCAACGCATCGCGCATTCGGTACATCTGCTCGAGCGCGGCGTTTGTCCCTGCCGCAACTAGCCGCGACAGCAGCACGCTGCGCAATTGCTCGACATAATCGGGCACGCCAAGAACGCGCGCGCCAGACTCGGTCGGCGGGCGCTCGGGCAGCAGGGCGACCAGATCAATATAGGCCTGAGCCAAGGCATATTCGGGCAGCGCGTCGAAATCGAACGAGCGATCGAATGCAACGTCGCGAGCGAAGCTGGTCCAGATCGAGCGGGCGAGTACCTCGTTTCGCTCTCGCACCGCAAGCAGCTCGAACCACGTCTCTGTCGGGTTTTTGCCAAGGAGCTCAATGACACCCTTTTCAATACGCGGGCCTTCCGTCGCCGCACGTGCTAGATTGGTGGCAGACGACGTCAGGGCATCATGGACGAGCCGCATCGCGCGTTCGTCACTGTTGCGTACCAGATACGCGAGAATCTCAGACGCCGCGTCATTGCTCTTGAGATCTCCGGCACCGCGCAACTCGTGCAGGAGTTCCGAAAGCGATCGGTCGAGCAAGCCGTCCAGGAGTTCGAACACCCGCGTGCTCAACCCCTCGGATGCAGGGCCGGTGGCGATCTGCCGGACCGCGGCCAGCACCGATTCCGGCGCAAGGCGATAGGCGACATGCATCAGGTCCCGCTGTGGATTTCCGTCGGTGTAAAAGTCGTTCCCCAAGAAGCCAAGCACCGCCGGTGCCCAGACAGCCCAGGTTTCGGCGGACAGTCCTTCGAAGGTATTCCGCTCCTCATCGCGCAGTAGGCGCAGCGCCCGGAGGCCGGCATTGGCCGGCCGGTGACTGGTGCTCGTGCCCAGCCAGCTGAGATCGGTCAGCGGGGCGTCGCGAAGATAGACGAGCGCCGTCCGCCGAATTCGCTCGTGCTCTCGGCCGTCGAGCGCCCGCCAGCCCGGCGTCGCGGTCAGGTCGGTCTCGAACTCGAAATGCCCATCATAGTCGCCGTTCGGCTCGTGGAAGAGTTCGAGGTTGAGTTGCCACCACAGTGCCGCTTCGCCCGCTTCGATCCGGTCGAGAAGAACGATCACTGACGACCGCCGAGACGTCTTGACTTTGGTTTCTCGTTCCTCGGCTTCGTGCCTCTCGCGTTGCCGTTCGGCACTTTTACGCATGTACTCGGCAGCAGTCGACTCCAGATCGATCGAGTAGCGGGCTGCGAGCGCGCGCTGCAGCTCGGGAACGTGTGATGCTGCCTCCCAGACACGATCGAGTGTGTTGATCGGAAGCGATTGTGTGAGGTCGGCAATGATCTGCGCAAGCGGCGCGCGTAGGTCTGCGCGCTCCGCCAGCATCATCGCGAGATACGCGTCGAGATCGTCCGGTCTGACTAGACCGGCCAAGTGATGTACAAGCAGTGCTACGGCGCGAGGCGAATCGTCCGCCTGCCGAAGGGTCTCCAGCACGAATGCGGATCGCGCTTCGGAATTATCCGGCCACGGCAGCGATGCGGCTGCGTCATTCAGGACAATCTGATAAATTTTGAGGTCAGCGGTGACGACAAAGGCCGCCAGCGCCTTCCGTACTTCGGGATCCGCAATCCGGGCAATGATCGCGCGAAACAGTTTGGCAATTACCGGCTGGAGCCGATCATGCTCGCCTTGGTCGGTGTCGAGCCGGCGCTGCAGCCAGGCAATGGCGTCGAGCGCTTGGCGTGAGGTCAGATCGGGCGCTGCGAAGCGGTAGAGAAAGAGCTGGTAGCTCCCGATGAAATTCTGCTGGCGAGGAACTGTCAGTGCCCCAAGCAATTGGCGAAACGGCAACGCGTGCGGCCAGCAAATCGATAGCAGGATGCCGCGTAAGCGATCTTTTGTGTCACTATCGAGATTGCTCGCCAGAATCGGCGCGAGGAGTTCGGGTGCGTCGTCCCCGTTCAAGCGCGCAACCGTGCGTGCAGCCATCGATCTGATCAGCCCGTCGGCTTTGGGATCAACAGCTACCTCTATTAGCTCCGGCGTCAAACCAATTTCTCTTGCCTCAGCGGCGATATCGATCGCAGCACGCCGCTCGAAGGGTGGCGTCAGAGCGCCGGCGATGACGGGCCGCAATTGCTCGGCGAGTTCCGGGTGTCGCAAGGAGCTGAACAACGGAACCAGCTGATCGTACTGGTCGCGCAGATCGCCCGCCGCAAATCGCTTCAGTATCGCCGCCGTCAGCCTGAACTGGTCCGCAGGCTCAAGGACGGCGGCCTGCGCGCGCAGCAATACATCGGGCTGCCGCTCGAGGAGAATATCGAAAAATGGCGGGACCATCGCTGCAGCCCAGCCCGCCACCTCAACAAGCTGTGGCGCGATCCCGCCGGGTCCGCCGACCTCGGGTACATTTAGTAACGACAGGATCTGATCAGCCGACAGGCGATGATCGGCCAGATATCGAGCTGTCAGATAATCGACGAACGTCCTGTGGGTCCATTCAAAGATGCCGGGTTCGACTTCGGCGAAAAGCGGCGTGCGCAGAATTTCGGTGAGCAGCGCAGGTGTTGCAACGACGCTCCCAGCCGTGGAGGGTTCGATGCCCCCCGCAATCCGAGCGATCGGCAGAAGGTGCGGGCTGACTGCGGCGACGCCGGAAGTGAACCGCATGATACCGGAGAAGGTCGTTGCGACAGCAAGGCGGCCGGCGACAACCACGCGGGTCGCGGCATTCGCGACCGCTGGCCCCGCCAACGCGCGTTCGACGACGCGCTCGAGCAGATCCGCCTGCCTCGCCGGCAGCGTTTCACTTCCAAGATGGCTTCGAAGCAGCAGTCTTAGCAACAACGGACGGCTCGCCATCGCCCGCAACTGTTCACCCAGCAGACGTTCGGAAAGACGCTCGCGTTCGGCGACCTGAGGCTCCGTGCCCTCGACTGCTGCGAGGATGTCTTCTTCTTCGAGCGGTGCCAGCGTCAGCTTCTTGAAGCTTCCGATCGGCCAGCGCTGTTCAATTACCCGGTCAAGCTCCTCGGTCCAAGCCGCTGTTCTGCATGTCAACGCGATCCGCAGCAACGCTCTCTTGCGATTGCTGCCAAAAAGCTGATCAAGAAAATGGCTCAGGATTTGTTCAGCCGACGACGGCGGTCCGGCGATCTCGTCGATGCCATCGATCAGAATATGCCATGGCCGCTCATCGTCAGCCCAGCGGCGTTGATGTTCGGACGTGATCAGCGCGTCGAGTTCGGTGGGGAACTTGGTGTCCCCGCCGCGGAGCAGATCGACCTGCTCGCCCTTGTCCCCTAGCCAGGCCGCGAGTCCTTCTATCTCGTGAGTCTTGCCCATTCCGGGGTCGCCCAAGAGCACAAGGCACTGTGTTTCCGCGATTTCGGTCAACACCACAGGGGCGGTTTCCGTCGTCGCGTCCGAACGATTCGCCTCAACGGGCTTGCCACCCGTCGCGCCACCTTCTGGAATCCAGTGTCGCGTCCAGGCAAAATTTACTTCGTGCGCGTCGATGTGGCTGGTCGTCATCGCGATTGGTTAGCCGATTCGGACGCATTGGGCCATTAGCGCGATACGACCAGACTGAACCTATCTCAGCGAAACACCGCGTGTCCCGTTGGGTGAAATTCCGTCGAAAGTGTTTGGCTCAGCAACGACCGCTAATCACCAGTGACACCCGCTAGCCGACGAGCTCGAGAAGTGGCAGCTTTCGGGGTCGCGGCTGTCGCTTGAACGAGAGGATTGAAGGCGCCAACCTGCCGTCCGCGAGCAACGAATGGACAGTCCGCTTCGGGTCGAAGGGAGCTGTTCATCACGAGCCCTGGCGTGTTGCTAGGTTGTTCACCTTTTGGGCCAAAATGATCGCATAATGTATCGACTGGAAGGATGTGCAGAACGCAACAAACATTGGGCGAATTTGCTGCTAACGACTGGTGTAACGGCGAGGAGAATTGCGCGTTTCGTCGACTGAGGAGGCGCAAGCGCGACAATTTTCGGGCACGGGCTGGAAAGTTGCCAAGCTTGGCCGTGTTAACCGCCCCGACGAGTAGAGTTGCGCCTTGGCATCCAACGTTCGAAGAACCTCACGCTGGAGCTCCATAATTGCACTCTCCTTGACGGCTTCCTAGACCCGCACGCAAATACATGCGGGTTTAGAAAATCCGCATTCCGGTTTGAAAACTCGGTGGATGGGCGGCCCATCCATCGAGGTGACCGGCTCCTCGCTACTTCATCCGATTGCGCCCGGTGTGGGCTCTGCTTCCGGAGTAAAGAACACGTCGGCGTGCATGTCTTCCTGGCGCAGTCCGCGGGCAAAAGTCGCCTCCATCGCTGCGTCGACCATCAGCGGCGGGCCGGCGACATAGGCTTTCCAGCCGCTCAAATCCGAAAGATCCTTTCCTACGACCTGCGTCACGAAACCAGTTCGATACTGAGTGGTCTGCGCCTCGGACAGAACCGGCGTGAAGCTGAGATTGGGATGCCGTTTGGCGAGCGCCTGAAAGTGGTCGAACAGATAGAGGTCGCGTTCGCCCCGGACACCGAAGTAGATGTGGATCGGATGATTCTTACCGTGGGCGAGTGCGGTTTCCACGATTGCCTTGATCGGCGCCAGCCCAGAGCCGCCTGCCACGCACACGATCGGGCCGGAATGGTGCTGGCGCAGGTAGGAAGACCCCAGCGGAAATTCGAGTGTTGCCTTGTCGCCGGACTTCAGTCTGCTGTGCACGTGTTGCGAGGTGACCCCACCCGGCACCCGGCGAATGTGGAACTCGAGGCTGGTATCGCCAGGCCGATTGGCCATGGAGTAGCTGCGGGTAGGGACCCCACCAAAGCTGACCTGTGCAAATTGCCCCGCGGCAAACAGCAACGGCAGCCCGTCCTGCGTCGCAATCCGGACGAGCTTGATGTCATGGGTGAGGTCATCGATGTTGGTCACTACGCCCTCAAGTCGTCGCAGTGGCTGGACGGCATCTTCGTCGTCGCTGCCAAGCCATGCCACGGCTGTAGCCGTTAGCGGAAGCGCCCGGCACGCAAGAATAAGGCCATCGGCTTTCTCCACATCGGTGAGGGCGAAAGGCGAATGCTGGAACAGTTCCACCTCTCCCTCGATCAGCCGAGACTTGCAGGCGCCGCAGCGCCCGGACTTGCAGCCATGGGGGTACGGAATTCCAGCGGCGAGTGCCGCGTCGAGGATGGTCTGCCCGACCTGGACTTCAAGGCTGGCCTGGGCCGGCCGGATATCGACGAGTTTTACGGTCATATCAAAGGGCCCCTCAAGCGTCTTTTGCCAGACGAAGCGCTGCTACCAGCGCCGGCTTCTGGCTTTCGAAGGTGCCGTAGAAAACCTCGTCGCTGATGATCGTGATCGGCGCCACCCGTACGCCCGTGCGCGCCTTTGCCTCCTCGGCGATCCGTGGGTCGGTGAGATCACGTTCTTCGTAGGCCATTCCACGCTGGGAGAGCCAACGCTTGAGCGCATGACAGTCCGGGCAGGTCGGGGTCGTGTAGATGAGGATGTGTGGTGCACTGGCTTCGGTCATGATCTGGCCCTTTTTTGAATTCGACATGATTTCTCTCGCGGTCGGCCGTTCCGGAACGGCCGGACTGAGGAGCATGGCCGCCAGGCTGCGGCTTCCAGCGCTTGTAAGGTCAAGGGCTGTTTTGCATTTCGATGACTTTTCCGGGCAGGGGATCTCAGCCCGTTACCAACTGTCAGAACGCGAGGGTGGGTGGCGGCGTCCTGCTGAAACGCAGACGGGAGATTGCGTAAGCTGCATCGGTAAGATCAGGTCTGAACCGGGTCGGTCGAGGGAAATGTCAACGCCGCTTAGCCGTCTTTGCGTGTGGACGTGCCTTGACGCCGAAGCGCGTCACCGATTCGAAGCCCTACATCGCTGGCAGCGAGATGCCTTCCCCGGCGGCGTTCACGATCGCACTGGCAATCGCATGCTCCGACTTGGCCCACACAGCGGCAACAAGACCCAAGACGTTTTGCCGGTCGAAGCCTGCGATCGGTCCGGAGCGGTCAGGGCTGGCTTGCCCTCGGTCAGAGTAGAGCGCCACGACCTTGGCGTCCTTCAGTAAAACTTTCCAAGGGCCTTGACCTTTCCACCGTTGGAAACCGCACCTTCCTCAAAGAAGTGACCGCTGCCGCCGCCTTCGGGCCCGGTGCGGGCATAAATGAAGGTGAACGAGAATGAGTAAAAAAGCCGCCATCCTGTTCTTAGCCGGTGTCGTCGTCACCGGGGGCACTTTTGCCTTTGTCTATAGCGACGAGGCGGGAGCCTATGTCAGCCGCCTCCTTGGGCTTGCCTCATCGGCCAGTGCGCCCGAGGCAGTCGCGGCCGGAGCCGGGGGAATGCCCACACCCCAGGTTCCGGTCGCAGAGGTTATCACGCGCGAGGTCGCGCCTTCGGTGGAGTTCACGGGCCATCTCGAAGCAGCGAAAGCCATTGACCTGCGACCGCGCGTCGGCGGCGCCATCGACGCCGTGAGTGTTCCTGAAGGCGGTCTCGTGCGCCCGGGCCAGCTCCTGTTCCAGATCGACCGCAGGCCATTCCGGGTCGCCCTGGATGCCGCCAAGGCTCAGTTGGCGCAAGCGGCCGTTCTGCTCGATCACGCCGATATCTCTTTCGGGCGAGCTGAATCGTTGGCTCCGAACGGTACTGTGTCGCGCAAGACCTATGACGATGCGCAGGCCACACGTCGCCAGCGCCAGGCGCAGGTCGAAATCGCCAAGGCAGCCGTGGCGGCCGCCGATCTCGATCTGTCGTTCACGCGCGTCACAGCCCCGATAGGCGGGCGCGTCGATCGGGTGCTCGTCACCGAGGGCAACCTGGTTGCCGGCGGCAATGCGGGAGCTGCTACGCTTCTCACCACGATTGTCTCCACGGACCCCGTCTACGTCTATTTCGATATAGACGAGGCCACCTTTCTTGATTTCGTTGCCCGTGCCCGCCCCGACGAGAGTGAAAAAGCGACCGAGAAACTGCCCGTGCAGGTCGGTCTTATGACCGATTCCGGCTTTCCACATAAGGGCGTCCTCGACTTCCTCGGAAACCGGGTCGACCGCGGCACTGGCACTATCCGAGCCCGAGCTGTCGTCCAGAACCCCGATGGTCGGTTGGCACCTGGCCTCTTCGCGCGGGTGAACCTGGTTACCGCGGAGCCCGCAAGCACCGTGCTCATCGACGACCAAGCGATCGGTATCGATCAGGGCCGCCGCTACGTGCTGGCGCTCGGGCCCGAGAACAAGGCGGAGTACCGCGCGGTTGAACTCGGGCCGATGATCGATGGGTTACGGGTTGTCTCGACCGGCCTCGAGCCCGGCGAGAAGATCATTATCAAGGGGCTTGTTCGTCCCGGCATGCAAGTGGATCCGCAGATGATTTCGATGCTCCCCGGCAACGCAGTCAATCGCGATCGGGCAGCGGCTGAAACGCAGGAGGCGCGTCGATGAACATCCCGCGCTTCTTCGTCGATCGCCCGATTTTTGCGGTTGTTCTCTCGGTCCTGATGCTGATTGCCGGCGGCCTGACGCTCCTGAAGTTGCCATTGAGCGAATATCCTCAGGTGACCCCGCCAACGGTACAGGTCACCGCAAGCTATCCGGGCGCCAATCCCGAGGTGATCGCCGAAACGGTTGCAGCACCGCTGGAACAGGTGATCAACGGCGTCGAGAACATGCTCTATATGAGCTCGCAGGCCGCGACCGACGGGCGGATGACGCTGACGGTGACCTTTCAGCAAGGCACCGATCCCGACATGGCGCAGATCCAGGTGCAAAACCGCGTCTCCCGCGCGCTTCCGCGTCTGCCGCAGGAAGTGCAGCGTATCGGCGTCGTGACACAGAAGACCTCGCCCGACATCCTGATGGTCGTGCATCTCGTCTCGCCCGATGATCGCTACGATCCTCTCTACCTGTCGAACTTCGCCACTTTGCAGGTGCGCGATCAGCTTGCACGCCTGTCAGGTGTGGGTGACGTTCTGGTCTGGGGTGCCGGCGAATACTCGATGCGGATCTGGCTCGACCCGACCAAGGTGGCGGCGCGTGGCCTGACCGCCTCCGACGTGGTGGCGGCAATCCAGGAGCAGAACGTCCAGGTGGCCGCCGGCTCGGTCGGCCAGCAGCCGGACGCCTCGGCGGCGCTCCAGGTCACGGTCAACACCCTTGGCCGGCTTTCGAACGAGGAACAGTTCGGCGACATCGTCGTCAAGACGGGTGCCGATGGCCAGGTCACCCGCCTGCGGGATGTTGCCCGTATCGAACTTGGTGCGGACTCCTACGCGCTGCGCAGTCTTCTTGACGGCAAGCCGGCGCTGGCGTTGCAGATCATCCAGAGCCCCGGCGCCAACGCGCTAGACGTGTCGAGTGCCATTCGCGGCACCATGGAAGAACTACAGAAGGGTTTTCCCGAAGGCATCGAGTATCGCATCGCCTACGACCCTACCGTCTTCGTCAAGTCTTCTCTTGAAGCCGTGGTGATGACACTGCTCGAAGCCACCGCGCTTGTCGTGATCGTGGTCGTGCTCTTCCTTCAGACCTGGCGCGCCTCGATCATCCCGCTGGTTGCCGTGCCAGTGTCGTTAGTCGGCACATTCGCCTTTATGTACATGTTCGGCTTCTCGCTGAACACGCTGTCGCTGTTCGGGCTCGTGCTGTCGATCGGGATCGTGGTCGACGACGCCATCGTCGTCGTCGAGAACGTCGAGCGTCACATCGCACTCGGCGAAACGCCGAAGGAGGCGGCGCGTAAGGCCATGGACGAAGTGACCGGGCCGATTATTGCCATTACTTCGGTGCTGTCGGCTGTGTTCATTCCCTCGGCATTCCTGTCCGGCCTGCAAGGGGAATTCTATCGGCAGTTCGCTCTCACGATCGCGATCTCGACGATCCTGTCAGCGGTCAACTCTCTCACGCTTTCTCCTGCGCTTGCAGGCGTGCTTCTGAAGCCGCACCACGGCGACGTAAAGCGCGACCGGCTGACGATCGTGATCGACACCCTGTTCGGGTGGTTCTTCCGGTTGTTCAATCGCTTCTTCGACAGGGCCTCGAATGCCTATGTCTGGTCGGTGCGCCGCGCCGTGAGGCTCAGCGCGCTCGTTCTGCTTGTCTATGCCGGCTTGGTCGGAATCACATGGATGGGTTTCCAGACTGTGCCCAACGGGTTCGTGCCGGCGCAGGACAAATATTACCTTGTCGGCATCGCCCAGCTTCCGACCGGAGCCTCGCTCGATCGGACCGAGGCGGTCGTCAAAAAATTGTCGGAGATCGCGCTTGCCGAACCGGGCGTTGAAAGTGTCGTTGCGTTTCCAGGTCTTTCGGTCAACGGCATGGTCAATATTCCGAACGCCGCGGTGATATTCACGATGCTCAAGCCCTTTGACCAGCGAAAGGATGCTTCTCTATCGGCCTTTGCCATAGCTGGTCGCCTTATGGGCAAGTTCAGTCAAATACCCGATGGTTTTGCCGGCATCTTCCCGCCGCCCCCTGTTCCGGGCCTTGGTTCGACCGGCGGTTTCAAGATCCAGATCGAGGATCGCGCGGGACTTGGCTTCGGGGCCCTTGCGCAGGCACAAGGCGCGATCATGGGCAAAGCGATGCAAACGCCTGAACTGGCTGGCATGCTCGCGAGCTTCCAGGTGAATGCTCCACAGGTGCAGGTGGACATCGACCGGGTGAAGGCGAAGTCGCAAGGAGTGCCGCTCAATACGATCTTTGAGACCTTGCAGGTCAACCTTGGCTCGCTCTACGCGAACGACTTCAATCGCTTTGGCCGCACCTACCGCGTAATGGTCCAGGCGGATGCGCCATTCCGCATGCAGCCGGAGGATATTGGCCGGCTGAAGGTGCGTAACGCGGCGGGCGACATGATTCCGTTGTCGGCCCTGCTGACCATCAAGCACAGTTCGGGGCCGGATCGCGTCATGCATTATAATGGGTTCCCGTCGGCCGATATCAGCGGCAGCCCGGCGTCCGGATACTCGTTCGGGCAAGCGACCGCAGCCATAGAACGGGTTGCATCGGAAACGTTGCCGCCCGGCATGGCCTTCGAGTGGACCGAACTCGCCTATCAGGAAAAACAAGCCGGTAACACGGCCCTGTATGTCTTCCCATTGTCTGTTCTGCTCGCGTTTCTGATCCTCGCGGCGCAGTACAACAGTTGGTCTTTGCCGTTCGCTGTGTTGCTCATCGCTCCGATGGCGTTGCTTTCCGCGATCGCAGGCGTCTGGTTTACCGGAGGCGACAACAACATTTTCACGCAAATCGGCTTCGTCGTGCTCGTGGGTCTCGCTGCCAAGAATGCCATCCTGATCGTCGAGTTCGCCAGAGCAAAGGAAGACGAAGGCGTCGATCCCCTGAACGCCGTACTCGAAGCAGCCCGGCTTCGCCTGCGGCCGATCCTGATGACCTCACTCGCCTTCATCGCCGGTGTCGTGCCGCTTGTGATCGCGACGGGCGCTGGTGCCGAGATGCGTCACGTCATGGGCATAGCCGTCTTCGCAGGCATGCTCGGCGTCACCCTGTTCGGTCTGGTGCTGACGCCAGTGTTCTATGTCATTGTCCGCCGCCTGGCGATCAGCCGCGAGGCAGCGAAGGAGGTCCGACACTACTCTGGAAACGCCGGCCTAGGTTCGGTGTCCCGAGATCGCGATGAAGGGGCAGCGACCGCCCCTTTCAGCTTGAAGTTCGCAAACGCAGATCACCAAGCGGACCGAGAGGTTCCATGCGAACGCCGCCGGATGGTCGTAGGTGATGAACACGCGCAACAGTGAGATCGCACCCGATCCGCTGATCTCGAAGCCCATCCTGTAGGCACCGATGACGAGGAGGTTCGTGCGTCCCCGCGCCCGGTCGCTGGTGAGATCGGGGCAGTGGGGGGCTAGGTCCCGAAAACCTCGTTGTCTACGATCCCTCGATCAAACGGAGCGGCTTGCCGGGCCTGGGCTTCCGGGATCCCGGCCGTTGGTCGTCGCGATGCTGATCCTCCGAGACGAGGCTTTTAACCGGTCAAGCCGCGCTACACCGGCTGGCGCGGCAGCGCCCGAACTCAATCCAGTTGAAAACATCTGGCAGTTCATGCGCGATAACTGGTTGTCCGACCGCGTCTTCAAATCCTACGACGACATTGTCGACCACTGCTGCCGCGCATGGCGAACACTGCAGGACCAGCCCTGGAAGATCATGTCCATCGGACGAAGAAAATGGGCCAATAGGTTCTGATCAATGAGGGTTGGTATAGCGCCGTTCGGTGAGCCGAAGCGAAGGCGCTTACGCAAACACTGAACCAAGATCGATTTCGGTTATATGCCAGCGGCCAAGATTGGCGGTGTAGAGCCTTCGACCCTTCAACGCCACATTGGTTGGGTGTGCCAACGTCGTTGCGGCCGGATCTTCGATAAGAAGGCTGAGTCCCCGATCCTGACGCCAGCTGTAAATTCGGCTTGGCTCGTAGCAAGAGATCAACAGAGCACCGTCCGGCGCGAAAGCCAACCCGTCGGGCACGTTGTGCACCCCATCGACGACGACCCGTTTACGACCCGCTGTACCGTCCGGCTCAATCGGCACATAGCTCACACATGGCGCGTCAGATTCGACAACGTAAAGTCCCGCGCCGTCATGATCCATGAGCATGCCGTTTGCGAAGGCAAACTTTTCGCGGCACCATGGGGAGCCTTCGCCTGTCTTCAGGTCGAAACGGAAAATGCCACCGGCATCACCGGTACTGTCGGAGACGTAGAGCCAACCGTTTTCCGCGTCGACAACGGGATAGTTCGGCACCTTGATGCCAGCGTCGGCAAAACGCGTGAACTCACGTGTCGCGATATCGAAGCGGAAAATCGCCGCGTGTCTCAGATCGCATGCGAAGCAGTTGCCGACGCTGTCGAAGGCGATGCCGAGCAGGAAGCCGCCGGTCGCAGCCATCAGCTCGACCGATTTGCCTTCCGCGTCTATGCGCAGCAGGTCGCCGGTCTCTGTGCCGCACCAAATCGAACCGTCGGCGTGGACCGCTACGCCTTCCGGGTGCGCCACGCGCGGCTCGGTGAAAATGCCGTCGAAGAAGACGCGGGCCGCGGATATGGGCAACAATGGTTCCATGGTGTCACCCTGCGTGGCTTCTGGTGGCCAGCCCGTTGTGGTCATCCATGCAGCGCTCGACGATGTCGCGGTCTAGCGCCAATATCTCGTTAAGAAGCGCCGTTCGCTCCTTGGCGCTGACAAACTCGAGGCGGCGCAGGCCAAGCGGGTCGATGCGGTTTCGCAAGACCGATAGGACTTCGGGATCGGGTGCCGCAACTTCGCGACAATCTGGATCGAACGACACATCGAAACCTGTCGCCTCGCGGATACGCTGATGCGAAACGCCGGGCATGGTCTCGGCAACAATGAGCTGGCGCGCTTCAGCGTCGATCCGGAAAACGCAAAGGTCGGTGAAGACAAGCGCACGGCCGGTGCGATAGCCACGTGGCGCGCGCTCGGCTTCGGTCAGCAGGCCGCGCGCCGAACTGGCGATCTCAACTTCGTCGACGACCGACAGTGGTGAGTGACGCGGAACGTAAAGAAGGTAGTCGCGATGCATGTTGGCAACATCGGCCATGCCGCCTTGGCCTGGGAGCCGGATGACGCCGCCGGACGGTTTGTTGATAGCGATCGTGTTGACCCGGCCGCGGCGGTCCACTTTTGCGGCGGCGACAATTTCATGCGTCACCGCTCCGGCCTGGTAGTAGGTCGAGTAGGTATCATCGCCGCCCGCATGTGCCGCGGCCGTTTCGCCGTCGAGCGTTTCGAGCAGTGACAGGATCATCGGGCTTGGCGCGACGTCGAGATGGCCGCAGCTCATTGTTGCCAAGATCATGTCAGGCGCATGGGTGGCCTTGGCCAGTCGGTAGGCGACATTGGCCAGCGGCGAGACAGCGCCGGCGCTGGCGAAACTGTCGTTGCTAAGTTCCGCCGCGATGCGCGCTGCGAGAATCTCATCGATGGACGCGGGCGCGGCAGCCGATAGAACAGTCGGCATGGCGATTTCTGAAACCACCTTGTCGACGGCAACAGCGTCGATCTTCGCGGCCTTGACGATTTGTGGAGGTACTCCCTCGGAGGATAGAAGGCTGTCGCACAAGCACTTTTGCGTATCGGCGAAGGCCTGCGAGAGCAGCGCATAGTCGGTGACGTAGAACGGCAGGCACGATGTCGGATAGGCAGCCCCAGGCGCCAAGGCTATGGCCGTCACCTGATTGCGTGTCAGCACGGTCTGGCGTCCTGCCTCAGCAAGACTGCCGACAGGCACAATCTCTTCGACGGTAACGAGGACCTGCCGGGCAGCGCCCACCATGGCTAGATCCAGAGCCCTCGGCCCCAGGATTTGGACGTTGCCGCTCTCGTCGGCCCGCTGGGCATGCAGGACGAGCGTGTCGAGGCGCAAGGCGGGAATGGCAGCGATCTGTTCGCCACTGATCGGATCAGCAACCAGCTTGGCGCCCGGAACGCGTCCCAGCATGTCCGACCCGGTTGGCGGCTGGAAAAGCAAGGAGGGCAGGTTCTGCTGGGCAGCACGCAGGGCCTGGATCATGGCCAGGGCCATCCAATCGCGAACGGGCAGGGCCTTGGTTTCCGCAATCTTGCGGAACCGAGGCGGCAGGCCGAAAATGTCGAGGCTTGAAAAACAGAGGTCGATCTCGGCGACCGCGTCCGCCTCCAACAGCAATTCCAGCGGCAGGCCGCCCGCCCAGGAAACGTAACGGAGGCCCTTCACGCCACGCTTCGTTACGGCATTGAGCAGGGCGATCGGCAGGCGGGCGAAGTGATGGCCGCCGACGCCGAAGACGTCGTTGGCGCCTACCCTTGCCGCAAGTCCATCCACGTCTGTGAAATGCGGCCTGTTGGGTTTGGTTAGGGATATGCCGGTCATTGCGAGGCTCCGCTCATAGGGATTCCACCGATATGCGATAGTGCGTTTCGAAGGGGCTTTCCGGCGAGAATTCCAGCGCCGTCGGCACACCAGACAAGGCAATCGGGTTGTCGGCCAGCGCGGTTGCGGGCCCAAGCCCATAGGGCGAACAGACCGGTTCGATGCCGATGGCGAGATGGTCGCCATTCCAGGGTTCGGCAGTGCGGCCGCGGTTCGACATCCATAAAAGCAGGCTCGGGAAATCGTTCGGGTTCCACGATAATCTGGCCCGGTAGCCGTCGGCGAAGTTGGCCAGCGCGACCTGACCGTCCAGCCCCTCTATCTGCAGAAGCTCCTCTGCATCGGCTATGAAAGGCAGCGCTGAGGCGTCGATGGCCGCGCCGCTATTGCGGGCCGGCACGGCGGTGATGTCTTGGAACGCTGCGTTGGCGCGGAAGATCGCCTTGCCGGGTTCGACAGTTTCGGGATAGGTGCGTCCGATACGGAAGGCGCCGAGCTCAAGCCGGGCCGATCCTGGTTGCGTCGGGAGACGGAACACCGGGTGCAGACCGATCGGCAGACTGCACTTCCGCCTGACGAAAACCCTGAAGATCAGGTCGACAGCCGGCGCGCTGGGATCTGGCGTCACCACGCGCTCGACGCGAGCCACCGGACTGTTTGCCGGGTAGTCCAACGCGAGCCGCAAGGATGCATCGTCTGCGTCCTGCCAGTCCCAATCGTGGTTCGAACTGTGGCCGTGCACCTCCTCGTCACCGGCCGGTGACCACATGACGTCGGCCCATTCGCGCGGCCAGCCATCGCTGGGAACCGAATAGCCAAAGGGAACGCAGGGCCACTCACCACGCAGACGGCGCAAGATGCCAGGCAATTCAGGCGTCGCAGGCATGTCCGCCCAAGCTGCCACGTGCAACGGAGAAGCCGTCTTGCCGTCTGCCAGCCTGAAATGGACCGGCGCCATCATGGCGCCGAGCCGCTGGACCGTCAACGAGCCATGAGCCCAGTCGAGGGAGCGTTCGGCGTCGGTCATTGCTTCGCTTTCGCAGAGCTTCTTTCGGCAAATTCGCGCACGCGCGCCTGGCCGATTTCGCTGCGGTAGAGCTGGCCGACCAGGTCGCGCTCCATGGCAAGCCCCCAGGCCAGATCGCCCGTCAAGGCATGCGCGGTCAAACGCTTCGCGCCCTCAATTGCCGTCGCCGGTTCAGCGGCAATCGCGTCGGCGAGTTCCATGGCGCGCGGCAGCAAGGCGGCAGCATCGACGATTTCATTGACCAGCCCGGCGGCGACGAATTCGGAAGCAGGCACGATCGCGCCGGTGAGCAAAAGCATGTTGGCGCGGTTGCGGCCGAGCTTGGCGACGCTGCGTTGGGTACCGCCGCCGCCCGGGATAAGTCCGAGCTTTATCTCCGGCAGGCCGAGCTTGGCGAACTGATTGGCGAGTACGATGTCGCAGCATAGAACGAGTTCCATGCCACCGCCGAGCGCGAAGCCGTTGACAGCGGCGATCACCGGTTTGACGTTGTTCTCGATCGCCGCATACATACGCGTGCCTGCGGCCTGGAACGCATCGAACTCTGCGTCCGTCTGCTCGGCATATTCCTTGATATCGGCCCCGGCCATGAAGCCGCGGCCCTCGCCGGTGAGGACTATGGCGCCGATCGTATCGTCCTTCGACAGGCTTTCGAAGGCTGTCGTGATCTCGGCCTGCATCAGCTTGTTCATGGCGTTGAGTTGGTCGGCACGGCGCAAGGTGACAAGCGCCGTGCGGCCCTTCTTCTCGACTGTAAGCGTCTGGTAGTCGACCACGGTCATGCCTCCTGCACCGTCATGTCGCCGGCAGCTTCCAGATCAGCGATCTCGTCCTTGGACAGGCCGAGTTCGGCCAGGATCTCGCGGCCGTGCTGGCCAACCAGCGGGGCCGGGCGGTCGATGCTTGCAGGCGTCTCGCTCATGCGGACCGCCGGAGCAACCACCTTGACCTTGCCGCCGCGCGGATGATCGTAGCTGGTGATCATGCCCATGTGCGTAACCTGCGGATCTTCGGCCGCGCGACGGATGTCTTTGACCTCGGCACACCATATGTCGGCACCCAGCAGCCGTGCGAGCAACTCATCGGTCGAGAATTTCTTCGTCTCGGCGTTGACCTTGTCAAACACCTCGTCGCGTTTGTCGAACAAGGTCTTCAGATCATCATAGACGGCGAGCTGCGGTGCCTCGAGCATTGTATAGAGCGTCTTGAACGGGCTCATGGCGATTGAAACGTAGCCGCCGTCAGAGGCTTCATAGATGCCGAACGGTGCCTGCATGCCGGGATGGCCAATGCCGGAATTTGGGCGGACGAAATCCTCGCCGAGATTGAGCACCGCGACATATTCCTGGTTGAGATGCGCAAGCATGCCAGCGAGCAAATTCACCTCGATCTTCTGCCCTTTGCCGGTCTTCTCGCGATAATAAAGTGCAGTGAGGATGCCATAAACCATGTTCATAGCGCCGATCTGATCGGCAAGGCCAGCGCCGGCGGGAACAGGCGGCTGATCGCCACGACCTGTGTTGGCGGCTACGCCGGCTAGCCCCTGGATCAGCATGTCCTGACCGGGGCGGTCGACGTAGGGGCCCTCTTCGCCATAGCCGGAGCCGGAGCAATAAATGATACGCGGATTGATCGCCTTGAAGTCCTCGTAGCCGTAGCCAAGTTTGGCCAGCACGCCGGGCCGGAAATTCTGCACCACGACGTCGGCGTTCTTCGCCATGTCCATGATGATGGCGTGCACTTTGCAGCTTTTGAGGTTCAGCGCGATGGAGCGCTTATTGCGATTCCAGGCGAGGAAGTTCGGGCTTTCGGAACCGCCGACCCATTTGGCGAAGAAGGTCATGCCACGGAACATGTCACCTGATCCGGCACGTTCGATCTTGATAACGTCGGCACCCATGTCGCCGAGCATCTGCGTCGCGAACGGACCCTGCAACAAATGGCTGAGATCGAGGATGCGGACACCTTCAAGTGCTTTGGTCATTTTCAGTCTCACACAGGTTTGGAGTTATGGGGGATGAAGTGGGGCATGGCGGTAAGTCCGCCGTCGACGCGCAGGTCGATGCCGGTGGTGAAGCCGGCCGCATCGCTGGCCAAATAGACCGCGGCCTCGGCGACTTCCGACGGTTTGCCGATGCGACCGATCGGATGCATGCCGATCCAGGACTGCATGAGCCCAGGCCCGAGTTGTTCGATCACCTGTTCGTTCATCGGCGTGTTGATCGTGCCCGGCGAGATCGAGTTGACGCGGATATTGTGCGGGCCGAACTCGACCGCCATCTGGCGGCTCATTGACATCACAGCGCCCTTCGCGCCGGCATAGGCCGTCCAGCCGTCGAGGCCGATATGTCCCTGGGCGGATGCCATGTTGATGATCGAGCCCGACTTCTGCGCGATCATGTGCGGCAATGCATACTTGCAGCCACGAAAAACGCTGGTGAGGTTGACCGCGATCAGGCGGTGCCACTGCTCGTCGCTCATTTCGTAAACCGGCATGCCGCCAATGGCGATTGCCGCATTGTTGACTAGCACGTCAAGCCGGCCGGTCTTCTTGACTGCAGCATCGATGAGACCGGCAATGTCGGCTTCGATCGACACGTCGCAATGCAGAAAGTCCGCGTTCAGTCCCTCGGCGCGCAGTTGATCGGCGGCCTTGGAGCCTTTATCTGCTGCTATGTCGCCGAGGAATACGTGTGCACCCTCACGCGCCATAGCCTCAGAAATAGCAAAGCCGATGCCGTCGGCAGCGCCAGTTACAACAGCTGTTTTTCCTTCAAGTCGTGCCATGTCAGGCTCCCTGCGCCCGGCGGCGCTTCAGTTCGTCGAAGCTGACCGCGGCAATGATAATCATGCCGGTGATGACCAACTGCCATTCGGTCGGCAGGCCAAGACCGCGCAGGCCGTTGGACAGGAATTGCAGGATGAGAACACCAAGCGCCATCCCGGTCAGACTGCCGATACCGCCGGCAAGGCTGACGCCGCCAAGGACAGTTGCGGCAACGACCTGGAACTCGAAGGTCAGGCCGGCGGTGTGCTGTGCCGAACCGACGCGGGCGGCCAGAATGATGCCTGCAATGGTGGCTAGAAGCGAACTGATGATGAAGCAGATGAACTTGACGCGGCGGACGTCATAGCCGGCCAGGCGGGCGACCTCTGGATTGCCGCCGACCGCATAGATCTGCCGTCCGAATGGCCGGTGACGCATCACATAGCCGAAAACCGCAAGCAGGATGATGGCAATGGCCGCCGAATAGGGGAGGACGCCGAACAGGCGGCCGTCGGAGAGTGCGATGAAGCTGTCGAGCGCAGCGTTGTCGGGGATAGCGCGCTGGCCGGTATAAAGATACACCCCGCCGCGCAGGACAAACATCATGCCCAGCGTCACGATCAGCGAATTGATGCCGACATAGGCCGTCAGGTAACCGTTGACGATGCCGACGGCCAAGCCGATCGCCAGCGCCCCAGCAATGCCAAGCGCCAAGGAGTTGCTGTCGTTCATGATGACGATCAGCGGCACTGCGATTGCGGCGAGAAGCGATCCGATCGAAATGTCGACCTCGCCCGAAATGAAGACGACGGCACAGCCGATGCCGGCGATCAAAGGCAGGGAGGCCTGGCCGAGCACGTTGGTGATGTTGCGAGCGGAAAGGAAATTATCCGCCGTCAGCGAGAAGAATACCAGAACGACGATGAGGCACACCAGCAACGCAACTTCCTGGCGGTGGAAGATGCGTTCCAGCGTGGATGATGGATGGCTAGTAGATTGAAGGGCGATGGTCATGCGACGTCCTTTCCCTTGGAGCCGATTGCGGCGTTCAGGATATTTTCCTGGGTGGCATCGTCGCGCGACATAGTTGCGGTGATGCGGCCTTCGCACATGACGACGATGCGATCGGACAGTCCGAGTAGTTCCGGCATCTCGGACGTCATCATCACGACCGCCAACCCTTCGCTGGCAAGCCGGTCGATGAGCGTGAAGATTTCGGACTTCGCGCCAACGTCGATGCCGCGCGTCGGTTCGTCGACAACGATCACCTTGAGCCCGCGCATCAGCCAGCGTGCGATCAGAACCTTCTGTTGGTTTCCGCCCGACAGGTTCTTTATCTGCTGGAACAGGCTGGGCGTCTTGATCCGGAAGAGGTCGACATATTCCTGGACCGCCTTCTTTTCCCGCGCCGCATCGACGAAGCCGCCCGAGGCAAAGCCTTGCAAGGACGCCAGGCTGGCGTTCTGATAGACTGGCAGCTCGCCCATCAGGCCTTCGGTCTTGCGATCCTCAGATAAAAGGCCGATGCCCAGCTTGACGCCTCGACTAGTATTGTGTGGCGCAAGTACCTTGCCGTCAACCACGATGGTGCCGGCGCTGATCGGGTCGAAACCGACGATGGCCTTGGCCAGTTCCGTGCGTCCGGCGCCCATCAGCCCGAAGAAGCCGAGCACTTCGCCGGCGCGAGCCTCGAAGGTGACGTCCTTTAGCTTACGCGGGGTGGACAGTCCCTGCACAGACAACGCGACCTTGGTTCCAACTGCGCCGCGTTGCCGCGGAAACAGGTTCTCGATGCGCCGACCAATCATGTCGTGAACCAGCGTGTCGTGCGTGTGCTCGCCGATCGGTTTGGTCGAGATATGGCGTCCATCGCGCAGCACCGTCACGGTGTCGGCGATCTCGAACACCTCGTCCAGCTTGTGACTGACATAGACGACCGCAATGCCCAGCGAGGTGAGCCGGCGGATCACCGTGAACAAGAGCGCCACCTCGTTCGGCGTCAGCGAAGAGGTTGGCTCGTCCATGACAACGACGCTCGCTTCATGGGCGAGCGCCCGGGCAATCTCGACCATCTGCTGCTGGCTGACCGGTAGCGAGCCGGTGCGTGCTGCAGGATCTACGTTGAAACCGATCCGGTTGAACAGCGCCGCCGAATCCGCCCTGACTTTCTTCCAGTCTATCGACCCGGTTTTGCCGGTGGGATAACCCTCGAGGAAGATGTTCTCGGCGACAGTGAATTCGGAGATCAAGGCGATCTCCTGGAACACCACCTTGATGCCTTCGCGCAGGCTGTCGCGCGGCGACTTTATGGCAGCATCGCGGCCATGGATCTGGATGGTGCCAGTGTCTCGCTGGTAGACGCCGGCCATGATCTTGATTAACGTCGATTTGCCGGCGCCGTTTTCGCCCATCAGCGCGTGGACCTTGCCAGGCTCCAGTGTCAGGTCGACATTTTCGAGCGCCAGCACACCTGGAAACCGTTTGCCGATGCCGCGCATTTCAAGAGCAGGGACCGTCTGGTTGGACTGCCCGCTAAGGTGTGGAAAATCAACGGTCATTGTGCTTGCTCCGCACCAAATCGAGATAGGTTGCCAGTACGATAACGATGCCCGGCACGACCATCTGAAGATCCTGGTTCCAGCCCAGGATGATGATGCCGTTGTCGATGACCTTGAGGACAAGGACGCCGAGAAGCGTGCCGAACAGCGATCCCCGTCCGCCGGTCAGACTGGTGCCGCCAAGGATGACAGCTGCGATGACCGTGAGTTCGAAGCCGCGGCCCGCCGTCGGCTGGCCGGCATTCATCAGGGACGCCAGAATGAGGCCGGCGACGCCGACGCACAAACCGGTGACGACAAAGCCGAAGAGCTTCAAGCGCTCAGATCGTATACCCGACAGCCGGACCGCTTTTTCATTGGCGCCGACGGCGTAGAGATAGCGACCGAGTGTCGTAAAGCGTAGCGTGACATAGGCGACTGCAAAGATCGCGGCGGCAAAGATTACAGGGATCGGGAAGGGCCCGACATAGCCGGCTCCCAGTGCAGTAAACGACGGCAGCTGGTGATGGTTTTGAACCGCCTCGCGGGTGAACAAATACACGCCGCCCTGAAGCATCATCATCATGCCGATTGTGCCAATCAGCGAATTGACCCTGAGCCGCGTCACAACCAGGCCGTTGACCAGTCCAACGCCGCCGGCAAACGCAAGTGCGACAAGTATGCCGAGAGTGAGACTGCTGGTAGCGTTCAGCACTGCCATTGCGATGCAACCGACAAAGGCCACCGACGCCCCCACAGAGAGGTCAACTTCGGCGGTAATGACCAGCATCGTCATTCCCGAAGCCACGATGAGGACCAATGCGCATTGCCGCAGGATCGCGATGACGTTGGCTTCTGAATAGAACTGCGGCGCAGCAAGTGAGATCGCCACACACAACGCCAAGAGGATTGCGCCAAGCACGATCTGGCCACTACCGGCGACCTGGCCAAGCGAAGGCCGGCCAGACCGTGCGGGTTGAGAAATGTCACTCATTTCTTATCCATCTCACAGTGTCAGGCGATGCGCCCGAACTGGCGGGGCATCAGGGGTCGCGGGCGCGACAGCAATTTGGCCCCGCCGGACGTTGGCAGGGCCGGTTCCTTGCGGCTTACTTCTTGAGGTCGGCCGAAGTTTTCATGCACTTAGCCGGAGCCTGCAGTGCATTGACGGCATCCCATTTGATCGCCCGGCTGGTGCCATCGTAGTCATAGTACTTCTTCCATTCGTCGCCGAACATGGGCGCAGTCGGGCTGACGATGTGCTCGGGAACCTCTTCACCATTGAATAGTTTCACTGCTGCGTCGATAGCGGTGAAGCCTTCCTTTTCCGGGAACATGGCCGCCTCGATTCGATAAGATGGTTCCTTTTCGATCGCGTTGATGAAGGCGAGGCCTTCGCCGCCGGTACCGACGGTCAGGAGCCCGTCCTGCGACTTGCCCGCCGCTTTCCAGGCCTGGAGGCCGCCGAGCGCCGAGGAATCGTTGATGCCGTAGATAATGTTGATGTCGGCGTTCTTTGCCAGAGCAGCCGACGACACTTCGAGCGCACGGTCCGGATTGCCGCCGCCGTCGAGGTCATGGACCATTACGGCATCGGGGATTTCAGTCTTGATACCATCCATGAAGCCCTGCGAGCGCAGAACAGTCGCCGAAAGCAGCGGCAGACCGACATTCATCACCTTCGCAACGCTACCGAGCTTTTCCTTGGCATATTTGCCGGCAGCCACGCCAGAATGATAGCCGGTGTCGTAATCACAGATCGCGACCATGGTGGTCATGCCCTTGACCGGGTTACCCTCCAGAACAACCGGGACGTTGGCAGCCTTGGCCTGACGCAAGAGCGGAACGACACCTTCTTCGTTGACAGGTGTGACGATGAGGACGTCAACGCCCTTGGCAATGAAGTCCTCGGCGGCGGCAACCTGCTTGGCAATGTCGAGATTGGCGTCCTGGACCTCGACTTCGATACCCAGTTCCTTGCCGCGAGCCTGCATGCCCTTGATAACGTTCTGATACCATTCATGCGTTGCGTAGTTGGTCACATAGCCGATCTTCTTCGGCATATCCTGGGCTTGCACCGAAACCGTCATCAAGGTGGCGGCCGATGTCAGCAGTAACGTCTTGATCAATGCCATTGTCTTCTCTCCCTTTGGAGCAGCCTCCGCTGCCGCTCATCTGGACGGAAACCGCCGTCCCGGATCTGCATGCGCCCCTAGGCTTGGAGCAAATGCTGTGGCGCCCCGAGGGCTGCCGAAATTCTCGCCGCCGCCTCAACCGTTGTCTGCAACACCGTGTCCCGGTTGAAACGGGCCTGTCTTTGCGGCAGGAAAGGCACGGTCAGCGCTGCGATCACCACACCTGTGTGGTCGTGCACCGGAAGCGAGATGTTGGTACAGGCATCGACGACCAGTGAGGGGCGCACCTCGTAGCCAAGGTCGGCAATCGCCTCAAGGCGCGCCTCGATTTCAGTCTGCGAGCCATAAGCGTCGCCAGCTTCGACAATGCGCGCGATGACGGCGTCACGGTCGGAGCGGGGGAGCCCAGCCAGCAGGACCGCGCCGGAACTTGTCTCCATCGCCGGGAAGCGGGAACCGAGCGCCACCGAGTAGCGCATCGGCAAAGGTGAATCGACCTGCAGGACGATTAGCACCTTGAGCTCGTCGAGCACGACAAGGTGGCAGCTCTGGTCCGAATTGTCCGCGAGGTCACGCATGATCGGCAGAGCGCTTTCGATCAGCCGGTTCACCGGCGGATGCATATGAGCCAGTTCGAACAGTTTGAGCGAGAGCCGGATGCGGTCTGATTGGGTGCGCACCAGATAACCGCGTTTTTCCAGTAGCAGCAGAATGCGGTAGATCTCATGGATCGATCGGCCGAGGCCCGTTGAGATCTCGGTTTGCGTCAGGCCGTCGGGCTGACTGGCCATGAACTCCAGGATGTCGAGCACTTTTTCTGCGGCGGGGGCGCGGTATTCGCCCTTGCCGTTGTCCTCGCCGGTCGTGGTCTCTTGCTTGGAAGGGGTCATTGCGCCGCCTCACCGTGCATCGATCGGTTGCGAGCTTCGGCATAGAGCCGCCCGAGCACACTGCACAAATCATCCGGCGCCATGTCGCCGTGGATCGCCTTGGCGACATTCGGTGCTGCCTCACGGAAAAACGCAATGAACCCCTGATCGGTGGGGCGCAGGTAGGATGCCTGCATCGTTTTGAGCGTATCTTTGAAGAAATTCCGCGTCTCGGCATTCACGCGCTCGTCCTGCCAGGCCGACAGCGAACCGGGCTGGCCGCCCGCATCTACGTAGAAACTGCGCTGATAGTCGGGTGACGAAAGGTGGATCGCATAGGCCATCGCCGCATCACGATGTCGCGATCGAGCGCTTACACCGATACCCGCGCCGCCGAGTAGTGCACCGGCGCAATTTTTGGCCGGAATGTCGGCAAAGCTTAGATGGCGCCCTTCGGTTGCTGCGGCATAATTCACGTAGCCAAACGCATAGGGCACATAGACCACATCGTCATTTGCAATCATGTGGTCGTAGCAGCGGATCGGATTCCACTGGCGCGAAAGCGGATGCGCAAGGGCAGCCAGTTCCCTAAGATCGGCTATGGCGCTCTCGACGACCTTGCTGTCGGTGAAGCCGTAGACGTCATTGCCGGTCTTTTGGGCGCAGAAAGTCAGCAGCAGGCACATGGCGTCGGTTGGCACCGATGGCAGGCCTATCCATTTTCCGTCCTGCCGCACCTTTCGCGCCAGCTCGAGCAGGTCGACATAGTTTTCTGGCGGCGCACCATAAGCGGCAAGAAGGTCCGGCCGATAGCTGGCCACCTGGCACGCCGCATCAATCGGCAGCGCCCATTGCCGTCCGGCCTTTGCGTAGGATTCCCAGGATTTTCCCACTGTATCGGCAGCGAATGTGTTGAGCTGTTCCGGCGCGATATATCCGTCGAACGGCACCATCAGATGCTCTGCGGCAATGTCGCCTATGAAGGGATGGTCGAAGATCACAAGGTCATAAGACGACAAAACATCGGCCAGCGCGCCTTCGCCAAACTCGTAGAGGCTGCGGCGATCCCACTCGATCCGAAGGTCGGGATTTGCCTCGCCATAGGGGATCACGCTGGCGTCCAGTGGTCCCCAGCAGCGGCGATGATCCCACGCCAATCCACGCAATTTTATCACTTCCAGCGTTCCTCCTGGTGCGTCCCTTGAGTACACATTCAATAGCTTGAATTTTTCATTTGTGCAAGTAGATTGCCTATATGAAAAAATGAAAGCGAGTTTATGGGTTGAAGTTTGGCAGTAAGCCGCTACCCGCCACGCGAGCCTGAAGCCATTGGCAGGGCCCTCTCTGATCGCGGTCTTAAGGTCGAAACCATGACCGGCGCCGATGTCCGCGACGCGGCCCTGCGCGGCCAGATGACAGGCGCAGCGATCCGGGCATCTAGCGACGCTGGCGCTTACGGCAGCCCGAAGAGCGGTGGCGCCACCAGTGCCGATATTCGTGTGGCAGAGCGAAGTCATCCTCGCCCGTTCGGGCGACGACCTAAGCATGCGCCGCGACGAGAGCGATGGCGTCTCTACGCTTTCGAACTGATGGGCCGAGACCTTTCAAGTCTCGATCTGCTGGTGCCTTCGGCCGGAGAGATGCTGCGGCGACAAGCGAGCAAGCACCAAGAACTTCAGCACTCCCGCCAGACTTCGCCAGGTCACCTGCGCGGGCGCTTGACGCGGCGACCACTCCAGTGATATTTAACATAGGAAAGTCGTTTTCATATATGAAAATTGAGGAGGTATATGATGCGAGGCACTTCCAAAGGCGGCCTGGGCACACTGATCGGTCTTTACCAGGCCGTTTTGGTCGCCCTTTTGATCGCCATTACGCTACTGATCGCCACTGGGGTGTTCTTTCGCTATGTCCTTGGGGAGCCGATCCTCTATTCCTATGAGCTCGCCTCGCTGCTTTTTGTCTGGCTGGTATTCCTGTCGCTCGCCGGCGGCGCGGCGCAGGCGGCCCATCTCGGTGCGGACGTTCTGACGCCGTATCTCGGCCCGGCATCATTGCGGCTACTGCAAATCGTCGCGCATTTCCTGTCGCTCGCGGTGCTCAGCTACATCGTCTGGTACGCCTATGCACTTGCCGGTCGGACGCGCGTGGAAATGCCGACCATCGGTCTGTCGATGGCCTGGATGTATGCGGCCGTGCCGGTAGGCTGCACCATCTATATCGGCTGGATTTTCTGGGACCTCGCACGCCTCCTCGCCAACCCCGCCCGCAAGACTGTCGAGGTTTGAGATGGGAAGTGCTGGCCTCTTCACCGTCTTCTCCGGTCTGATGATCACGGGCATGCCGATTGCTCTCGTGATCCTTGGAGCTGCCATCCTGTTCGTCATGTTCGAGCCCGGTCTAATGCCGCTCGGCGTCATCCAGGCCCTGGTCAACGCGACTCAGCCCTTTCCGCTCATCACCATTCCACTCTTCCTGCTGGCGGGCGAACTGATGAATGTCAGCGGCATTTCGCGGCGCCTGATGGATTTCGCCACTTCACTGACCGGACATATGCCGGGCGGCCTCGCCCAGGTGAATGTCGTCGTCAGCACGCTGAAGGGCGGCATGAGTGGCTCGGCCAACGCCGATGCAGCCATGGACGCCAAGATGCTTGTGCCCGAGATGACCCGGCGCGGCTACGATGTCGCGTTCTCCTCTGCAGTCACCGCGACATCGGCCTTCACAGCGGCGATGCTGCCGCCCTCCATCAGCCTTCTGATGTTCGGCTTCGTCACCGACACCTCGATCGGGGCACTGTTCCTGGCCGGCATTGTTCCGTCCATCCTGCTGACGCTGGCCTTCATGGCGACAACTCACATCATCGCCAAACGCCGCAACTATGGTGGCGATACTGCCTGGCGCGGCTGGGGCGTTGTTGGACGCACTTTCATCAGTTCCCTGCCAGCGCTACTGCTGCCGCTCGTCATCGCCTTCGGTATTCGCCTCGGCATGTTCACGCCCTCTGAGGCCGGCGCTGTTGCGGTCGTCTATGCGCTCCTCTTCTGCGCCGTGACACGAGAAGCGAGCTGGTCGGAAATTTATGCCGCGATGCGCACCACAGCGGCGACGACCGGCGCCATCATGCTCGTGCTCTCCGCAACCGGTGCACTCAGTTTCGTCCTGACCTTCGACCGCATCCCGCAGGCAGTCGCCGAGCAGCTCGTCGCGATCACCTCCGAGCCGCATCTGCTGCTCATGATGATCTGCGTGCTGGTCTTCATTGTCGGCATCTTCATCGAGGGCCTGCCGATGATCCTGATCCTGGCACCAATGTTCCTACCTGCCGTGACGGCGGCCGGAATCGACCCGGTACATTACGGCGTCGTCTTCGTGCTGGTTTCGCTGCTTGGCGGCATCACCCCACCAGTCGGCACGCTGATGGCGACGACATGCGCAATCACCAAGGTGCCGATGGGCCCGTTTTTCCGGGAATGCCTACCTTTCCTGATCGCGATCGTTGTCACCGGCCTGCTCATTATCTTCGTACCGCAGACCGCTACCTGGCTAGCCTACATGTAGCCGCCTGGGGACACCTGCGCCAAATCACCACAATCACGGGAGGAGACATCGTGAAAATCCTACTGAAAACCATGGCAGCCGTTGCGCTGGGAATGCTCGCGACATCCGCGGCGCAGGCTCAAGTCACCGAGCTGCGCCTCGCGCACATGAACGGACCACAGCACTCGGTCAATCTCGGCGCCCTGAAGTTCAAGGAAGCCGTCGAGGCCCGGACCAACGGTCGGGTGCAAGTCGGCGTGTTCCCCAGCGGTCAGCTCGGCGAAAGCACCGCTGTGGGCGAGCAGATCAGCCTCGGGGGCGCCTTGATCGGCCAGCTCAGCACCGGCGTACTGTCCGACTACGTCCCCGACTATTCAGTGCTCGTCTACCCGTTTCTCTTCAAGGATTTCGGGCAGATCAAGGCATTCCTTGCATCGGACATGCCGAAGCTGTGGGCCGAGGAGCTGGAGAAGAGCAATCTCAAAGTGCTGTGTCATATCAATTTCGGTACGCGTGATCTCTACACCCGCGACAAGGCAGTCCGCGTTCCGACCGATATGACCGGCCTTAAGTTCCGGGTGCAGCCAGCGACCATGTACACCGAGCTTGCCAAGTCGATGGGCGCGACGCCGACACCGATGCCGTGGCCGGAAATCTATAGCGCCCTGGCTCAGGGCGTCATCGATGCCGCCGAGGCGCCACCGAACGCCATCGTCGACCAGAAGCACTACGAACACGCCAAGATGTACATGAAGACGAACCACATCGTCGACGTATCGCCGATCGTGATGAGCCTGTCGGCCTTCAATGGTCTCTCCAAGGAAGAGCAAGCCGTCGTGGCCGAGGAAAGCCAGAAGGCCTGCGACTGGATCAGCGAAGACACGGCCAAGGCCTACGACGCCAGCGTCCAGGTTCTCAAGGACAAGGGCATGACCATCGTCGAGGACGTTGACCGCGCCGCCTTCGCCAAGGGCGCAGAGGGTATCGAGAAGGCATTCCCGAAATGGACGCCGAACCTCGTGAGCAAGGTTCGCGCAGCGCTTGCAAACCAGTGACTTGAACACGGCGGAGATCGTGACGGCCCGGGACGCGAGCGTCGTTTCCGCGTTCGAAAGGGGGCTCAATGTCATCGAGCTCCTAGCTCGCTCTCCGCAGAGCCAGGGCATAAATTCCGTCGCAGCGACACTCGATCACATTGTCAGCGCGTTTTGCTGTCTGGAAAGACGTGCTTAAGTCGAGCGGGATCTGGAAATAAATCGCTACCGACTTTCGCCGCCGCGCTTGCCGTTGAGCGGGCAGGGTTGTCCAGGTTGAGGCGCTTGTACCGGCACTCACCGCGCGCTCGCGCAGCGTCAGATCGCGTATCGACGGGACCGTATTAGGCGCCTGCACCGTCGCTGAGAATTTCGATGTATGCGTAATAGACGAACACCCGACCACACCGCCGGCCCGTGGTTTCCTCGACGATCCCAAGTCTCTGTAGTTGGTCCAGAGCCGCGTTGACGGTCGGCATGCCGGCATTCTGATGAACGCTTCCCGTTCCATCCACGACAACTAAACATCGTTGAGGAGTGAAAAGTGTTTCCCTACTCGTCCCAGTCTGTTTCAGGTGGTAAACCGATGCTTGCGCGCGCGTCATTGACCGCGGCACGTAGGAAGGCGGTTTTGCCCGATGTATAGCGGGGCATGTTATCCGGAAACTGCCGTGCCAATTCGAGCTTGAGAGCCTCGTAGGCCCGTGCCACATCCGGATTTGCTATCAGCCAGTCTCTCAAGAGCAGCTCGTTTTTCATTGGCCAAGATGGCGCAAACACGAGATGGAGGTGAAAGGCAGGATCGACGCCACTGGCTGGACGGCGGAAGAAAGCGCGCTTGAAAAAGCCGGCATCGACCGCGATATAGCCGACCTCAGCCAGTCGGCCGGAGAGATGACAGTCGATTGGAAGCGAGGCAATTGGCGCCATCATGTCAATGATGGGTTTCGCCTTCAAATTTGGGACAGCAGTGCTGCCGAAGTGCTGAAGGCTTTGACCCGACTTGCCCAGTAAGGAAAGCAAGCGCCGTCGCTCGGCCTCGAACTGAGCGGGCCACGCTTCATCTGGGCTAATGATGGAAACTTCGCCAAGGGCATCTCTAGTTTCTTCGGTCGTCGGCATCACAGTTCCTCACATCGATCGATGGCCCATGCGACATTCTCCGCTGTGCCGTGAAGGGCATTCTCAAAGATTTCTTCCAACCCGATCCGGAGCTGATAGCAACGGAGCCTTTCTGCATGGCGAAGACGATCGACACACTGGGCTTCGAAGAAGCGAGCCTGCTGTTCCATGCACATCAGCCAACTACGCCAGAATAAGATATTGGCGACGTCATAGAGCGGGTCGCCGAACATGGCCTCGGACCAGTCGATGACACCGGTGATGCGGTGGCCATCTGTCAGCACGTTGTTTGACCCAAAGTCTCCATGAATGAGCTGGCGAGCTTCCGGGCAATATTCGGCCAAAGCGAGAACCTCGTTCAGCAAGGGCTGGACACGGTCCAGATCGGCCCGATGCCCAGCAGCAGCCCAATCATATTGACGCGGACTTGCGATAGCTGTCAGGAAATCTCGCCAAGTCGCGTAGGCGCCCTTTCCTTGCGGGTCGAAAGGGCCGTAACCGCCTGTTGCCCCGATGTTCGATGCAGCAATCGCGTCCAGCACGCACGCTACCGGGCCGACGACAACTGGAAGTTCCGCGCGCTTCAAATCCTGCAGAGTCACACCAGGGACCCGTCGTGATACGCAATAGACATGTCCGCCATCAAGTTCGCCAAGCGTTACGATTTCGGGAATCGGCAATGCTGCCGTCGCAAACTGTTGATAAGCGTAGGCATCCTTGTTGAAGCCGTCGGGTGTCTGGTTGATCCGCACGATAAAGTTTTCGCCATTCGTCCGAAAGCTGAAGGCTCGAGATTCTTCTCCCTCGGTGATCTGAGTAAGATGCGAAATCTCACCCAGCGCACGCGTAATAGTGGCGATCAGCGATGATCGGGAAAGGGTGGGTTTGGGCATGCATAACTCTCCGCTAGCGCTCGGTTCGCAAGACTGACGGCGATGCATCGCCGTGATCAATTGGCTCGTTGCCTTACGTCGCTCCAGAGTCCGCGACGCAGGGCTGGCAGGCAGATCAAGTAGAGCGCGGCGCCGGCAATCCATACCCACCCGTTCCACGTTGTTATGGAAGCCGCATAGATCGCCGTGAAGATGAGGGGCCCGGCGATCGAGCTCAGGCTAGTGAGCGCAGCGAGCGATCCTTGAAGCTGTCCCTGATGTTCCGTGTCCACCTGTCTGGACAAAATTGCCTGCAGCGCCGGCATTCCAATGCCACCTGACGCAAGCAGGATCATGATCGGGAACGCCATCCAGCCCTGTGTCGCAAAGGCAAGCAGGATGTACCCCGTGCCGTCCGCAACCATTCCGAGGATAAGTGCCCACTTTTCACCGAGGCGGGCGGCAACAGGGCCGGTGACTATTGCCTGGGCGAGTGAATGCAGAATACCGAATGCGGCGAGCGAAATGCCGATCCGGGTCGCGTCCCAATGAAAGCGATCCTCGCCGAAGATGACCCAAAGCGCGGCTGGCACCTGGCCGACGAGTTGCATGGTGAAGAAGACGGCCATCAGGGCGGCGACGATGGTCATGCCCCGGGCCCACCGGAACGAAGCGAGCGGGTTGAAAGCCTCCCGGGGCAGCGGTCGGCGGTCGCCTTTGTGCGACTCCGGCAAAAGGAAGCAGCCCATCAGGAAATTGAGGCCGTTCAAGGCTGCGGCTGCAAAGAACGGAGCATGGGGGGAAATGCCGCCCATCAGCCCGCCAAGCCCTGGCCCCGCGACCATGCCAAATCCGAAACAGGCGCTCATGAAGCCGAAGTGCCGCGCGCGATCGTCGCCATCGGTGATATCGGCGATATAGGCGCCGGCTACCGCGCCGGTCGCCCCGGTGATGCCGGCCACGATGCGCCCGATATAGAGAACCCAAAGAAAGGGCGCCGTCGCCATAATGGCGTAATCGACAGCGGCGCCCGCCAGTGAGGCGAGCAAGACCGGACGCCGGCCGAAACGATCCGACAGCGCCCCCAGTACAGGTGCGCAGGCAAATTGCATCAACGCATATAGCGCTAGCAGAATGCCATAGTGGGCGGTGACGTCGTTCGACTGAACCAGATCGCGCAGGAGGCCCGGCAGCACCGGCATAATAAGTCCGATGCCGATTGCGTCGAGCGCGACGGTGCTCAGAATAATGATCAGGGCTTTATCGGTTTTCACGTCTGAACTCCGGTCCGGTCTCCACCGTTCCGATGAACGCGGATTATTTATCGTTGATAAGTTGATAGACGGGATAATTTATCATTGATAGAATGTCAACTATGACAAAGTTGCAGCCAAATACAGTGATCCGCGCCGCCCTGGATCTGTTGAACGAAGTCGGCGTAGACGGTCTGACGACACGAAAACTGGCGGAACGGCTGGGGGTCCAGCAGCCGGCGCTTTACTGGCATTTCAGAAACAAGCGGGCGCTACTCGATGCACTGGCCGAAGCCATGCTGGCGGAAAGACATACGTATTCAGTGCCGAAGGCCGACGACGACTGGCGCTCATTTCTAATCGGGAATGCTCACAGCTTCAGGCAGTCGCTACTCGCCTATCGCGATGGCGCCCGCATCCATGCCGGCACGCGGCCGGGCGCACCGCAGATGGAGACGGCCGAGGCGCAGCTTCGCTTTCTTTGCGAGGCGGGTTTCTCGGTCGGGGAGGCGGTCTATGCGCTGATGACGATCAGCTACTTCACTGTTGGGGCCGTGCTCGAGCAGCAGGCCGGCGACAGCGATACCGGCGAGCGCGGCGGCACCATTGAACAGGCACCACTCCCGCCGATGTTGCGAGCCGCGATAGACGCCCTCGACGAAGCTGGTCCGGATGCGGCGTTCGAGCAGGGACTCGCGGTGATTGTCGATGGATTGGCGAAGAGGGCGCTTGTTAAGGGACACGTTGAAGGGTCGAGAAATGTTGACGAATGATCACGGCCGCAGGCTGCGGAGAATGCGCTTGCTGCGCCAGATGAAGCAAAGCCACCTCGGGGAGTTGATGGGCGTGGATCAGGCGACCGTGTCGCGCTGGGAGCGCGGAATTCTCGATCTCTCTGAAGCACAGTGGACCGCCGTTTGTCGGTTGCTCGCCGGCCCTTTAGGCTCGGCACAGGATGTCGCGCTGAAACGCCTTGTGGAATCGTCCATGCGCAAGGTTCATCTGGTTTGCGACCGGACGCATTGTCTGCTTGCCGCGTCGGCGCCACGGCAGGCGGAGTGGCGAACTGGCCTATCAGAGTTCCTGGGCAAATCGTTACTTGTCTATGCCTCTCCCGAAATCCTCGCGGCTGATGTAACGCTCCAAGGACTCGGATGGCATGACGGGCAGCTGGACTCTCTGGAGATCGATACAGGTCCCAATGCGGACGTGAAACTGCCGATCTTCCAAGGCCGGATGCTTTGGGAACGCATCATGCTTGCTGACGGCGCCCCCGCGCGGCTGGTCACCACTATCGCCTGAAATCGATGTCGAGATCGTCTCGACAATCTCCGCATATTTTATGCGCGGCCGGCTTCGCCTCGAACTGTTATTCCACGCGCAGTGCGGCGGGGTGCATCGCCTGAAGCCGCCAAACAAAACAGACGCACGAAGAGGTTGCGATCGATGAATGCCGTTCCGTGGTTTGACATTAAGGCCGTTCCCAAGGCCGAGCTTCACGTGCACGTGGAGGGAACATTAGAACCGGGCATGCTACTAGATTTCGCCCGCCGCAATGATGTGGCCATCCCGTACAAATCAATGGCAGATGTCCTGGCGGCATATCGCTTCTGTGATCTTCAGTCATTTCTGGAGATTTACTGGGCTGGCCTGACCGTTCTTCGAACCGAGCGTGATTTCTATGAGTTGACGCTTGCCTATCTGTCTCGCGTTCGGCAGGACAATGTCGTTCATGCAGAAATCTACATCACCCCATCCGATCACACCGAGCGGGGTGTGCCGTTCGAAGCAGTGATGAATGGCATCAGCGCCGCGTATGCGGACGCCCGATCGCGGCTCGATATCACCGGCGGTATGATCCCTTGCGTTCGCAGGCATAAAGACGTGGACGAGGCTTTCGCCGCTATCGAGATGGCTCGGCCTTGGCAAGGCAGGATATTGGCACTTGGGCTTGGTGGACCAGAAAAAGGATATCCTCCTTCGCCCTTCGTGGACGTCTTCGCCCAGGCACGCGCGCTCGGATGGAAGACGACGGCGCATGCCGGCGAAGAAGGCCCGTCAGACTATGTCGCTGAGGCGATCGACAGGCTACACGTCGACCGCATCGATCATGGTGTCCAGTGCGAGGCCGATCCGGAGTTGATGCGACGCATTGCCGAGAAGGACATTCCCCTCACGGTTTGCCCGCTCTCGAATGTCGCACTGAAGGTGTTTCCTTCGCTTGAAGAGCACAATCTTCGTCGGCTCCTGCGTGCTGGCATCTGCGTCACAATCAACTCCGACGACCCGGCATATTTCGGAGGACATGTGAACGAAAATTTCATCCGCTCAACCGAGGCATTGAGCCTGACCGAAGACGAGCAACTGACGCTGGCAGACAATAGCCTCAGGGCCGCGTTCATGGATGAGGACAGGCGCAGATCGAACCGAAACGTTATCGGGGAGATGAGGCCGGTAGGTCTGACAGCGGGCTCCCCACAATGAGAGCTGAAGATAAAGATTCTCCGATCCGTATCTGGCTTGCCGTAATCATGCTCGGCATTGCCTCGTTCATTATGGTTACTACCGAGTTCGCGCCGATCGGGCTGTTGTCCCAGATCGCTCTAGATCTCGGAAAAGATCAGGCGGCGGTCGGGCTTACGATGACGCTCTACGCCTGGATCGGCGCTGCGAGCGGCCTTTTGTCGGCTGTTTTGCTTCAGAAGTTTCCTCGCAAGCCGCTGCTCATCGTCTTGATGCTCGTTCTTTCCGCGACCAATCTTGCGGCGATGATTTCCCACAGTTTCGACGGGCTGTTGCTGGCACGCACGGTGGGCGCTATCGTTCACGGCTTCTTCTGGGCCATGGCCGCGGCGGTCGCATCACAGATTGCACCGTCCCACCGTATGGGTGTCGCGACCGCGATCGTATTCGGCGGGATCTCGATGGCGACCGTTGTCGGCGTGCCGCTCGCAAACCTCGTCGGGCAGGCGAGCGGATGGCGTACAGCGTTCGGCTCAATTGGCGCAGTCGGACTGCTTACCTCAGTCCTGATGGGCGTAGTTCTTCCGAAAATGCAGCCGGGATCGCCAGCGGGATGGAGAGAGCTTGGATCGGTGTTCCGCAGACCTGATCTGCTGGGAATCTATGCTGTAACGGCATTTATGGCGGCGGCGAATTTCGCAGCCTACACTTTTATCGAACCATTCCTCAGAGAGGTTCCGAATCTTCCTCATGTCATGATCGGCGCGTTGTTGTTCGGTTTTGGTGGAGCAGGATTCCTTGGGAATATCCTGACCGGCTTACTCATCGACCGTTTCATGAAGTCCATCATCACTGCGGGGCTGGTTGCCCTGTGCCTGGCGCTCGTCGGCCTTGGATGGTTCGGTCCCCAGCTGGGAACAGGTCGCGTCCTTGTCTTATTAGTCATCTGGGGCGCCGCCATCGCTGCGCTGTTCGCGGGACTGCAGACCTGGATCTTGCGCGCGGCCGGTGCGACAGTCATGTCCGCCGCTGCAATACACTCGGCGGTGATCAATTCGGCCATCGGCTTCGGAGCCATTTTCGGTGCCCGGATTTTGACTGTCTCCAGCGTATCGGGAGTGATGCTAGCCGCCGGTATGGTCGTGATCGTCCCGCTTCTGTTAATCCTGTTGCAAGCGGCTCCGCGGGCTGCTCCGAAGGAAAGGGGAACGTTCTGATGGAGGAGGACGCAGCCAGACGAACAATCCGGATCGCTGCCGCCATTATCATGAATGCCGCGGGCAACACTCTACTGGTACGCAAGCGTGGGACCAGAAGTTTCATGCAGGCAGGTGGAAAAATCGAGGCGGGCGAAACGCCGCGCGAGGCCCTGTCACGCGAACTGGCATCGAAGTGTCCGCCGATATGCCCGAACATCTCGGGCGGTTTGTCGCCCCGGCTGCGCACGAAGGACCTTATCCGATGACCCAATGACAAATCATATGGCATCTCAAGGAATACGATTCGGTCTGTGCGATGACGATCCACCAACGCGGCCCGGGCCTGCTCGGCTGCCAGTTCCAAGGGAGCAATTCCTGCAGCTTTGCTAGACCACTACCAAGCTAAAATGAGGAATCTCGATCGGCTGGTTGCTGCCCGCCTGCTTGACGGATATCCTGGAACCTCCGCATGAGGCGAGTGACGGACAAAAATGATCGACGCGCGTGACTTCCAAACCACTGTGCCTCAGCGCTTTACGAGCGACGATGACTGGTTCGAAGTTCTGATAATTTCGGATTATCTTTTCGCCATTTCAGAGCCGCGTCACTATGAGCACACCGTCATTTATCTGCTACTTGGCAGCAACCGTGCCATCCTCATCGATACCGGCTGCGGCATTGGAAACTTGCGCCGTGTTGTAGAGCAACTGACAACATTACCGGTTACAGTCGTCAACACGCACACGCATCTGGATCATCTCGGCAGCAACCATCAGTTTTCCGAGATATTGATGTTCGATCATCCGCGCTCGCGCAACATCTCAAGCGAAGGAGCGCCGCAGGAAGTTCTGGTTTGGGAGCTTCTCAGGAAAGAACTCGTGACGCCACCCTGGCCGCATGGCTTTCGACATGAGGAAGCGGCACTCCCGCCTTTCAAGGTATCACGGTGGCTCAAGCAGGATGATGTGCTGGAGATAGGCGATATTCACTTGAGGGTGCTCTACACGCCGGGTGAAGCACCGGACCATATCTGCCTGCTCGATCAAACGCATCGAATCCTGTTCAGCGGCGATATCTTGCTGAATGGCCCGGTATGGTCTCATTTGGATGGCGGCGACGTTAGCGAATTGCAGAAGAGCTATGAGCTTTTGATGCGCCACTACGATGAATTTGACGTTCTGATGCCTGGTCACAATGCGCCATGTCAGCACAAAGGCCTGTTGCCGATCGCGTTGGCGGCGTCGGAAGAGGTTCTTTCCGGCAAAGCGCAACCTCAGGCTGGCGTGGACCTCTGGGGTCGGCACTACAACAAATACGAGTTCGGTAGAATTTCAATTCTGTCGAAGTAGCTGCAGAAGTTCGGCATTCGGTTTACGTGGCCGCGAATTGCTAGAAACCGAGCGGCGGGACGAGGTTGAAGTCGGTCCCGAGCGTCCGAACTTGACAGCCGCAGAGCAGCCCGCAGGGACGGAAGAGCCGCTCTGGAGCCGTTACCCACCCATGACTTTTTCTTGTGAGGGTCTTCAGCGACATGGGCTGATTGAGAAATTTAGCGCGACGGGGGCGTAACAATCGATCTCAGAGGTTTGCCAAAGGCTGGCCGGGACTGAAGTCCCATGCCGGAACTTTTCACCTCGTCGCTGGTTCTGGTGCGCCCTGCCGACGGCATGCGCAGGTAGGGCGGGCTCATAGCCGATCCGTTGACACGCGCGTCAAGCGCGAGATCCTGCAGCGGATCGAGGGCGGGCAATTGATGCGGCAAAACTCGGCGAGTATTCCGCCGCAGCTGGGATCGTTGTAAAGTTAGGTACTGGGTACGTACAGCGATTGCGGCCTCCACAGCAGAGGGGCCGCTTTTTTTGCGGGAGTTATGTCGATGAGCGCTAGTAGCTCATGACCTGCTTGAGGGCGTCAGCGTCTTGGATGCCGCTTTGGTACAGCCCGATAAGTCGGGCGGCAAGCGCGTCAGCCTCTTCGCTTTCCAATGCGATGCCCTTTTGGCGCACTAGTTCGCGAAACACGCTTTCAATTTTGTTGAAGTAGTCAGGCTCTATTATCTCTTGGCGAGATGCAGCGGTTTTGTTCATCACACATAGCTCCCAACCGATAAGGAGGACATGTCAGTCCCAGCGCAAATAATTATGCGCCGTGTTTGGCGCGGTGCAACCCGGAATTTCCGGAAGTAACGGCGGCGGCGATGCCGAGGAGGCCGAAGGCTGCCGCAAGCGCCAGCACATAGGCGGATGCCAGCAAAAAGCCGCGTCCTGCCGTCAGTCCTTCTCTCTCATGTGTGAGCATCGCGGCGACGATCGGATACATTGGGAAGACGCAGGGCGTGAAGGCGAGCAGCAGGCCGAAGCCGAGGAAGCCGGCAAGTAGCAGGGCAAGGCCGCCACCGGTCATGAGCCGGTCGACCGCCGTTTCGCCGCTGACAGCTGCGATGGAAAACGCTGTGTCCGGCGTTTCCACCGGGGGTGTGTCCTTGGCAGGCGCGAACGCAAAGCCGCTGTCTGGCTTGCTGATGGTCATCGCGATGGTATCGATCGTCCGCGTTGCCGGCGGATAGCACAACCCTCCATCTTGGCAGCCCTGGTACGTCAGGCGAATGGTCTGGGGTGCGTCGGCGATCCAGGCTGATGCCTTTTGGGAATACACTTCCGTTGTGCCAAAGCCCGGGTCGTCCTTGATCCTGCCTGGCCTCGTCTCAAGGGTTAGCGGCTGATTGGTGTCGCCTTCTGCCGAAAGAAAGTCTCTTTAGAGATAATAACCGTCGGCGATTTTCCAGGTGATCGTCAGGCGCCCGTCCTCATTCCTAACGACAGCGGGCACGAAGGCTTCATCCATCGGCAGGGGCGCTTCGAGCGCCCGGGCCGGCAAGATTGCCACCATCAAAGCCCAAACCAGTGCCAGGAGGTTTGCTTTCAGCATCTTTGTTGGGTCCTCGTCCTTCATCGTCGCGCGACCAATCCAGTCGCCACCTTAAGGCAGCCTTAAAGTGAGGGCGGCTTGGCCGTAGCGAGATCGGTATCGAGGATCCGAGAAGTTCCTCTCGTTCTCGCGGCACGATCTGTCGCAGATCGTCGCCTACGCGTGTGACGACACCTTCTCGGTGGTGTGACTGGTATCCGCCGGTCTTGGCATCGGCTTTGCGCCGGAACGGGCACTGGATTACCCCACCGCAATTTCGAGTTTGGCTGGGTGAGGGGCGTCGACTTCGGGCTCGGGCTCGCCTCGTCGAAGGACAATCCGAAGGCCGCCCGCGACAACATCGCCAACATCGGTAGGTCACTGGCGAAGGCGGGCGTTGCGGCACACGAGGATCGCATAATGTATCGACTGAAACAGCGCGCTGCGGCGATTGGCCAGCCTAGCGGATCGTCCGGGGACGCCCGCCCTTCGCGCCGTTGGCTCGGCTTGCCTCGATCTTCGCGGCGGACCGAGATTGCCCGCCTCGGCGTTGAGCCTCCATGAACTTCGCAGTTCCGAATATGCCCTTCATTAAACCGAGGATGGTGAAATCCACGTCTAAGGTTTCCCAATGCAAGCCAGTTTCGCCCAAAAGCTCGACTTCCGCCAACTGGGCAGGCGTTGCATTCTCCAGGCATTGTATCGATCGGGCAGGCACCATGAAAGCTGCGGGCCGGGCTGATCAGCGCGCCACTGCTAGCAGGCCGATCATCGGATCATCTCTCATCTGGCTGATCGTTTCCAGCGTCATGTATTTGGCGCGCTGGACGTCGGGCTCGGCACGGCTCGCCATTGTAGGGACGCTGCCTCGGGTGTCTCCTGAGCGAAAGCGGTGGCGATGAAGGCCGACGCTGCGGCCGCTCTTGCCGGCGTGGGCCCAATCGCCCAGGAATACAACAGGCAGCCCTCGCGGGGAGGGCGACCGTGTCCCGGCTCGTGGGAGAGGTTTCAGGAGGATCTGACCGCCGACGAAAGCGAACTACCGCTGGTCGTCCATTTCGGCGAGCTTGCGCACGCGGCGCCTGAAGTCTTCGTCGGTCGAGAACTCGGCCTTGAGGTAGGCTTCGACCAAATCCTTGGCGAGCCATGCGCCGACGATCTGGGCGCCAATGCACATGACGTTGACGTCGTCGTGTTCCACTGACTGGTGAGCCGAATGGACGTCGTGGCAGACCGCTGCGCGGATACCCTTGACCTTGTTTGCCGCGATCGATGCTCCCACGCCGGTACCGCAGACCAGCAGTCCGCGGTCCGCGGTGCCGGCGGTGAGCGAGGAGGTGACGTTTTTCGCGATGTCGGGAAAATCGACAGGATCGGGGTTGTAGGATCCGACGTCATTCACCTCATGGCCGAGCGATTTGATATAGTCGATGATCGTAGCCTTAAGCGGAAATCCGGCGTGATCCGAGCCGATAACGATGCGCATGTCATTTCTCCCAGTTGAGATTATTGAGCAATCAGTCGAGGCAGCCAAAGCGTGAAGTCCTTTGCGAAAGTCAGGATGACCAGCGTGGCGAGCAAGGGTACATAGAAGGGCAGGAGTGCCCGTAGCAGACTTCTAATCGACACCTTGGCGATGTCGGATACGAGGAACAGCGAGAGGCCCATCGGCGGTGTCAGCAGGCCCATCATCAGGTTGAAGATCGTGACGATGCCGAGCTGCACCGGATCGACGCCGGCCAGCACGAGCGGCGGTGCGATGATAGGCACCAGCAGCAGGGTGGCCGTCGTCGAATCCAGGAACATGCCGGCGATGAAGAAAATCAAGTTTGCAATGAGCAGCAGCGTCAGCGGATCCTTGGACAAGCCGAGCAGAGACGCTGCGAAAGTCTGGGGGACCTGTTCGACTGCGAGGATCCAGCCGAACAGGGCTGCCGCCGCAACGATGATGAGGATCGCACTGCAGCTGCGGGCTGTCAGCAATGCCGAATTCCAGAGGTGCGCGAAGGTCAGTTCACGGTAGAGCGCGCCGCTGATGAAGATGACGTAGACGGCGGTGATGGCGGCGGCTTCCGTTGGGGTGAAGGCGCCTGCGGTCATGCCTCCAACCATCAGCGCCGGGGCAATGATGGCGGGAAGTGCCGGCAGCAGAGCCTTGACGATTTCCATCGGCGCCGGCCAGCGCTCGGCGCGGGGATGACGATGGCGGGTAGCGACGACAAGTACCGTTAGCATCAGAAGCACTGTGCAGACGAGCGCGGGCATGATGCCAGCGATCAGCAACTGGACAATGGAGACGCTGGTTACCGAGCCATAGACGATCAGCGGGATGGATGGCGGAAAGATTGGTCCCAAGGTCGCGGACGCGGCTGTCACCGCGCCGGCAAAGGCGGGATCGAACCCGCGCTTCTTCATGGCGTCGATCTCGATGCGGCCGAGGCCGCCGATATCGGCCAGCGCGGCCCCCGACATGCCGGAAAACACCAGGCTGCCGAAGACGTTGACCTGCGCCAATCCGCCGGGAACGCGGCCGACCAGCGTATAGGCGAAATGGAAGATGCGGTCGGTAATGCCGGACAGGTTCATCAGGTTGCCGACGAAGATGAACAACGGCACGGCAACCAGCGGAAAGGAATCAAGCGCATAGGTGATGCGCTGTGCGAGCAGGCCGAACGGCAATCCCTCCACCAGAACATAGAGGATCGACGGCAGCAGGATGGCATAAACCACTGGAAAGCCCAGCACGAAAAGGCTGAGAAACGCGACAACAACTAGAAATCCCATGGGATTTTTTCCTTACACAGCAATATTCGTGTCCGCTTGGGGCGGCTTGCGCAAATGCAGAAGATGCACGACGGCTGCCCCGGCGAAGCCGAAGAACGTAGCTCCTAGGAAGATCCAGAAGGGGATTCCGAGGGTGGGCGTCGCGTTCAACAGGTTCTTGGAAATGTTGGTGACAGTGACCCAGGCCAGGAATAAGCCGATAGCAACCGCCGTGATGGAGATGCAGACGTTGATAATGCCGCGCAGCTTTTTTGGTAGTGCAGCCTTAATCTCGCCCATGACGATGTTTTCGCCGTTCTGCACCACGAGTGGGTAGGACACGAATACGAGGCAGATCAGGAGGAACCGCGTCAATTCTTCCGCTCCGATGAAAGGCAGCGTGAAGACGTTTCGCAGAACGACCTGAGTTGTCGGGACGATCACGATGCCTGCCATCAGGCAGACGCAGATAACGGTCAGGACACGTTCCAGCAGGCGCATCTTGTTTGCTCCGTTCATATGTTCGGATTATTGGGTGTGGGGACGGCATGTGGCCGTCCCGATGCCTTTGAGCGGCTTACTTGACGGCAGCGATCTGAGCCAAGAGCGGGTCGAAGGCCGGGAAGTCCTCCTTGATCTGGGCGCTCACCTTCTCGCGAAAGGCCGCCACATCAAGCCCGTCGGCTTCGGTGAGAACAGTCATGCCGCGACCCTTGAGGTCGGCAACGAGTTTGACTTCGGACTCGGTTGCCATCTGCAGCGATTTCTTAGCCTCGTCGTCCAGTACCTTGGTGATGGCCGTCCGCTGCGCCTCGGTCAGCCCCTGCCAGATTTCCTCGTTGATGAAGACCGCCAGCACGGCCCGCATGTGGCCGGTCATGGACAGATGGGTCTGCACCTCGTTGAGATTGTTAGAGGCGATCATCGTCAGCGGATTTTCCTGGCCGACCACGACGCCGGTCATCAGAGCCGTTGGCAGTTCGGCTACCTCGACCGGGGTCGGGATTGCGCCAAAGCCCTTGACCATCGAGACCCAGAGTTCAAGCGGCACCGCGCGGAAGGGTTTGCCGGCAAGGTCGGCCGGAGTCTTGACCGGGAAATTCGACGAAATATGCCGGTCACCGCGATAGATGCGGCCGATGATGCGGATGCCCTGGGCGACCAGCTTCTCGTTGACGGCCTGAAGGGCCGGCGAAGTCGCGGGATCTGTCGCAGCCAGTGCGTGGGCGCCGTCGCGATAAATGAAAGGCGCGTTGAACACGGCCACTTCCGGCACCAGGCGGGCCAGCGACGCGAAATCGTGATGGCCCATGGAGATCGACCCCATGCGAACGCCATCGACCATTTCGGCGACGCCCCCAAGCTGGCTGGCGGGATAGACCGTGACGGTCACTTCGCCATTGGTGGCGGTCTTGATGCCTTCCGCGGCGGCGGCGGCATAAATCGTCTGGATATCGCCTTCGGCGCCGACATGGGCGTATCGCAATTCCGCAGCCGAAACCGGCCCGGCCACGAGCGCTGCCCCGAGTGCGAATGCGGCCAGGCCGCGTGTTTTGAGAATGTTCAGCATTTTCTTCTCCTCCCTTGGATAAAAAAGACTGATCTGCCTGTTATTTCTCCTCCGGCAGACCCTTCCTGGCGAATGCGGCTATGTAGCTCTTGCGCCGAAGCTCATCGCCGATGGCAAAGTGTTGGCGCAATTTGGTCTCGGCCTCGTCGGGATCGCGCGCGAGTACGGAAAGGTAGACCTCCCGGTGGGCCTCAACGAGGTAATCGCGGATGCCGGTCGTATCGCTGGTTTCGATGCGCCGCTGGACATGGCTGCGCTTCAGCAAGGTGGCTATCGAGTGATAGATCGTGATCAGCGCCGGGCTGCGGCTAGCCTCCACGAGCGCCAGGTGGAACGCGAAGTCTGCAGCGCCGCCGTCCTCGGCATCATCAAGCGTTTCCATGAGTGTCGAAAGCAGACCTCCGATCCGCGAGAGATCTCCGTCGGTTGCGCGGCTACATGCCAGGCGGATTGCCTGGCACTCGATGGCAATTCGCGCCTGCATGATATCGTCGACCATGTCGGGCTGCTGGGCCAGGCAGAAGGTCAGGAAATCACCCAGGACGGCAATATCGGCCTTGCGCACGAAGGCGCCCTTGCCGTGGCGAATATCTAGAAAACCGTAGTTTGCGAGCGACCGAAGCGCCTCCCGAAGCACGGGTCTCGAAACCCCGAGAGCCAGGCACAGCTCACGCTCGCCGAGTAGCCTGTCGCCCTCCTTCAGGGCGCCGGACAGCAATTGTTCGCGAAAGAACGACAGGACCCTTTCGGTCCCGGCGACTGAGTCGGACTCGGCACTTATCAACGTATTCACAGCTGGTCTCCACTGGTATTACCAGTAAATCACCAGATCCAGTTAAGGTCAACCTCAGCGTCGCATCGAAAGGTAATGGCCCAGAGCGCCGATATTTTATCAGGGCCGGAGTTGCTCTCCTATACGCGCGCATTGGGAAGGCTTCATCAAAGCCTCCTCCGAAATGTACCTGAAATTTGTGGACAGCCGCGGACTTAAATACAGCGAGCTGAAGTCCTGTTTCTCCGTATTTGGGCTGAAGTCGAAGCTCCAAACGCTGGCTGCATCTCGCCAGTCTCTCGCAAACATCGACGCTTTCGATTTTATCCGGTCGGAATTGGAGAATACGGCAAGGTTACAGCTAGGCTCTGCGATCAATACCGAATCCAACCTTACGTCGAAGGTCTTCAGCAATATCGCAACATCGCTGAATATCAATATTGCCGGATACACGTCGCGCTTTGGTCCGGTACACGGTTTCGAGCAGGTTGATCAGTTCGAACATGCCACTCTCACTTCATGACCGGAGGCTTCGGCCCATGTCCAGGTGACGGCTTCGGGGTGGAAGCCCCGTCGCCGCCTCGACGAGCTGCCAGCTTAGGCGCCTTCCTGAAGCCGTCCTCAGTCCGCACGAGATCGTAGGCCTCGCACACCTTGTCGGAGAATATGCCGTGCAGCTCCTGGCTGTCGTCGATGTCGAATGACAGGATCTCGCCAGAGCTAATTACGAACGCCTCATGAGGCTCGAGGCCGCTATTATCGATCAGGACGACTTCATCCGCGACCATCAAGGCTGCGGTCAGGTTCGCGAACGATCCCTTATGCCGCCTGCGGATGTTCTCTTCCGGGATGCTGTGGCCGCCCTTCAACACGCGCTGTCGGACACGCTCGACATTCCTCTCAACGGAATCCAGGGCGACATAATAGAGGCCCACCATAAACCCGGCCGCTTTGGCTTCTCGCATCAATCGGATCGATTGCTGGCTGCTCAGTGTGGTTTCGAAAATGAAAGACTGCCGGGTTTCGATCATCTCGGCAATGTATCGGAGGGCAGCTCGACCAGCTTGAATGTCGGTCGATTTGCCATCGCCGATCGCGGGCATCGCGTTGGCGATTTCGTCTGCGTTGATCCAGACACCTTCGAGATCGAGCTTCGCGAACGCGGAAGACTTGCCGGAGCCGTTTGGCCCGGCAAGGAGGATGCACGACAATTCCGGCATACAGCGATCGCTACCTTACCGTGGCCGGAGCGTGATCCTTGCGCTCGTGCTTCGTCCGATCCTTGGCTTCGTTCTGGCGATCCTTTGCGGAAATCGTCAGGCCCATGCGACGGCTCTCGGCAAGGGCTTCCCGGCCGATCTGCTTCAAGGCTTCCTTGTTCTCGCGGTACTTCTGCAAGAGCATCGTCGATCTCCTATTCCTGCCTTCAACATAATGCTTTCGGCCGTCGGCTGCAAATTTCGGCTTATGCCAGGTTCCGCCGACGGCAACACGGGATGCAACAGGCCGCGAGAGACGGCCTTGAAGCCCTCGGGCATCTTCCGTTCCTATCTCTACCTTAACCCGGCGGCTCACACTGCGGGGTTCTTTTTGCCGCGTAGTCCGATCCTAAAGTCGATAGGTGGCAGCCCCTCGATCGGCTCCTCCAGCTCGTCCTCTTCGTCCGCGAACGCGCCGGGTGGCAAATCTGCGGCGATCCTGTTTGCAGACATCCGAAATAGAACGCCGTTGGCCTGCCTGACTATATCGTGCAGCTTCTCATGATCCTCAGACCCGATCTCGGCTGCGTGCAGCTCCCTTACGAGATCGATGATCGGTTCAGGGGCGCTCAATTCGTCAGCCATGCCCTTCTTCCTTTCTACTCCCTTCCTGCATATCCGACCCCGTAGCCGTCGGCTACCTTTGTGCCTTGCGTCGTCGGGCTGGACCATCCTCGGAATAGAGGAAGGAACAGCCCCATGCCCGAAAAACTTGAGATCATCTTCGACACCAGTGGCGCGGATTGTAAGGCCGCTCCGGGTTTTCTTCAGCTCTGTCAAAGCGGGGCGGGGTAGCTCTCGAGATGCCGACGGTCGGCTATTTACCTACTATGGGCAAAATGAATGGAGAGTCCGGCTCGAAAAGGCGGGATTCGCTGTCTTGCACCTGCGGATAACGGGACAAGATCCTACACGTCGCGATGCCGATAAATGGATTAGCTGTGTCGCAAGGCGCAACGGTTCGGTTGAGGGGGAGTTTGAATGAAACTAACAGCACTGGTCCTCGCGACTTTGCTGTCTCTGGCAGGGCCAACATTCGCTCAGTCCGCCCAGACGCCGAATACCGACAAAAATGCGCCGCTCGCAGCGCCAGTGCAAGCTGAAGCTGTCAAGAAATCTGAGCAGGATCCCGGTAAGCCGGCTACTATGCCGGCGCCTCTAGGGGCGACTGTTGAGCAGCTCAACGCAGCTGAAATGGAGAGGGTGCCCGGGAGTCCCTGGTGGGATAAATTGCTCCAGTCGGGCGTGGTTGCGTTAGCCGGTTTGGGTGGCGCATTGATTGGGGCTTTGGTTGGGCGCTGGAACACCGTTGCGGCCATCAACCAGAACAACCCTCCTTTACCTAAGTGTTGGAGGCTGTGATCGGAAACGCAAGCATTCCCTTTTTATGCCGGTTTGAGACCGGTCGGGCGCAGGTCAATTCACCGCTTTGCCGGTTCACATGATGTTCCCCTTATGGAGAACCTAACCGAAGTGCATCATGCCTATTTTGGAGGGTAACAAGCCTTACCCCAAGCCGAGCAAAAGCGCGTCATGATGTATCTGAACGCGTCAGCGGATCATCTCATAGGAACTGCACTCTCACGCTCCAGCAGCATTTCTTCCACCAGGCGCGCAGACTCAGCGGAAATCGGTAACAAGGCCAGATGGCGTAGGCGGTGACAGATGGTGGAAAACGATGGCGCCTGTAGCTGACAGGGGTTGGATAATCGTCGCCAGTTATAAGCAAGCAGAATCATGGCAGGCTAACGATGAGATCATCGCCACAGAGGAACGTAGCCACGACTGCCGTTGATCAGGGTGCGGGTGTAGGGGTGGGTAACGGCCCGCTCGATCAGCTGTCGCTTTTCCGCAAATTCGACGAAGCCACCATCCTGCATCACGGCAACGCGGTCGCACAGGTGGGCGACCACGGCGAGATCGTGGCTGACGAGGATATATGTCAGCCCTTCTCGCTCGCGCAGATCTTTCAAAAGGTTCAGTATCTCGGCCTGGATGGACACGTCGAGCGCCGACGTTGGTTCATCGAGCAGTAGAATGCGGGGTGACAGGATAAGCGCCCGGGCAATGGCCACGCGCTGGCGCTGGCCGCCGGACAGCTGATGCGGGAATCGGTATCGAAAATTCTGCGGCAAACCAACATCTTCGAGTGCCTTTTGCACCCGTTCCTGGCGCCGATCCAGCCCATGGATCTCCAGTGGCTCGAGAAGCGTGCGACCGATCGTGTGCCGCGGGTGGATGGAACCGAACGGGTCCTGGAACACCATCTGTTGCTTCGCCAACTGGGCCTTGGAGCGTTTCTGGCCAATCGCCTCTCCATCAACCTCAATGGTGCCGGTCCACTGCTTGTTGCGCCCGGCAAGGGCGCCGAGGATCGTGGATTTGCCGCAACCGCTTTCACCGACAAGCCCGAAGGCTTCGCCTTTCGCAACGGCAAAGCAGACATCCTTCACCACGCGCACTTCGTTGTCGGCTTTGCCATAGGAAACGGCGAGTTTTTCGACTTTGATCATCGACATCACATATTCTCCAGCCAGGCCGGGTCGCGCCGCAACACTTCCAACCGATCGCGTGGATGGTCGAGGCTGGGCAGCGCATTGAGCAGGCCACGGGTATAGGGGTGCTGGGCGTTGTCCAGGTCGGAAGCCGCGATGGTCTCCACAATGCGCCCGGCATACATGATGATGACGCGGTCGCAGAAGCTGCGGACCAGATTGAGATCGTGAGAGATGAAGATCAGGCCGATATTTCGTTCGACGACCAACTCGTCGAGGATCGAAAGAACCTGTTGGCGCACTGTAACATCGAGAGCCGAGGTCGGCTCGTCGGCGATGATCAGCGACGGCGAGGCGATCAGCATCATCGAGATCATAATGCGCTGGCCCATGCCGCCCGAGACTTCGTGCGGATAGAGGTCGAACACCCGCTGCGGATCGCGGATGCGCACGCGTTCCAGCATGGCCAACGTCCGGGCATGGGCTTGCCTGCGGGAGACGCCTTCGTGCAGCAAAACCGTTTCGGCAATCTGCTCGCCGATACTCATCACCGGGTTGAGCGAATATTTCGGGTCCTGCAGGATCATGGCGATGCGTCGGCCGCGAATGGAGAGCATGTCCTGCTCGCTGGCCTTCATCAGATCGATGTCCTCGAAAATCATACGCTCCGCGTGGACCCTGGCCTTGGGAGGCTGGAGGCGCATGATCGCTCGGCCGGTCGTGCTCTTGCCCGATCCGGATTCGCCGATGATACCCACCTTTTCGCGACCGACCGTGAAGGACACGTCGCGTACGGCCATGACCGCGCCGGACAGGGTCGGAAACTCGACCGACATATTCTCGACCGTCAGAATTGTGTCTGAAAATTTATCCATTTCGAGGATCCAGAATGTCGCGCAGGCCGTCGCCGAGCAAGTTGAAGGCGAGGCTCACGGTTAAGATCGCGATGCCGGGGATAGTGGTCAGCCACCATGCGTCCAGGAGGTACTGACGGCCGGAAGCGGCCATCGCACCCCATTCGGGCATTGGTGGTTGCGCGCCCAGTCCAAGGAAGCCGAGACCGGCTGCCGTCAGGATGATGCTCGACATGTTGAGCGTCAGGCGGACGACGACAGAGGGTGCGCAGAGCGGCACGATATGGCGCACGAGAATGCGGATCATGCCGGCGCCCTGCAATTCGGCGGCGATCACGAAATCCGCGTTGCGGAAGGTCAGCGTCTCTGCCCGGGCAAGACGAGCAATCGGCGGCCAGACTGTGAGAGCGATGGCAATGACGGCGTTTTCGATGCCAGGTCCCAGGCTCGCGGAGAAGGCGAGGGCGAGAACCAGGCTCGGAAAAGACAGGAAGATATCGGTGATGCGCATCAGGATGACGTCGATCCAGCCACCGAGATAGCCAGCCGTCGCCCCGATGACAAACCCGATGGGCGCGACGATGATCGTCACCAGAATGCTAATATAGAGCGTCGTGCGGGCGCCAAAGACTAGCCGCGTGTAAACGTCGCGGCCGAATTCGTCGGTTCCGAACCAGTGGTGCCATGACAGTGGCTGCAACGCGTTGGAGAGGTCCTGCGCGTAAGGATCGTAGCTGGTGATCGCGGGCGCCAGAATGGCGACGATGATCAGAAACAGGACCACGAGAAAGCCGGTGAAGGCCAGCGGGTTGGCGAGCAGGCTGAGCCAGGCGACATATATCTTGTGCAGCCGCGCCTGGCGTGTCGAGGTAAAGTCCTCGTTGATCAGCCAGTCGTGCAGAGTGGTCAGGGACCCTTGTTTTGTCATGACTGTCACCGCGTCCTTGGATCTATGAAGCGATAGACAATGTCCGAAAGGAGATTGATCGCGATGGAGATGATGCCGATCAGCAGGACGCTTCCAAGAACGGCATTCATGTCGGCGAAAAACAGAGCCGAGGTGAGATACTGGCCGAGGCCGGGCCAGGCAAAGACCGTTTCGATCAGCACGGTGCCGTCGAGCAGGCCGCAATAGGCGAGCGCGACCACTGTGAGAAGCTGAACGCGGATATTGCGGAAGGCGTGGCGCCAGACGACGGCACGTTGCCCGAGCCCCTTGGCTCTCGCCGTCAGGATGTACTCCTGGCGCAGCTGTTCCAGCATGAAGCTGCGGCTCATACGGCTGAGATAAGCCATGGCGGCATAACCGAGGATCAGTGCCGGGGCGATCACATGGTGGATTGCGCTCCAGAAGACTTCCCATTCGCCGGCGATGATCGAATCCACCAGCAGCGATCCCGTCGGTCCCTCGACAAGGCCTTCGTTATAGATATCGATGCGCCCGCCACCCGGGATCAATCCGAATTTGGCATAGAAGACGAGGATGACGATCGTCCCGAGCCAGAAGATCGGTGTGGAATAACCGAGCAACCCGACGACCCGCCCAAGGTGATCCACCCACGTGCCCTTGCGTACGGCGGAGATGACCCCGAGTGGTACGCCGAACCCTGCACCGATCAGCGTCGCCAACGTCGCGAGCTCGATCGTGGCGGGAAACACACGGGCGAGATCGCTCGAGACGCTGTTTTTCGTGATGTGCGACTGACCGAAATCAAGTCTCACAACATCCGACAGATAGTGCCCGAACTGAACATAGAGCGGGCGGTCGAGGCCCATCTCCTTGTAAACGCGCTCGTAGGTCGCCTGGTCCGCCTGGTCGCCGATGGCGGCAATCACCGGATCCGCCGGCACCAGTCGTCCGATCACGAACGTAATGATGAGAAGACCAAGCAGCGTGGTCAGGATGACGGCGAATGAGGTCGCAATCTTGCGGGCACCGGACAGCAGCTTCTTGCTGCTGCCCGGGCCCTTCGCGGCGGTCGCTTGGGAGGAGGTCAAGTCAGATGTCCTTGCTGAAGACGGTCAGTCGCCTTTGGTCACAGTGTCCCAACGGGTCAGCCAGGTCGAATGGCCCGTGTAACCCTTCACGTCATTGCGAACAGCCTTGGCATCCGTTCTCTGGAAGGAGGTGATCAATGCCGGTGACGATTCCAGATAGACCTTGTTGATCTTGGCATAGAGATCGTTGCGCTTGGCCTTGTCCGTTTCATGCGCCGCCGCCAAAACCATATCCTGAATCTCCTTCGGCACATCCCATGCGGAGCGCCATGCCAGAAGGCCGGTCAGCTTCGCATCGTCGGCATTGTTGGCGTTGGTGGCATAGGAAGCCAGCACGGCATGGGGATCGGGCAGGCGTTCACCGGAACGGGCCGAGAAGATCTCGAAGGCCCGTTCGCGGAACTTGCCGATATGGTCTCCACCCTGAAGGTCGAGCTTGATGCCAGCCTTTGCCGCATTGGCCTGCAGCGATTGGGCGACTTCATATTCCGGGGTAACCGGCGTGGCGAAGTAGATCTTGGAAAACCCGTCGGCATAGCCGGCTTCCGTCAGCAGTTGCTTGGCCTTGTCGATGTCCAGCTTATAGGGGTTCTCGGTGCTGGCACCGGCCAGGCCGCCTGGAATGATGGTCTGCTGCTTGATCCCGTAGTACTTCATGACGGTGCTCGAAAGGCCGTCATAATCGATCAAATAGCGGAAGGCTTCACGGACCTTCGGGTTCGACAGGATCTCGTCCTTCTGGTTCAGCGCCAGATAGTAGAAGCCGAAGCCCGGCGTTTTCTGGATCTGTACGTTTCCGCCTGCCTCAAGTGCCGACAGATCGGTAGACGACAGCCGGGTTGCGACATCCATGTCGCCGGCCTCGATCTGGAGGCGCTGAGCCGAGGATTCCGGCAGGTGACGGAGAATGACGCGACGCATCGCCGGCTCGCCCTGCCAGTAGTCGGCATAGGCTTCTGCGATCAGTAGTTCATTGGCGCGCCAGGAGCGCAGCGAATAGGGGCCGGACCCCGCATCGGCCGTCTGCAGGAACTCGCGTCCCATGTCGTCGTTTTTCGCCTTGTCGGCGAGGAAGGTGCTGTCGAGGATAGACGTCGAGAAGCTGGCAAGCGACAGCAGAATCAAGTCGGCATTCCAGACTTCCGGCGTTTCCAGCACGAGCGTCTGGTCGTCAGTCGCACGGATCAGGCTATCGACGTTGTCGGCGGAGAAGCCCCACTGGCGCAGGTCGGTAGACGGCGCGAGGCCATGCTTGACCAGACGGCGCAGGGACCATTCCACGTCCTTTGCCGTAAGCGCGTTGCCGGAATGGAATGTCACGCCGCTGCGGATTTTGAAGGTGAAGGTCTTGCCGTCTTCAGAGATCGTCCAGCTTTCGGCAAGGCCCGGCTGCGGCTCGTTGATCTTGTCAGCAGGCAGGACGATCAGCCGTTCATAGAGGTTAGCAACGACTTCGGCGGATTCGAACTGGTTCAGTTCGTGGGGATCCAGGCCGCGCATCGACGACATGTTGACCGCGATCACCAATTGATCGGGCGGCGTGGCGGCAGTCACTGTGTAGGGCGCAGCGATCGCGATCGCGACCGCACAGGCGAGCGTCAGGAAATGGCGTCCAAGCATTTGTATGTTCCTCCTGATGAGGCTCCTCAACCTCTAGTTTTCACCAATTTTCATATCGACATCGATCTGAAATCTGGTATATCAGATCTCACAAGTCAAATGAATCGTCAACAGGATTTTGCAGCAATGGCTGATAAACCAAACCTCTCGAGCGGAGTGGGGCGCATTGAAAAACTTGACCCTCAGCTGCAGCTGACGGTCCGCGATCACGTCCATCGCATTCTGCGCGGCGCCATTCTGGCTGGCCGGTTCACGCCGGATGAAAAGGTCAACGAACGCCAGCTGGCCGAGCAGTTCGGCGTTAGCACGACCCCGGTCAAAGAGGCGTTGCGGCTTCTGGAGGCGGAGGGTCTCGTCCAGTCTCTGCCGCGGCGGGGCATTCTCATCCGCTTCAATATCAACTGGGCCGAGGAAATGATCCTGGCGCGTGCTGCTCTCGAGTCGATGATCGGCCGACTGGCTGCGCGCCGCATGTCGGAGGACAGCAAGCCGACGCTGAAGGCGACCGTCGGTCTGATGGAGGCGGCGACGGCCAGCGGCAATGCCGATGAACTGATCGCTCTCAATGAGACCTTTCACGACCAGATCCATCGAGCCTCGCGCTGTCAGTACCTGGTGCGGCTTATCGAGCGCCAGCAGTTCTATGACGCAAGCATTCGCCGGATCATCCATTCGGATCCGGCCGAGCGGGAAAAGGCGCTGCACGAACACAGCGCGATCGCTGCGGCAATCATCGACGGGGATGCCGAGCGCGCGGAGAAGCAGATGCGCGATCACGTGGTCCGCTCCGGTGAGACCTACCTGTCGATCGTTTTCGGAAACAAAGAGGATGTTTAAGGTGAGTGAAAAGCTTGAAACCGTTAGAAAGGCACTTATTGGGATTTCGGGCGTGCCGGTCACTCCCTATCACAAGGACGGAAGCATCGACGTCGGGAAGCTTGATGCCCTGATCAAGGAGATGGCCGCAGCCCGCGTGCACAACTTGATGGCTGCTGGCAATACCGGCGAATTTTTCACGCTGACCATGGATGAAATCCGTCTGGTGCATCGCACGACGATCAAGGCCGCGGCCGGCAAGTCGCTGGTCAGCGCCGCAGTGGGACGTTCGCTTGCCGACGCCAAGTCGCTTGCCAAGGACGCAATTGCCGAAGGTGCCGACGCGATCATGGGTCATCATCCGATGGACCCGTTTGCCGGCCCCTCCTACCAGGCCCGCTATTTTCTGGAACTCGCCGATTTCTGCACAGTGCCGGTGATCGCCTATGTGCGCAGTGACGGGTTTTCCGTTGACGATTTCCGTAAACTCGCTCTTCACCCGAATATCGCCGGCATCAAGTTCGCCTCGTCCAACCTGATGCTGCTCGCGGAAGTCATTCGTTCGACGCATGATGCCCCGGCAATCTGGGTATGCGGTTTGGCCGAAGGCTGGGCGCCTGCGTTCTATGCACTGGGCGCGCGTGGGTTCACGTCGGGACTGGTCAATGTCTTCCCGCAGCGGTCTCATGCGATCCTCTCCGCATTGCAGGAGGGCAATTATAGCGCTGCCCGCCAGCTGATCGACGGCATCGCCGAGTTCGAGGCTCTGCGCACGAAATACAACAATGGCGCCAATGTCACCGTCGTCAAGGAAGCCCTCGGCATGCTCGGCAATGATGTCGGCCCCGTTCGCCTCCCGGGCGTCGTCGCGCTGAACGACGCCGAGCGCGCAATTCTGCGCAGTGTCGTCGATCGGGTGACCACCGAGCAACGCGCTGCCTGAGGAGAACTGACGTGCATATCACTGGCATCAAGACCTACATGCAGCGTGTCGATGATCGGCCGCGCCTGCTTTTGAAGATCGAGACAAGCGAAGGCATTTCCGGCTGGGGCGAATGCTACAACCATGGCCCTGACTGGGCACTGCCGCCGCTGCTTGACTACCTGTTTCATCAGATCGAGGGCGAGGATCCTCGCCGGGTCGAATATCTCGTGCTGAAACTCAACCAGCAATGCCGGTTCCCGCCGGGTGCGCTCGGACTGGCGGCGATTTCGGCCATTGATCACGCGTTGTGGGACATTGCCGGAAAGGCAGCGGGCCTGCCGGTCTACATGCTGCTTGGTGGCCATGTGCGCGACCGCGTCAAGGTCTATTGCGGCGTCTATACCGCGCCCGATCCGCAGCACGCGCTCGACCAGACGCTGAAGCTCAATGAAGACTATGGCTACACGGCCTTCAAGCTCAGCCCCTACCGTCGCGATTTGCACGGGAGCCGTTGGGGCGAAGTGGTCAAGGAAACGGGCGACTACTTCGGCAAGATCCGCGAAATCACCCCGTCGCATTACGAATTTGCCTTCGATGCCCATGCGAAGATCTTCGAGCCGTATCAGGCGGTGCAACTGGCAGCGGCGCTCGCACCCAACGATCCGTTGTTCTATGAGGAGCCTATACGGCCGGAGCATATCCCGGCATGGACCGAGCTGAAGTCGAAGGTCACGGTTCCGCTGGCCACCGGCGAGTCGCTGTACAATCGCTTCGAATTCCTGTCGCTTCTTTCGGCGCGTGGTGCCGATATCATCCAGCCGGACATCTGCGTGGTTGGCGGCGTGACGGAGATGCGCCGCATCGCAGCCCTGGCCGAAGCGCATTATGTGACGGTGGCGCCGCACAATCCGATGGGGCCGCTGGCAACCGCAGTGAACGTTCATTTCTGCGCCGCGCAGCCGAACTTCAAGATTCTCGAATTCAAGCCGCATGTCCATGCGCCTTGGGCGCTTGACCCCTACATGCCAGTGGACGGTCATATGGAGCTGCGACCCAATCGCCCTGGCTGGGGCATCGAGATCGATGAAGAGGTCCTGGCTAAGGACGACTACATCCATTGGGAACGCAAGATCACACGCAAACCCGACGGCTCGACAGCTTATCCATGACATCATCCGATAGAGGCCGCCAAAACCCGACGGATAGAATTGGGTCGGTGCCTCGAACTCGGGACGCGTTTCATTATCAGGAATTTCGGAGCCATCATAGTTGTCGCCATTCGAGACAATTGGCCATCCATAGTTTCGTCCCAGCAGGATACGGTTGAGTTCATCGCCGCCATGCGGGCTCATTTCATGCAACCAAAGCGGCCCATTCGGTACAAAGGCCATTCCGCATGGGTTCCTGTGACCGCCGGTCCATAGTTGCGCGCGCACCCCGCCTTAGTCTGCTGAAGGATTGTCGGCTGGCGTTCAACCATCGAGATTGAGTCGAATGACTTTCCCACGGGCGACATCTTGGTCTTGGGCAGTCTACGGGCGTCCCCGATCACCTGACGTCAAAAACAAATGCCGACCGTCAGGCGCAAACGCATGATGCCACCCGGCTGATTGCCTGATCCTTTGAGGGGCTGCTGCCAGATGACGGAAGGCGAGTCTGTCCTGCGATGTCTGCTGGTCGCAATCTCTATCACATCACTGCCTCGATCCCAGCAGATGGCCACGTCAAACCTGTCCTGAAACAATAACAATACCAACTGTGGTGCCCGACAATCCTGACCGCCTCACCGAAAACGGCGTTCTTCAGGAGCGACTATGCAGCAAATGCTGACGCGGGGTTTACGTGACAAGACCGCCGGAACGTTTCAAAACTCCCGCGCACTGATCCTGTCTGCTAGTCTCGTCATGAGGTCCATGCTCATGAAAAATTGCCACGACCAATGCGGGCGCGCGCTCGCGCGGCAGGCAGAAGACGTAGCGATGTTCGCAACGCGCCATCCGTAGCGCTGGAAAGAGCTCGCTCATGTCTTTGAAAGAGCCTTGTCCGGCGGCAAGGCTGGCAATTCCTTGTTCCGGCTTGGCGACATAGCGGCGGAGCTGCGTATTGCTCCACTGCTTACGTGTAGCGGATGATGCCGCGCAGATCGGCTTCTGCCTCTAGCGTGAGGGTATAGGCTGTCAAGCGCGGTCCCCGGCGAGTTCTTCATCCAGGATTTCACCGATGCTCTTGGTGGAAACCCTCCCCGCAAGGCCATCGTTGATGCGATTTCCCAGCAGGTTTTTCAGCTCCTGCCATGCCTGATCGGCATCAGCATCGCCGGGAAACAAACGTTCCAGGGCGTATTGCTTGATGGTCTTGCCCTGCAACGCGGCGAGCGCCTTCAGGCTTTGGTGCTGCTGGTCCGTTATGTCGATTGTCAGGCGGCTCATGGGATTCTCCGTAAGACTCACAAACCCACATTAGCACTATGAACGGATAGGGCTATTGTCCTGTCGTTTGGCACTTAAACGGGTTCTTCCTCAATTTCTGTGGCTAACATAGTGTTGGCGCCTCGACCGCTATCTGCGGGGATGCGAGCGCAATTGAAATGGTCACCCGGCCCAGGGGTCAAGATTCTGGGTATCACCCTTCAAGATGAAGAAAACTGGGTTGTTTCCGCCGCTGCGAACCCGTCGGTATCTGCCCGGAATGTGGAACGCGAAGCCGGCGTCGGCACGGCTGGCACAACCGCCGTCTCCAGGACTTGCCTGTTTAAGGTCAAGTTGTGTAAATCAGACTGGCACTGAACCGGTGGCAGTGTAGACACCGGAAATGCGGGCGACGAGATCCCCTTCAGGACGTTGAGCGTCCCGTAACTCTTGTGGACGTCCTTCACCAAAAGTGCGGGCTGGACAGCTTCGAGGCAAATTTAATCCTCCAAATGGTATCCGGCGAATACCTGCTCCTCCGCAGGCACAGCTCCTTCCGGCGGCGCGAAACCGCAAGTATTCTCGTTTGACCTGTGCTGATTCAGTCGATCTTGATCAGGCGGGAACGACTTTCTGTCTAACTACCTCGCAACCCGGTGCGAGTTGTCTGAGGCCGCTGACGAGCATGTTTCCCGCTTCCTCAAGCGCTTCCTGAGGCATCTTTCCGAGGCTCTCGAGAATAAACCACATCCGGCCGCCTACGGCGTCAAGGCGCGTGCGGGTTCCCTGCCGCCAGTTCCATCGACGGCAAGTCACTCCGAGGTCGTCTCTCCAGATCACTTCACCTTTCGAAGGGTTCTCGATGATCTTGTCGCCGTTCATGACCGTGTCGAATTCTTCCGTTCCGTCAGCCACCGTCAATCGGGGTTTGCCGACGTAGGCATCGAAGTTTTCGCCGCCGACGGGGATTGCGTAACGGAGGCTGACTGCGTTGTAGAGATCGACGAGCGGATTGATTGCCGGTATACGGCCGTCCTTCTCGACCCGCTTCCTCAAGGCCTGCGCCGAGCAGGGTGTCCGGTTCGGTTTTGCCCCGAACCGTGTATACACCTCGGCCCATGCTGCCAGATGGGCCTCGCTCCACGACGGTCCGCCGTCCCGGACGAAATCACATGCTTCGTCCAGCACCTGACGAGCCATTGCTCCAGGCGTCGCATTCCTCGCGTCAACAAGAATACTGATTGCTCGGAAGTCTGGCGCGATCGTCGCGATCTCTGTGTCGATAATCGGGAGTTCCATTTCCACCCACTAGCTCTCATTGACCGATTTAGTCTATAATACCGACCATGGAAAAAAAAGTCAATATATCGACCGAAACGGTCGCTGATGTCAGGCGCGTGAGCGCGACGGTGTCCCAGAACCTCAAACTCTTCCGGAGGCAGAACGGTTTGTCGCTGGATGAGCTGTCGAGACGGTCGGGTGTTAGCAAGGGCATGCTGGTCGAGATCGAGAAGGGCAGCGCCAATCCGAGCATCGCGACACTTTGCCGGGCTGCGACGGCGCTTGGCGTTTCCATCGCGGATTTCGTGGGCGTTGCCTCCAGCGTGCCGGTTCGGATCGTTCCTCCCGAGGATGCCTCAACCCTTTGGCGAGGCCCTAACGGAGGGAGTGCGACGCTGCTGGTTGGCACGAACGGTCCCGACGAAATCGAACTTTGGCGGTGGTCAATGTTCCCGGGGGAGGTGTTTGAGTCACCTGGCCATTCCCCCGGGACGCTCGAACTTCTCAATGTCGAGAGCGGAGAACTGACCTTCCGTCTCGAAGACAACGAACAGGTCGTCCAGGCTGGCTCGTCGGTGCTGGCAAGGACGGAGAGCCCGCACGCGTACGTAAATCGGGGCGAGGGGGAGCTTCGCTTTGTGATGGCAGTCGCCGAACTGCAGCGCCCGAGAGCGCGGATCGGCTTGTGAGAGGCAGGGGTCCGAAGTCTGGCTCTCGCGCTTCCACCAGGATGGACCCTGCTCGCCAAAACCATTTGACGTTCCGCAGACGAAGCTCGAAAGCCCGGAAGAAAAAGCTGCCGTCGACCAATGACATTATTCGTCGCCTGGAGAACGGTCAGATCAATCTCGGCTTCATTCGCCCGGTCGAAAACATTGGCTCGCTCCGGTTCTTCTCGATCGCGCATGAGCGCTACTCGCTGGCGGTGGAGAAGACCAGCGCGCTGCTTGCTAGAGGCGAGATCGGCATCGAGGATCTGAAGGGGGAGAAGATCATCTCGTTCTCCCGTCAGAATCTCTCCTATACCGAGCGCTACTTTGCCGAAAAGTTCGAGGCGCACGATCTCGCAAAGAGCGTCGCCTATACCTGCGACGACACCTTCTCGTTGGTGTCACTGGTCTCGGCCGGTCTTGGCATCGGCTTTGCGCCGGAATGGACGCTCGATCTACCCAACCGCAATTTCGAGCTCAGGAAGGTGAGGGGGATCGATTTCAGGATCGGGCTTGGGGTCGCCTGGTCGAAGGGCGATCCCACGGCCGCTCGCGACGATATCATCGATATCGCACGGTCGCTGGTCAGGGTGGGCAGGTGAGGGCGCGGGCACCGGCGGTCGCTCCTTTGCGACCCCTCGACCAACCGGAGCGGCTTGCCGGGCCTAGGCTTCCCGGATCCCGGCCGTTGGCCGTCGCTTCTCTAATCGGCGTGTTGAGGTCAAGCGCTTTTCGAGCTGTCCCACTTGTGCGGCGTTCAACGTTTCTTCGCGGCCCGCGCTTCTCTCCGGGATCGGCACTAGGCCCTCCCACGATGGGGTCCAGTAGATGATGTGGTCCAATCTATGCTGCATCCTGATGACGGATCATCGGTATAAGCGACGGCCACGAACTCACATCACCATCGTCCGCGAAGGACGTCTTCCTCCGCGAGGCGGAGCTTTGAATTTCTCTTTCTTTGATTGCGTTTAGAACTGACTACTTTATGCGGGCATGGCGCCGGCTGTCTCCTCCCGCGTCCAGCGGAACTCTGAGCCGTCCACCCACATCCGATGCATCACCACAGCAAGCCTGCGCGCCAAACGTTGGCTTTCTTTCTGCCATGCCGCCTGGCAATGTTCATTGCCCATGCTTTGAGCCAGCACCATTTCACCACACGCGTCAGCATCGTCTGCGCCGCCTCATACAGAAGCGCTCGCATCATGGCATCCCCGCATAGGGAGACATGACCGATCCGTTTGCTTTCGCCGGACTGGTTGAGCACCGGCGTGAGCCCCAGTACGGCTCCCACCGCCCGCGAATGGCGGAACCGACTGGGAATGTCGATCGTCGAGACATAGGCGAGCGAGACAACCGGTCCGACCCCAGGCACCGTCATCAGCCGCTTGCAAACTTCATCACACCTCGCCTCGTGGGCAACCTTCTTGTCCAGTTTGGCGAATTCTTCGCGCAGCTTGCGCCGTCCAGCGAGCAAAGGTTCCATGATTTCCGCCAGATCGGGGTCCGCCTCAATGAGTTCGCGTATCTTCTCCTCGAACGTACCCCCGGAGACGACGCCGACCTTCAGCCCGAAATTGCGCAGCAGCCCACGCATATCGTTCTCGAGAGCGATCGCTTTTTCCTGTAACAGCGAGCGAGCCGTCAACAGAGCGCGGCGCTTCTGGCTCGTAAGCGTCTTCACGTGTACGCTCTTGAAAAGACCGACCCGCATCATTTGCGCAATGCCGCGCGCATCGTTGCGATCACTCTTGTTCGTTTGCGAAGCCTTTAAGAAGGCCTTCGTGTGGCGCGTCTCGATGCAGAATACCGGAAGGCCGGCCTTTGCCAGTCCTTCGAACAGCCATTGCGACATTGGCCCGGCCTCAAGTCCCACCCGTTCCAAGCTGAGCGCGGGATCACGCAGGATGGCAACCAAGTCCTGCGGGTGAGACACTACCTTTTTCTCCCGGCAGGTCTTGCCGCTTGCATCGACAATACAAACGCTGGTTTCTTTGACCGAGACATCGAGGCCGGCGTAATGTTTCATGGCTGCGCTTCCTCTTTCTGATGTTTGTGGCTGTTTCATACAGACCACGTTTTATCATCAGCTCGGTGCGCAGCACCTTCCTCCGATCGGTGAAGATGGGGCACGAAGCCGATTACCCCATCTATGCTGATCCTCCGAGACGAGGCTTTTAACCGGTCAAGCAGCGCGCGAACGGGCTCTGGCAGCGTTGCTGCCGGCGCCTGGTACGCTCGTTAAGAATTGTTCAGTTCAGCAGTTTGATAGCCTCCAAAAATTGGCGGCGGCATCCTCAAAGCCATTGTCCTGTCGGTTGGGATCGACGCCACCCTCGGCGGCATTGCGAGCCCGTCAAAGTGGTTCAGTTCGTAACGTTCTGTTTTGGCGCGTCGCAAACTCAAAAACAACTATAACTTGTAAATTGTATTGCTAAATCAATTTATGAGCGCCATCGTTGCCGGGTTGTCTTCGAGCGCAATACCGGACTCGTTGGGATGCCATCGACCTACGCAAGCCATTCGGCAATGCACTGGCATCACGTCGCCTAACATTTTGTAATAATTGAATTTGTTTAACTCAGGAGCGTTTCCGATGTATGCCGAGCACTATGCGCAAGTCATCCAATATGTATGGGGTTACGTCGGTGCGAGATCCTATTTGCTTCAAGGGGATCTGCAGACAGTAGCGCAGAATATACCCCGCCTGCGGTTGGACGGGCCTGGGATATACTCCCTTTGGTTGAAGTCTTCATTCCACGAAAACAAATACGTTCCGACCTATGTCGGATTTACCTCGCGGCCGATACAAACGAGATTGGGCGAGCATGCTCGGTTCGGAAAGATCGGCGAGCTTTACTCCGGATTACCCGACGGTGCGGCAACGACAGGTGGAATTGGCGTCCTTGCACTGGAACTCCCGACGCCGATGGCTCGCGCAATGGAATCCGTGTTTCTGGAAGCCTTCGACTTCGCACAGAATACCGCCGACAATCTTATGTCCCGCGCACTGCGGCCGTGGACCGTCGACGCTGATCTTTCCGAAGATGCGCCGATGCCCGAAAGCGCAGGGGATATCGAGGCCTTCAACGACCTCCTGACCGCAATCTCCGACCAGCTGGAGGCTCTGCAGGACCTGCAGACAAAGCTGATGCAACTAAAAGGCTGACCTTTTCCCGCGGTCGGCCTCACGGCCCGGTCGGAACGCAACCATCTCTCCGCACATCTTCTTACTCGCGTGCTTTCCGGCCGGACGCTCTCTCGCCGGCCCCAACACGCTTGGTCTTAATTGAACCCGAAAAAAGGAGAACGTCCATGCCTGCCGAGGAATCCAACGCCATCGTCATTGTCGATCATCGCGAATACAGCCTCAAGACCGTGCCAGCCTTCGATGATCCGCTGGTGCAGCGAGAGGCGAAGGCGGTCATGGGCCAACTGAGCCTTAAGGATGTGACCCAGAACCTGGATCTGTCCGTGGAGTTGTTCCATGTGGCTTATAACGGCGTTGCTGGCGCCAAGGGCGGGGCTTTGCAAGCCGATATCGCCGGTTTGCAGAGCCGCCTGGCTATGCTGTGCAACGACTGCGTTATCACAATGACCTCGTTCGAGGCCGAGACCCGCAACATCATCGACCTTTTGCAGCAGTCCTACCGTTGGTTGACAAAAGGGCAGGAGCCGCTCGCGATCAAGAAGCTGGCGCATTGCAAAACGTGCTCGAGCAACATGTCGGAAAAGGCCGGCGTGCTTGCCGACAAGTTCAAAGGCCTGCAAGTGGACTCCAGCAGAGCGAAGTCCAACACCATTCTCGAGGAGGCCAGCGAACGAGACCGGTTGCTGGCGGCTGAAAAGGCGGAACGCGATGTAATCGCGAAGCAGAAAGCTGAGCAGGTCAACCAGCAGGAGCTCGTCAGCCAGATTTCCAATGCACAGACGCTGTACGAGGAAGCCAAGACTCGTGAAGAGAAGGAGGCAACGAAAGCGCTGGTGATGGGGGTTGCTGGCGCAATCACTGGTGCGATCGGCGCAGGCCTTGGAGCGTTCACGGCATCCCAAAATCCGGTCGGTACGGTCTTGAACAAGGCCGGCAATGCCATTGAAAAGAACGATCGCATCACCTCCGCCAAAGCTGGCACCGACGAAGCCAAGAAGCAGTCCGACGACGCGCAGAGGAAATTTATCGAAGCTCAGGACCAGCAGTCGGGAAAGAAACTCACCAACGACAAAATCAAGTCCGAGCTCGATGCCTTGAACGAAGCTTTGGCCAAAATGGAACAGGACGGCAAAGCCAAGGATCCCGACGTAGCCGCGTTGAAGAAAAAGCGCGATGCCAAAAAGGAAGATCTGGCAAAAGCATCCGCGGAGCTCGACAAGATGGCGGCGAAGGTCGACGCACTTGAGAAGGATGCGAACGCCGCAAACAAGGCATATGGAGCGGCGGGGACGGCGCTCAAGGATCTGGCAGCCGCCACCAATCAGATGGCCAGCAAAGCTGCAAGCGCGGAGGACTCGATCCACGAGGAAAAAATGAAGTTCCTCAATCAGAAGATCGAACTCGAGAACCAGAAGCGGGCGTCGCTGGTCGCCATGGCTAGCTATGCGGAATCCCTGAAGAATCTCAAGATTGAGGAAGGTAATGCGACATTGTCTGTCGATTCCTTGCACAGCGCAATCGATGCACTCGGTAAGATCATCGGCACATTGACGAACGCATCGCTCTTCTGGGATCAGATGTCCAACTATTGCGGTCGCATGACCGACGAGGGTTTTCAAAGAGATATTGAGGACCTGAAGGAGCTCGACGCCAAAGACCGGCTTGCCGAGTACCAGGCTCCCGAGTTCATGAAGACCTTCCTGATCTACATGTGCCAGTGGGTCGCGCTGAACGGTCTGTCCGGTGACTATCTGAAATCCGCCGGCGCAGCGCAAGCGAAGGCGGTGAAGTACCTGCAGGATTCACCGACCATCGAAGAGGCCATTCGCCGGGCGCCAGAGCTTGCGAGAAATCTCAGCATCATCGTCGAGCAGGACCTGTCTGAATCCCGCCGTGCCACCATCGAACTCGAACAACAGCGTGCTTTGATCGAGCAGGCTCACGCGGCCTAATCCTCAATGCTTGCAGCAGGAGACACATCATGAACAACGTTGCAATCGTGGGAAATGAACGAACCGGCAGCCAGCAGGTTGTCGAATTCAAGACAATTCTTCAACAGCTGACGCAAGCCTCGGAGCTTTTGAAGGAGCAAAAGACGGAGGAAGCCACGGCATCGATTTTGGCGATGTCGGATGCCGTGGACTATCTGCACTCCCAAGCCAAGCTTGGTGAGCGCATGTATGCCAAGGAACAACAGGTTACCTCGGAGCTCGTGAAATCGATCATATCCGATCTGGGTCTGTTGAACCAAAAGATTACCGGGATCCAACAGGAGATTGCCAAGGTCAGCATCGAGATCCACAAGGATGAGCAGGACGCTGAACTTCTCAATCAGCGGATCGCGCAGCTGGTCGATCAGATGAGAGCCGCCGAGGTCGAACTCGCCCATCATCGCCGAAAACTCGACGAGCTAAACGACAGTTCGGCGGCGAGCATCGTCAGGTCAATTTTTTGTCTCGGGCTCGACCGTGCAATCATGGGGATCATCACCCTGGTCGACAAGGACGAGGCCCGAATTCGCTCACTGAACGACGAGAGGCAAAGATATCGGCAAGAGCGTGAAAGTGATGAAGGGCGGCTCAATGCAACTCGTGACTTGTTGTCAAGTTTGCAAAGCCAGAGGGATGAGTACACCCGCACTATCAAGCAGTTAGAGGTGGCGGAAGACACTCTTCACCAGAATGAAAAGGCGGCGCGACGTAAGCTGGCGTATTTTACGGACATTTCTCTATTCTACGGGAAATTGCAGGCCATGTGCGAGGGAATCGAGATCAACATCGTTTCCGTCGCTGATGTCGTCCAAGAGTTGAACGACGCTCAACCCCGGATCGTTGACATTGATGCGTCCGGTTCGGAGCTAATTTCGCTCAAGTCTGCTCTCTACAAGTTTGATGCCCTGCTCGGCAGCGAGCCCATCGACGCACTTTTCTAGAGGGCGAGTTGAGGGGCGGGACCCGCCCCTCAATCTACTTTGTTGCGAAAACACAATCAGCCGTTTTGATTCAGTTTGTTTCTGGAGGAAATTTGAGATGCCGTCAGTCAGCAATTCCCCGACATTGATTGCTCAGGAAACGCCAAGTTGGTGCTTCGCTGCAGCCGAAGTGATGGTGCGGCAATATTACGGTTTGCAGCAGATGTCACAATACGAAATAGCACGGGCTAGCACTGCAGCGCTTGCGGAGGCGGACTTGAGCCTCGCTGAAAAGTGGGACCTGGCTCAGGTACTCGACAGCTCAGCTGACGTCACCGAGGATGTTGGCGAAAACCACAAGAGCAAAATTGTCGAGCTGGTGCGCGGTCAATGGAATGCGTTCAACCATGACGCCACTGGCGGGCAATTCATCGCCAAGCCGACCTGGGAAGATGTCCGCGCAGAAATCGATAACGACCGCGTATTCGTCGTGGGAAGCACGATCCACTACTACGTCGTGTCCGGGTATTCCGATGATGGCAAGGGCAGGAGGCTCTGGGTCCAGGACCCTTGGCCGGCAGGTAGGGGAGGTCAGAAATCATTTCTCTTATTCGACGAGTTCTTAGATGCCGAAGGAAAGGCATGCATTGTGTTTCGGCAATAGTCAGTTGTCGCATTCGAAACCTTCAGCGTTCTACGACATCATCGATCGCTGGCCAGGGCGGGATGGTGAGGCTGGAAGTCCCACATCTGTGCGCGCCGACATAGCGACATATGTCCGCGCCCAAATAGATAATGGTTCATACATGCCTAGGGTTGATTCCGCAGTATAGCGAGCCCTTCGGTTATCAAGAGCGCCCATCCGACCGGAACAAGTCTCGCGGAGATTATCGGCTGTGGCTGAACTGAGTTTTACCCCACCAACCGGCGAATTAGGTCCTGTTGACAAACTGGATTCCCAAATCAGTGGAAGCATGATTCAAAACTGTCTTTTAGGAGGCGGGTTTGGCGCGTGGCGATCTGACGGATTTGGAATGGAGGATCATTGAGGGGCTGCTGCCTACCGAGCGCGGCAGGAAGTCTCGGCCCTCTCATGACAACCGGCGATATCTCAACGGAATGCTGCATGTTCTGCGGATCGGCTGCCCCTGGCGCGACATGCACGAGCGCTACGGCAGCACATGATCGACAGCACCACGGTTCGAGGCCATTCACAGGCAGCGGGCGCTAAAGGGGGACTTATAAGGAGGCTTTTGGTCGATCACGCGGTGGCTTTACGACAAAAATCCACGCCCGCGCAGACGGTCAAGGACGCCCTCTCGGCTTCATCCTGACGGGTGGCGAAGCATCGGACTACAATGCCATTCCGGGCTTGCTAGCAATGCCAGTTGGCAAACCGAGATTGTTTCTCGCTGACAAGGGCTATGACAGCGACTTCCTGCGTGAAGAACTGCTGACCCACGGGATCAGGGCCGTTATACCGCCGAAGGCAAATCGAAAAGAGCCGCCCGTCTGCGACTTTCGGGCCTATAAGGATCGAAACCGTATCGAGCGCCTGTTCAACAAGCTCAAGCAGTTTCGGCGCGTAGCCACCCGCTA
>NZ_PVZR01000060.1:0-1053 GCF_003024455.1 Ensifer sp. NM-2
GACTGCCGGGGTCAACTCGGAGGAAGGTGAGGACGACGTCAAATCATCATGCCCCTTATGTCTTGGGCTTCACGCATGCTACAATGGCCGGTACAATGGGTTGCGATACTGTGAGGTGGAGCTAATCCCAAAAAGCCGGTCTCAGTTCGGATTGGGGTCTGCAACTCGACCCCATGAAGTCGGAGTCGCTAGTAATCGCAGATCAGCAACGCTGCGGTGAATACGTTCCCGGGCCTTGTACACACCGCCCGTCAAGTCACGAAAGTTGGTAACACCCGAAGCCGGTGGCCTAACCCTTGTGGGGGGAGCCGTCGAAGGTGGGACCAGCGATTGGGACTAAGTCGTAACAAGGTAGCCGTACCGGAAGGTGCGGCTGGATCACCTCCTTTCTAAGGAGCATCAGTGCCCGTTGCATCACCGCGTGTGTGATGGCGGGTTGCTCATGGGTGGAACATCAATGAATGGTGCCAGTGGTGGTGCCGGCAGTGCTCGAGTACGTCATGCCTTTGCGGGTGTGGTTGGAATGGGTGGTGTTGGTGGCTGCGAGCTGGTGTTGGCACACTGTTGGGTCCTGGAACAGCAGGTGCCCTGACCTGTGAGGGTTGGGGTTGTTGTTTCTGGTGTCCGTGCCTTGTGAAGCTGGCCTGTGGGGTTGGTGGATGGGGTGTGGGTTGTTGTTTGAGAACTGCATAGTGGACGCGAGCATCTTATTTTTTGTTGCTGCATCGTTGATCGCACTGTTCCCCCCTGGGGTGGTGTGTGAGGTGTGGTGATGCCGAGAATGACATCTTAGTTAGATATTGCTCATTTGAGGACTTTCATTGTGTGTGAAAGTTTCCAAGGGCGCATGGTGGATGCCTTGGCAACAGGAGCCGAAGAAGGACGTGGGAATCTGCGATAAGCCTGGTGGAGTCGATAACCGGACGTTGAGACCAGGATTTCCGAATGGGGAAACCCCGCACGACGTGTCGTGTGACCCCCGGTTGAACACATAGACCGGGTGGAGGGAACGTGGGGAAGTGAAACATCTCAGTACCCACAGGAAGAGAAAAC
>NZ_PVZR01000061.1:0-1034 GCF_003024455.1 Ensifer sp. NM-2
GCCTTGAACTCGGAGAGGATGGCTTCGCCCATTTCGACGGTTCCGACCTGGCGTGCGCCTTCGGCCATGATGTCGCCGGTGCGGATGCCCTTGTCGAGCACGGTGGCGATCGCCTTTTCCAGGTTGTCGGCTTCCGTCACCAGGTTGAAGGAGTAGCGCAGGCACATGGCAAACGAGGCGATCATGGCGATCGGGTTGGCGATGCCCTTGCCGGCAATGTCAGGGGCCGAACCGTGCACCGGCTCGTAGAGCGCCTTGCGCTTGCCGGTGACACCATCCGGTGCACCGAGCGAGGCCGAAGGCAGCATGCCGAGCGAGCCGGTCAGCATCGCCGCCACGTCCGACAGCATGTCGCCGAACAGGTTGTCGGTGACGATGACGTCGAACTGCTTGGGCTGGCGCACCAGCTGCATGCCGCCGGCATCGGCCAGCATATGCTCGAGCTGGACATCGGAATATTTCGCCTTGTGGGTTTCGGTCACCACCTGGTTCCACAACACGCCCGACTTCATGACGTTGCGCTTTTCCATCGAGCAGACGCGGTTGTTGCGGGTGCGGGCCAGTTCGAAGGCAACGCCGGCGATGCGCTCGATCTCGTAGGTGTCGTAGACCTGGGTGTCGATGCCGCGCTTCTGGCCGTTGCCGAGATCGATGATTTCCTTCGGCTCGCCGAAATAGACACCGCCGGTCAACTCGCGCACGATCAGGATGTCGAGGCCTTCGACCAGTTCCGGCTTCAGCGACGATGCGGCGGAAAGCGCCGGATAGCAGATGGCCGGGCGCAGGTTGGCAAACAGCTGCAGGTCCTTGCGCAGGCGTAAGAGACCGGCTTCGGGACGGACCTCGTAAGGCACGGCATCCCACTTCGGACCGCCGACGGCACCAAACAGCACGGCGTCGGCTGCAAGCGCCTTGGCCATGTCCCCTTCCGAAATCGCCTGGCCGTGGGCGTCATAGGCAGAACCGCCGACGAGGCCTTCGTCCGTCACGAAGCCGGCGCCAAGCTCGGCATTCATGTAGGCGATGATTTTGCG
>NZ_PVZR01000062.1:0-1021 GCF_003024455.1 Ensifer sp. NM-2
GTTGCGACCATCAATGCCGGTACGCTTGAGCGCCGCCGGGCGGAAGGCAAGCTGGTCAATCTGGAGGCCCGGCTGCGCGAGGAGCCGCTGGCCGGCATGATCGGCATCGCCCACACCCGCTGGGCGACGCACGGCGCCCCGACCGAGCGCAATGCCCATCCGCATTTCACCGATGGCGTTGCCGTGGTCCACAACGGCATCATCGAGAACTTCTCCGAGCTGAAGGACGAACTGATCGCCGACGGTGCGACATTCGAGACGCAGACCGACACGGAAGTCGTGGCGCATCTTCTGGCAAAGTTCCGTCGCGACGGCCTCGGCCGGCGTGAAGCCATGCATGCGATGCTAAAGCGTGTAACAGGTGCCTATGCGCTTGCCATTCTGTTTCAGGACGACCCGTCTACCATCATGGCGGCCCGCAACGGCCCGCCGCTGGCGATCGGCCACGGCAAGGGCGAGATGTTCCTGGGTTCCGACGCCATCGCGCTCTCGCCGTTTACCAATGAGATCACCTATCTGATCGATGGCGACTGGGCCGTGATCGGCGCCAACGGCGCCCATATCTTCGATCTCGCCGGCAATGCCGTCGACCGCCCGCGGCAGGTCTCGATGGCTGCCGCCTACATGATCGACAAGGGCAACCACCGGCACTTCATGGAAAAGGAAATCTATGAGCAGCCGGAGGTGATCTCGCATGCGCTCGGCCACTATATCGATTTTGCCGCAAACCGGGTGAAGGCCACAACGGCTTCAATCGATTTTGCCGGTGTACCAAGTTTGGCGATCTCCGCCTGTGGCACCGCCTATCTCGCCGGCCTCGTCGGCAAATACTGGTTCGAGCGTTACGCCCGCCTGCCGGTCGAAATCGACGTCGCCTCCGAGTTCCGCTACCGGGAAATCCCGCTGTCGCCGCAGTCGGCCGCGCTGTTCATCTCGCAGTCCGGCGAAACCGCCGATACGTTGGCATCGCTTCGGTACTGCAAGGACCATGGCCTGACGATCGGCGCGGTCGTCAACACCC
>NZ_PVZR01000063.1:0-985 GCF_003024455.1 Ensifer sp. NM-2
TCGGTGTGGCCCAGGCATCGTTCCACCGCACGATCTCGGAGCAGGACGTCTGGGACCAAGCGGTGGAGCTCTCCGGGTCCGAGGCGGCCACCGCCCGCTGGTTGCTGCCGGCGATCGCCGAGCCCCGTGCCGCGCGCGGGATGCGCTCGTTCTGGGCCGACTTGTTCGCCGTGCTGCGCCGGATCTCCGAACAGGACGTCGACGTGATCATCGACGCCGGCCGCGCCGAGGCCCCCTACGGGCGAGAGAGCCTGTGGACCGAAGCCGATCACCTGAACGTGGTGCTGCGCAGCGATCTGGTCTCCGTGGCCGCCACACGCTCCTACCTGCCTGAGCTGGTCACTGCCCGCGCTGAGCGAGGGATCGGGGACTCGTTGTCGCTGACGCTCGTGGAGGATCGAGCCCAGCGACTGCCCTCCAAGGACGTTGCCACCGTCCTGGGCGCCCCGGTGCGTGGGCGACTGCCCCATGCAGCTGAGGCCGCAGCACACTTCGGCGGGGGGGCCCGGGTGTCCCACCTGCGCCTGCGCCCCTACACCCGCGCGGTCCAGGCCCTGAACGCCTCGCTCGGGGACGCGTTGCTGAGCCGGCGAGAGATCATCGAGAAGACCGAGCCCATGCAGGGGGAACGATGAGCAACACCGGCCGCGACGACACCTCCCTGGACCTGCTCAACAGCCCGTACCTGACCGGGGCGCCGGCGCAGAAGACCGATCGGGTCTCGCTGATCCCGGCAGCGGCGGGGGCCCATCTGAGCCGCCCGCTCGGATCGCAGCTGAACTCGGTCACGCCCGTCACGGAACGCACCATCCCGGCGCCCTCCGCCGTGCAGGAGCCGTCTCTGGAGGCCTCGCCGGCACCAGAGGCCGCCCGGACCTCCCCGGACACCGAGATGCGCGCGTTCTGGTCGATCGTCAAGACCCTGCGCGACCGGGCCTCGGATCGCTACGCCGATGAGCTGGCCGGCCGGGAGGGCATCTCCGAG
>NZ_PVZR01000064.1:0-971 GCF_003024455.1 Ensifer sp. NM-2
GCGTCGACGCCGCTGCGGGACCCGGAGCCCTTCGTCACGCCACAGGCGTTGGATCTTCTTGTGGTTCACCACCCACCCCTCGGCGCGGGCGTCGTGATACGCCCGCCGATACCCGTAGCGGGGATGGTCCTTCGCCCAGGCGCGCAGCCACTCCCTGAGCGCCCGATCCGGGTCCGCGACCGTGTCGCCCTTGAGCGGTCGCCGGTACGCGGAGCGGCTCAGCCCGACCAGACGGCACGCCATCCGTTCGCTCACCCGCAACTTGCGCTTGAGGTGATCGACGGCGGCGCGGCGCCTGTCCGGGCTTAGAAGTTTCCCTCAGCCAGCTCCTTGAGCGCGGCCTTCTCCAGCTCCGCTTCCGCGAGCAGACGCTTCAGGGTCGCGTTCTGCTTCTCCAGCTCCTTCAGGCGCTTTGCGTCGTCGGCCTTGAGGCCGCCGTACTGGTTCCGCCACCGGTAGTACGTCTGCTCGGACACCCCGAGCTCCCGGCACACCGCCGCGACGTCCTGACCATCGGCGAGCATCCTGTCGGCCTGCCCGAGCTTACGGACGACCTGCTCGGGGGTGTGACGCTTCCTGCTGTTCGTCATGATCTGACCAGTCTCCCTGCCCGCGACCGCGGGCAACAGGACGACTCTCATAACGACTGGACCTACGAAACGGGGTCAGCCCAGTGGTCTGGTCCAGGTCTCGGCGTCCCTTGCGGAGCCCGATTTCGTAGGCTGTAAAGGAAATGAGCGTCAGTGCGATTAACGGCAGCACGAACCACGCCATGGCTACGGTGAATCCCTCCAGTGCATCGTGCGCTGTGGCAGCCAGCACAAGGTATCCGGTGTAGGCGGCGTACAACACCACGAACAAGCCGCCCTCCCAACGCGCCACCGCGAAGCCCGTGAACGCGATCGGCAGTAGTGCCACTGCGGCCGCCAGCATTACTGGGATATCGAAGGCCACTGCGGCGCCGGATACGG
>NZ_PVZR01000065.1:0-954 GCF_003024455.1 Ensifer sp. NM-2
TGGGTGTAGCGCGACAGATACGCCAGAACGGCCTCGGGTCCGGCGAAGGGTGGCTTGGCGTAGACGAACCAGTTCTTTTTTCTGAGCGGCACCAGGAATTTAACAAAGGAGCTGCGCTCGCTTAAGCCAGCATGATCGCCGAAGAACTTCAGCTGGCCGGCGGCATGGGCCTCAGTGAGCTTCGCCAGGAAGAGGCGGCGGAACAGCCTTGAGAGCACGCGCACGGGCAGGAAGAAGCCGGGTCGGCATGACACCCACCGCTCACCATCGAGCGCGATGCCGCCGCCGGGCACGATCATGTGCACATGCGGATGATGGGTCATCGCCGAGCCCCACGTATGCAGCACGGCGGTGATGCCGATGCGTGCGCCCAGGTGCTTGGGATCGGCCGCGATGGTGAGCATGGCCTGCGAGGCGGCACGGAAGAGGAGATCATAGATTATCCTCTTGTTGTGATAGGCGATGTCGGCGACCTCGACCGGTAGCGTGAAGACAACATGGAAATAGCCGACGGGCAGCAGATCGGCCTGGCGCGCGGTGAGCCATTCCCTTGCCGCCGCACCCTGGCACTTGGGGCAGTGACGATTGCGGCAGCTGTTATAGGCGATGCGGCTATGGCCGCAGTCCTCGCATGCCTCGACGTGACCGCCGAGGGCTGCGGTGCGGCAGCTCTCGATCGCCGACATTACCTTCAACTGGCCGAGGCTCAAGTGACCGGCATGGGTCGCGCGCCAGGCGGCGCCATGGCGGTGGAAGATATCGGCGACCTCTAGTAACGGGCGGCTCACCGCCACGCGTCACGCGTCCGGTCTGGTCTCGTTCTCTGGCAGAAGTCTGATCCGGTCGAGCGGGCTCATCACGGCGCGGATGGTCTTGGTGGCGACGCGGGCATAGAGCGCGGTCGTATCAAGTTTGGCATGGCCGAGCAGGACCTGGATGACGCGGATGTCGACG
>NZ_PVZR01000066.1:0-919 GCF_003024455.1 Ensifer sp. NM-2
CGGCACCAAGATCGGCACCACCCGCCGCGGCATCGGCCCGGCCTATGAAGACAAGGTCGGCCGTCGTGCGATCCGCGTGATGGACCTTGCCGATCTCGAAACCCTGCCGGCCAAGGTCGATCGCCTGCTGACGCACCACAACGCGCTGCGTCGTGGCCTCGGCGAACCGGAAATCAGCCATGACGCGATCATGCTCGAGCTGTCTTCGGTTGCCGACAAGGTACTGCCGTTCATGGAAACCGTCTGGGTGCTGCTCGACAAGGCGCGGCGCAAGGGCGCCCGCATCCTGTTCGAAGGCGCGCAGGGCACGCTTCTCGACATCGATCATGGCACCTATCCGTTCGTAACCTCGTCCAACACCGTTGCAGGTCAGGCCGCCGCCGGTTCGGGCATGGGCCCGGGCTCGCTCGGCTACATTCTCGGTATCACCAAGGCCTATACGACCCGCGTCGGCGAGGGCCCGTTCCCGACCGAACTGCACGACGAGATCGGCCAGTTCCTCGGCGAGCGCGGCCACGAATTCGGCACCGTTACCGGACGCAAGCGCCGCTGCGGCTGGTTCGATGCTGCGCTCGTGCGCCAGTCGGTCGCTGCCAACGGCATCACCGGCATCGCGCTGACCAAGCTCGACGTGCTCGATGGCCTTGATGAACTGAAGATTTGCGTCGGATATACTCTCGACGGACAGCAGATCGATCATCTTCCGGCAAGCCAGGCGCAGCAAGCTTCGGCAAAGCCAGTCTATATTACACTTGAAGGCTGGAAGGAATCGACTGTCGGCGCACGCAGCTGGGCAGATCTTCCGGCACAGGCGATCAAGTATGTTCGCCAGGTCGAGGAACTCATCGGTGCACCGGTGGCTCTTCTTTCGACCAGCCCGGAGCGGGACGACACAATACTTGTGACGGACCCCTTTGAG
>NZ_PVZR01000067.1:0-915 GCF_003024455.1 Ensifer sp. NM-2
ATGCCGTGTTTCTCGGCAAAGCCTTTGGCGCGCTTGGGGTCGACATCGACCGCTCCCACCATTTCCACGCCTTCGATCTGAGCGAAGGCTTGGGCATGGCTGTTGGCCATGCCGCCGGTTCCAACAACGAGAAGACGCATGATGCTCACCTGTAACCCGCTTCGCCGGCCTGGTGCAGCTTCGGCCCGCGCTCGACGATCGGCTCCAGCGCCTTTTCGACCGGAACGTTCGGTGCGTCATGGATCGCCGTGTAGCGGTTGTCGGCGTTGTAGGCCCACTTGACCGAATTGCGCAGCACCTTCTGCACATTGGCGTCGTGATAGGTCGGATAGGTCTCGTGACCCGGGCGGAAATAGAAGATGTTGCCGGCGCCCCGACGCCAGGTGAGACCCGAACGGAACACTTCACCGCCGGCAAACCAGGAGATGAACACCGTCTCCAGCGGTTCCGGCACGGAGAACTGCTCGCCATACATCTCTTCGTTCTCAAGCACGAAGTTCTCGCCGATCCCCTCGGCGATCGGATGACGCGGGTTGATCGCCCACAGACGTTCACGCTCGCCGGCCTCGCGCCACTTCAATGCGCAGGGCGTGCCCATCAGCCGCTTGAAGATCTTGGAGAAATGGCCGGAATGCAGGACGATCAGGCCCATGCCTTCCCAGACGCGCTTGGCAACGCGCTCGACGACCTCGTCGCTGACGGCGCCGTGGTCCTTGTGCCCCCACCACAGAAGCACATCGGTCTTCGCCAGTCGCTCCTCGCTCAGGCCATGCTCCGGTTCCTGCAGCGTCGCCGTCGTTGCCTCGATCGAAACGTCCGTGTTCAGCGCCGCCGCGATGGTGTTGTGCATCCCGTTCGGATAGATGCTCCTGACCACCTCATTGGTCTGCTCATGGATATTCTCGCCCCATACGA
>NZ_PVZR01000068.1:0-907 GCF_003024455.1 Ensifer sp. NM-2
GATGGGTGGCCGCGTAGTCGGGGTGCAGCACCTGGCCGAGAAGGCGGCCCTCGGGGGAGTTGGCCTCGAAGCCCAGCAGGACCGAGCACAGGGACCGGGTCACGCGTGCGGCGTTAGCCGGTGGGAACAGACGCAGGGGGTCCAGGGACCAGTGGGTGTTGCTCAGCTCTACCACGGTCGGTTCGATGCCGGTGGCCTCGGTGAGCAGTGTTCCTAGCTCTGCCCATTCCGTGTTGTCCGAGCGGTCGATGGCCACCACCTGACCGCCACGGTCGAAGACGTTGCCGGCGACGATCTTGAGCAGGGTGGACTTGCCGGAGCCGTTCTCCCCGGTGACGGCGAAGGAGCCGGACATGTCGGCCTCCATCAGGCCGCCGATGTCCATGAAGACCGGTGAGCGGCGCGAGCTGGAGATGTTCACTCCCAGGCGGAAACCCTTGCGGGTGCCCAGCGCGTCGGTGACCAGCGGGACCCCGAAGGCCAGGTGCCGCCCGGTGGCCAGCAGCTCCAGCTTCTTCACCGTCGCCGAGCTCGGGGTGCCAGGCAGAGCGGCCCACCACAGCTCCTCCTGGTATCCAAGGGGGGTGGTGACCTTGAACTCGCGGGACTCGTAGGCGCGCACGATGGCGTTGGCATGGTCCTGGGCGATCTCTGCCGTGGGCGCGCCGACAGCGAAGATCACCGCGGCGTCGACGGAGACCTCGGACTCTGAGCTGTTCAGGGCCGCGTGGTAGGCGGTGAGGTCCTCAGCGATCCGGTCCAGTCGGGTGGAGCCGCCGGTGATGGCGTGGGAGTCCCCGGACTGCTGGTTGTACTCGTCGTTGAGCTTCTCTTCAGCGCGCTTGTTCCTGGAGGCGGCCTTCTTGGCCGGCAGGATGTTCATCCGCATGACCCAGTCCGCGTTGAC
>NZ_PVZR01000069.1:0-892 GCF_003024455.1 Ensifer sp. NM-2
TGTGATGGGTTTCGGATGCTGGCGCTCCACGCGTTGGCCTGGCTCGGGCCGGCGTCCGAAAGCCTCCAGTGAAAGAACCCGCGGGATGGAAAGCGCGGTTGCCGGTCTATGGGGATTTGTCGTTTTCGTTGGGTGGTGTTCGGCCGAAGTGCGGCTGAGGGGTGGTAATGATCATGGTGAGGTCGGAGCGAACTTCGCCGGTGCCGCGCATGCTGCGGCCTGGTGGTTCCGGCGAGGTCGATTTGGTGTGTTTAGTTGCGACGTTCGACGCGGGCGGACGAAGTTATCCTTCCGGGGACGATGAGGTTCCTGGGCAGGAATGGTGCGTGACGGGCGGGTCGCGGTCATGGCGTTTGGGGCCTTGTTGTTGAGGCGGCGGATGGCGGTGCTTGGGCGTGGTTGTCGCGCTCGAAGGTCTCGATGATGATCATGCGCCCGCCGCAGCACGGACAGGGCGGCCGCCAGTCTGGTGGGGCAGCAGTATCGGCATCATCGGATCGGCCGATTTCAGGCTGGGGCGCGGCGAGAAGCACGCGGGCGCGGGCGACATTTGCCGCGCGGCCGGCGCTGGCAAGCAGTCCATAGTGTCGGATGCGATGGAAGCCCATGGGCAGCACGTGAAGCAGGAAGCGGCGAATGAATTCATCTGGATCGAGCGTCATGGCCCGATAACGCTCGTCACCGCTGCGACGGTAGTCCTTGTAGCGGAACGTCACACCAGAGCCATCGAGCGCGATCAGCCGGCTGTTGGAGATGGCGACGCGATGGGTGTAGCGCGACAGATACGCCAGAACGGCCTCGGGTCCGGCGAAGGGTGGCTTGGCGTAGACGAACCAGTTCTTTTTTCTGAGCGGCACCAGGAATTTAACAAAGGAGCTGCGCTCGCTTAAGC